>JBDLQL010000006.1:0-76093 GCA_039800565.1 Bacteroidota bacterium | reverse complement strand
AATTAGGCAATCATCAATTATGGTTGGACTGGATTGATCAATTTGGTGTGGAGTTTAATGCCACTGATAATTTAAGCGACAATAAAAAGAAGCGATTAATAAATGGGGTTGTAAAAGACATTTTGGTTAATTACGATCCATCGCAAAAACTGCATCGTGTGCGAGTGAATTTCAGATTGCCCGTGCTGCGAAGCGTGGGGGAAATTCTAAGAGCAGATAATGCGGTTTTAAAGAGGGGTGGAATTACACCAAATAAGGCTGAAACTATTGAAAACACAGGGGGATCAAATCACCACCTTTCGTCATCACTCCACCGTTACCGACTTCGCTAAATTGCGGGGTTGGTCTACGTTGCAGCCGCGCATGACGGCAATGTGATAAGAAAGTAATTGGAAAGGGATGGTCGCTACTAAAGGCACCAAAAATTCATTGACTTCCGGGATTTCAATCACATGATCGGCCATGTGTCTTACCTGAGTGTCGCCTTCCGTTACAATCGCAATGACTTTTCCTTTACGGGCTTTCACTTCTTGAATGTTCGAAACCACTTTTTCGTAGGAATTGCCATGTGTCGCAATGACAAAAATTGGCATGTTTTCGTCGATAAGGGCGATTGGTCCGTGCTTCATTTCAGCCGCCGGATAACCTTCCGCATGGATGTAAGAAATCTCTTTAAGCTTAAGCGCGCCTTCTAATGCGACCGGAAATGAACTGCCACGACCTAAATAAAGCGCATTGCTTGCATCTTTATAAATCGCTGCGATTTTCTCGATTTCAGGATCTGACTCAAGGACACGACGCACTTTTTCAGGAATCGCTTCAAGTTCGGCCAATAATTGACGGAATTGAGATTCAGCAATAGTTCCTTTTTTGTAGGCCAACGAGAGGGCCATTAATGTCAGGACAGTTACTTGGGCTGTAAATGCTTTCGTAGAAGCTACGCCGATTTCAGGACCCGCATGAGTATACGAACCTGCATCTGTAATGCGCGAAATGGAAGAGCCCACCACATTACATATTCCAAGAATTGTAGCGCCTTTTGATTTGGCCAATTCGAGTGCCGCAAGTGTATCGGCTGTTTCGCCCGATTGCGAAATCGCGATTACGACATCGTTTTCATTTAAAATCGGATTGCGGTAGCGGAATTCACTGGCATATTCGACCTCGACATTGATGCGGGCCAAATCTTCAATGAGGTACTCACCCACCAAACCGGCATGCCAAGAGGTGCCACAGGCAACAATAATTAAGCGATTTGCCGAAATCATTTTTTGCTCGTAATCGCGTAAACCTCCTAATGAAACCCAGGCTTCTTCTGAATTTAAACGCCCACGGAAACAATCTAAAATTGAACGGGGTTGCTCATGAATTTCTTTGAGCATGAAATGCTCGTAACCTCCTTTTTCAAGTGCCTCCAATTCAAGTTCGAGTTCTTGGAAAAAGGGTGTTTTTTGTTGGTCCGAAATGTCATACAATTTCAAGCCTTCTTCGAGATCGATCACTGCTACTTCTTCATCGTCGAGGTAAACCACTTTTTTGGTGTATTCGACAATGGGTGTGGCATCAGATGCTAAATAGTAATCGCCTTCTGAACCAATCCCAACAACAAGCGGGCTACTTTTACGTGCCGCAACCAAGCGATTTGGAAAGTCGCTAGAAAGTGCAACAATTGCATAAGCACCAACTACATGGTTTAATGCCAAGCGCAATGCTTCGCCAAACCATACGTTTTCTTGTTTTTGAATGTGGTCCACTAAATGGACAATCACTTCAGTATCTGTTTCGCTTTTAAACACATATCCGTGTTTGAGCAACTCTTTTTTGATGACATCGTAATTTTCGATGATGCCGTTATGTATGAGCGCAATTTTGCCATCCATAGAGGTATGTGGATGCGAGTTGGCATCGGAAGGCTCGCCGTGTGTGGCCCAACGAGTGTGTCCAATTCCAGCATGGCCACTGCAGTTTTGTGTGCTTGCAAAAGCTTCAAGGTTACTTACTTTTCCGACACGTTTGTACACATTTAAAGCGCCTTCGTTTAGAAGTGCAACACCAGCGCTATCATAACCGCGGTATTCAAGACGTTTCAATCCCTTAATGACAATCGGATATGCTTCCTTTTTGCCAATATATGCAACGATTCCACACATAGTTTAGTAAGTTGTATAAGTAAGTATCAATTTCGGGCTTTTCTTGTTGTTAGAAAGTTGCCCGTTGAAAATGATGCGCTCGGCAGAATTACGGAAATACAACGGCGAGACCAACACGCCCGTATTGTCTATTTTGCCTGCTACCATTGCTTGCACATACGCACGCAAATCAATTTCAAATTGCTTTTTTGAATCTGAATAAGAGCCCGTAACACCTAATGATGTGTAATAATAGTCAGTGGCTTTTACTTTGGTTGCTGCCGTGACTTTTGATCCCGGTTTGTAGCGGTAACCTGTCTGAAACTGAACCGGTAACAGTAAATCGGCACGGTGAATCACAATGTTGGAAGGCAAGTTGTCAAGACCAGGAATTTTGACCATTGCGCGGTGCTTATTGGCTTGTGCATAGAAGGTGCTTTGCCCCAATGTGGAGTCTTGGACAACTGCGTCGGCCGCGGTACCGGTACTTTGATGATCGATGTTTGAAAAATCGGCACAGTAAGAATTGATGAGTAAATCGTAGGTTTTAGGTACGCCATCTTTTCGGTAATAAATCGTCATTTTTGACGCCGGATTATTGTTGATGTCTAGGTACAGAATGCCTCCTTTTCCTGTGCTTTGTGTTGGATTGTTAACCGCAACTTTGATTCCTTTCAGGTAATTTTGAAACGCGGCATTCGAAGCAAATGCACTTGGGTTCGTGGCAGTGGCATTGATGATGTCCCAGGCACGCATGGTGTCTAGGTGCAAACGCAATTGAGGATCCACTTCTTTGCCCGCTAATATTGTCGGATTGATTGGGTCTGGAACGATGCTGCTTTGACCCGCTGCCATCCAATTTGTTGTTTTGGTTGCGATACTCGAAAATTGATAGTATTTCTTTTCGGCAGCATTTTCGAGGGTATCATCGAGTTCGTAAACAGCAAATTCTTGGGCAGTAAGATCGCCATAATACCCCACATATTCTAGTGCCAATACAAACGAATCGATTTGAATGCTGCTTAAGGTTCCAAAGTTTGGGCTGAGGCCTGGCAACCGCAACTCGGTAAATACTGATGCTTCAACTTTACCGAATTTTGGGTCGACATAAGAACCCAACAATACATTTGGCGCATTTTTAGTTTCGACTGAGTCTTCTAAAATGGTATAGGTAATTAAGTCAAAGGTATCGGTAGTGATCCCGTTGAGCAAGGCATTTTGATCAATGATTTCTTTTCCTAAATCGGGGTTTTTCTTTTGACAAGCCACCAAAAGAACCAATGCGAACGCGGCAAAAACAGCTCTTTTCATCCCTAGAAATTAGGCAATTACACCTGCTTCAATTACCTTATCAAAGAAGGCAGAAAGTTCTTTTCCTTGATGCTCTTCGGCGATGTAGTCAAGTTTTAATGCTGGACTTGCATCGTAAAGGGCACGCAAATTTGCCTGAAGATCTTCGGTTGCGATATTGACACCATCGGCATGTGCAATCATGATACGGGACAGGTTTTCAAAGCTTGTATCTGCAAATTGCTCGACAACTTCTTTAGGAAAACCATCGAAGGCCAATTTTTCAGAAAAACGCGCGTCCCAAGGTGTAGAAAAGTCTTCGTTGTACAAACTGTACACCACTTTTGTGTCCTTAAAATGCGGATCTTTATTAAAAATGTGCTTGATGTAAAGGGCCATCATGCCGGTTAACCATCCATGACAATGAATGACATCGGGCTGCCAACCTAATTTCTTGACTGTTTCTAGAACGCCACGACAGAAAAACATCGAGCGTTCATCGTTATCGGGATGCGGGTCGCCATTTTCTTCTGCAAGCGTGGTTTTGCGCTTAAAATAATCGTCGTTGTCAATGAAATACACTTGCATGCGTGCCGCAGCAACAGACGCCACTTTAATAATCAAAGGATGATCGTGGTCATCGATTGAAATATTAAGGCCCGACAAACGGATCACTTCATGTAATTGATGGCGACGTTCGTTGATCGCGCCAAAGCGTGGTGTAAACACACGGATTTCCTTGCCTGCATCTTGGACTGCTTGCGTCACGCGGCGGGCGCTGGCAGAAATTTCGGACTTTGGTAAGAAAGGAAATATCTCTTGGGAGATAAAAAGGATTTTCTTCTTTTCCATTCAATTGAGTAGTAGAGCAAAATTACGAATTAATCATGAACTATCCTAAAAAGCAATAGCTTTGTCGGCAAGACAGTTAAACAGACGAACAGATGCAAACATTTGTTACCCGTAACGAAATGAACAATTGGAGTCGGCAGCAGCAAGCCGAAGGTCGTTCAATTGGTTTTGTCCCGACAATGGGCGCCTTGCATTATGGGCACCTCACGTTAGTCCAACAAGCCTGTGCTGAAAACGATGTGGTGGTGGTCAGTATTTTTGTCAATCCAAAACAATTTAACAATCCAAGTGATTTAGCGGCTTATCCACGCACACTCGAACAAGACCTTGAAAAACTTCATGCTTTCAAAAACGTGCATGTTTTTGCACCTAGTGTAGATGAAATGTACCCCGAAAATTTTATACTAGAGCCCATGCCGCTTGGCACACTTGGCGAAGTCATGGAGGCAAAGTTCAGGCCAGGGCATTTTGAAGGTGTCGTACAGGTGGTGCATCAACTCTTTAAAATCGTGCTGCCGCAACGTGCCTATTTTGGCAAAAAGGATTTTCAACAATTAGCCGTCATCCAGAAATTGACGCGCTTCTATCAATTTCCCATTCAAATTATCCCTTGTGAAACCTGTCGTGAAAACGACGGATTGGCCATGAGTAGCCGCAACCTGCGCTTAACCGAGGCGCAGAAAAAAGCTTCCCTTATTTTGATAGCGGTGTTAAATGAACTTAAAAACGCGGCACACAAACGCCCGCTTAACGATGTGTTGCATGAAGCCAAACAAAAAGTAGCCTCAAGTGAGCTTCGGCTCGAGTACCTCGAAATTGCAGACCCTGAAACCTTGATTTCTTTAAACGAATGGCAAGCGGAACAAGTGTGCTGTATTGCTGCCTATTGTGGCGAGGTAAGACTCATTGACAATATGTTGTGCTAATCCGTTTATTTGCTTTATTTTTGCCGCGCAAATAGTTATGTACATCAACGTTTTAAAATCCAAAATCCACCGTGTTCGCGTCACACAAGCTGACCTGAACTACATTGGTAGTATCACCATTGATGAATCTTTAATGGATGCCGCAAACCTCATCGAAGGCGAGCGCGTTCAGATTGTGAACATCAATAATGGCGAACGTTTTGAGACCTACGTGATCAAAGGCGATCGCGATTCTGGGATGATTTGTTTGAACGGACCAGCTGCACGCAAGGTGGCCATTAACGATATCATTATTATCATTGGCTATGCACAAATGGACTTTGAAGAAGCCAAGTCTTTTAAGCCTTCGTTGGTGTTCCCGAACGAAGAAACCAATCGCATTTCCTGATTTTTGTCGAAATTTCTTAATTTCAGTTCATGAAAAACCATTTCGCAGCGCTAAGCGCGAAACTCATGACACCAGAGCAAGCAATTGCCTGGCGCAAAACTTGCCATGAACAAGGTCTGACAGTCGCATTTACCAATGGTTGTTTTGATGTGCTGCACCTTGGACATGTGACGTATTTGGCAAAAGCGGCCGACTGCGCACAAAAACTTATTGTAGCGATCAACACCGATGCTTCGGTCCGAATGCTAGACAAAGCACCCAATCGTCCTATAAATCCACAAGATGCACGCGCCATTGTTTTAGCTGCACTTTCTTTTGTCGATGCGGTCGTCTTTTTTAACGATGCAACGCCACTTTCCCTGATCAAATCGTTGCAACCAGATGTGCTTGTCAAGGGGGCCGATTACGACGCCAACGAACAAGACCCTCATGCAAAACGCTACATTGTCGGGTCCGATAGTGTTAGGCAATCTGGGGGCGAGGTGCGCACCATTGACCTTGTTGCGGGCTATTCCACAACGGCAATCCTCGAAAAAGGCAAGTCTTAAGTTCCAAATAGGCGTCAAAATATGCCTATCTTTGTGTCCTAATTCAGTTTTACATGAGTCAAGCAGAACTTTCCGAACAAGAACTCTTACGCCGCGAATCACTCCAAAAATTGCGTGATTTAGGCATCGACCCGTATCCGGCGGCGCTTTATCCTGTCACGGCATATGCCGAAGATTTAAAAGCAGTTTTTGAAGAGGGTAAACAGGTGTGTTTGGCTGGCCGAATGCTCTCGCAACGTATCATGGGTAAAGCCTCCTTTGCTGAATTACAAGATGCTTCTGGGCGCATTCAGGTCTATTTTAACCGCGATGAAATTTGCCCCGGAGACGACAAAACGCTTTATAACGAAGTCTTTAAAAAATTGCTCGATTTGGGCGATTTCATTGGCGTCAAAGGAACCGTATTTAAAACACAGGTGGGTGAAATTTCAGTGAACGTCACTGAGTTTAGCATCCTGAGCAAATCATTGCGTCCTTTACCCTTGCCAAAAACTGATGCCGAAGGTCGCGTACACGATGCCTTTACAGATCCAGAATTGCGCTACCGCCAACGCTATGTCGACTTAGTAGTAAATCGCCATGTCAAAGAAGTGTTTGTCAAACGCACCAAGCTGTTCAATGCCATGCGCCAGTTTTTTAATGAGGCCGGTTACATGGAAGTTGAAACGCCAATTTTACAAGCCATCCCGGGTGGTGCATCTGCCCGTCCGTTTATTACACACCACAACGCGCTTGACATTCCATTGTACATGCGCATCGCCAATGAATTGTACCTCAAAAGACTAATTGTCGGAGGCTTTGAAGGCGTTTATGAGTTTTCGAAAAACTTCAGAAACGAAGGCATGGACCGCACCCATAATCCGGAATTTACAGCGATGGAAATTTATGTAGCCTACAAAGACTACAACTGGATGATGGATTTTACAGAGCGCTTGCTCGAACACTGTGCTCTTGCCGTTAATGGCACTACTATTGCACAATTTGGCGAGCACCGTATCGATTTCAAAGCACCCTACAAACGCGTCACGATGCGCCAGTCAATTATTGATTTTACCGGATTTGATATTGCAGGTAAAACAGAAGACGAATTGCGCACAGCGGCCAAAGGCATGGGAATTGAAGTCGATGAAACGATGGGAAAAGGAAAACTCATTGACGAAATTTTTGGGAATAAATGTGAGGGGAATTACATCCAACCGACCTTTATTACCGATTATCCGAAAGAAATGTCACCGCTTTGTAAAGTGCACCGCGAAGACCCAAGTTTGACCGAACGCTTTGAACTGATGGTGTGTGGTAAAGAAGTGGCGAATGCCTATTCAGAACTCAACGACCCAATAGACCAGCGCGAACGCTTTGAAGAGCAATTGCGTTTGCAAGAGCGCGGCGACGATGAAGCCATGTTTATCGATCAAGACTTTTTGCGAGCACTCGAATACGGCATGCCGCCAACCAGTGGTTTAGGTATCGGTATGGACCGCCTCATTATGTACCTCACAAACAATCCTTCGATCCAAGAAGTCTTGTTTTTCCCACAAATGCGCCCAGAAATCAAGTCTGTAAAAATCAAGCTTAATGAAAGTGAAGCCGCCATTTTACAAAAAATGGAAACGGAAAAAGAGTGCCTTCTCGGCGACTTGCGCGCTGGCTTTGATATGAGTAACAAACTTTGGGACACTAGCCTCAAATTCCTGACTAAAAACAATTTACTGAAAGTAAGTAAAGAAGGTGAGTTGTTAGTCGTTCGCTTTATTGGATAACGCGTTTCCTATATTCGTTTACGACCCTATTTTTTCCCAGCGGATATGCTTAAACTGCATATCGCCAAACTCGTCCATCCAGTGGATGCGAACAACATAAACGCCGTTCGCTAAGGGCGCTTCAAAGCCATACACACTTTGGTTTTTGATGCGATTTGAACACAGCAACTTTCCATTTAAATCGAAAAGGTCTACTGTAAAATCAGTAAGTGCATCTTCGGGGCTTCGGACACTAAACCCACTTTCGCTCGGATTTGGGTAGAGTGTAAAGTCTGCCGCAGCTGGTGTTTCAAATAGGGCGCGATTAAACCGAAAAAGAAAAAATCCATTATTGCGATCCGAAATTAAAATGCGTTGGCTCGGCAATAATGCATGAACCCCCCATGCCCCCCACATCGAATAATTATTGGTGAGTGGGCCATCTTGGTAGGTGTCAAAATACGCCACTTCTCGAACCGGCTGACACGTGTAGTCAAAGATGCGCAAGCCATCATTGTAATACGAAACAAATGCAAAATGCGCGTCGAGCTGAACGTTATGTGGCGTTTTGGGGTAAGGCGTGTTTTCGGTCTGAAAATACCCCACAATTTGAAGGTTCCAATTGCTCAAGACTTCCGCTTTTTTTAGGGGCAAGCCTGCCGTTTCGTCGGCAAAAACATACGTACTGCCATCTGGGCTTAGCCACCCTTGATGGTTGTATCCTTGGTGCGGATAAACCGTTAAATTACTTTTATAAATGGGCTGGCTTGGGTTGCTAAAATCATAAACCCGAATGCCATCAAAGCCACAATTCAAAACAGCAATATTGTTCCGGACATACACGTCGTGAACTTCAGGAATGTCTTGTGGGCCTTCCCATAACAATTGTGGTTGGGTTGGGTTTTGCAGCGAATAAACACGCATTGGCACTTTACTTAATTCAATCGAATTGACAATTGGAGTCACCAATGTGAGGTAAAGCAAGGCATTGGCACTGTCGACAAAAAGGTTGTGACTTTTCCCAAACCAAGCATCTTGCAAATCGGCCACTACATGAACAGAATCGGGCAACGTACTGATGTCAATAATTTGCAAACTACTCGGGCCTTCGTCGCAGCTAGCATAGACATAGTGTTGGTAATGCTTGTATTCGCGGGTGATGGCCTGTGCCGAGGCAAAACGGCCGGGAACAAAATCGACAAAACGAAAGGTGTCGGCTGCGCTTAACTCAAAAAAATGAGCGCCTTCTGTAGAGCCAATGACGCCATATTCTTTGCCGTCCCAGGTAAAACCCCAACAACTCGAAAAGCGCACTTGACTAGAATTCGCTGTGACTAACGTGTCGGTAAACCAGTGATCAAGTAACTGAATGTTTTTTTGCTGCGCAAAAGAGGGAGAAAGAAGCCAAAAAACGAAAAAAGTGGCCCAATAACGCATGACCTATGAAATGTAACGTTTTACAAATTCCCAAATAACGATGCCTGCACAAACACTGACATTCAGGCTATGCTTGGTGCCAAATTGCGGAATTTCGATGATGTGGTCGGCGGCATCAACGGCTTGCTGACACACGCCATCGACTTCATTGCCAAAAATGAGTGCAAAGCGGTTTTCAGGAAGCTGATGGCTGTGTTGTAAAAAAGTGGTTTGGGCCGTTTGTTCGATCGTACACAAACTGTAGCCTTCAGATTTCAATTGATTTAAGGCCTCGGTAATGTCATGGACGTAGGTCCAACTAACCGTTTCAGTGGCGCCCAGTGCCGTTTTATGAATGTCGCGATGAGGCGGACACGCCGTGATGCCACATAAAATTATTTTTTCGACATTAAAGGCATCGGCAGTCCGAAAAAAGGCGCCAATATTGTTCAACGAACGAATGCTGTCAAGCACCAAAACAAGCGGAAATTTTTCTTGTTTCTTGAATTGTTCTTCAGAAACACGATCGAGTTCCCAAAGCTTGAGTTTGTGAGTGGCTGCTGACTTCATTTGCCTTCAAAAATACGCCAAATTGTGGATAAATTCCCTTTTTCGATGCCTTTAAAAGGCCTATCTTTAACTCTTTAAAAATCGAATTATCGTGTCTAAGACATCCCCAGAAAAATCGAGCGAAACTCCTCTGATGAAACAATACAATCAGATCAAAGCGCGGCATCCTGAAGCCATGCTGTTGTTTCGGGTCGGCGATTTTTATGAAACTTTCGGAGAAGATGCCATCAAGGCGAGCCGAATCCTAGGCATTATCTTGACCAAACGCAAAAATGGAGCGGCTGCCGAAATGGAATTGGCCGGTTTTCCGCACCATTCGCTCGAAACGTATTTGCCAAAATTAGTGCGAGCAGGTCAACGAGTAGCCATTTGTGATCAGCTCGAAGATCCGAAACTAACCAAAACAATTGTGAAGCGTGGCGTAACCGAATTGGTCACACCGGGGGTCTCGTTTAACGATCAAGTCCTTGACCAACGCAGCAACAATTTTTTGTGTGCGCTTCACTTTGACAAACAGGCCATAGGGGTTGCGTTTTTAGATGTTTCTACTGGCGAGTTTTTGGTGGCTCAAGGAGACCAACATTACATCGACAAACTCATTAGCGGTTTTTCACCGACTGAGGTTATTTACCAAAAAAGCCAGGCAAAAGCCTTTACAGAACAAGTCGGCACCAATCAATTTAGTTTTCGACTCGAAGATTGGGTGTTTAGCGCCGATTTTGCCAACGAACAACTTACCAAACACTTCGGAACAGCTTCGTTAAAAGGATTTGGCGTCGAAAACTTACCTGCGGCAATCATTGCCGCTGGCGCTGTTTTCCATTATTTGTCCGAGAATCAACAGCAACGTCTCGGGCACATCACGACGCTTTCGCGCATTGAAGAAGAGCGCTTTGTGTGGCTCGATCGCTTTACCATACGCAACCTCGAATTGGTGCATTCGCCACATGAAAATGCACTTACCTTAGCCCAAATTCTTGATCAAACCAATACGCCAATGGGTGGTCGTTTGCTCAAGCGATGGTTGGTATTGCCACTAAAAGACAAAGCACCTATAGACGAACGCCTTGATTGCGTAAGCGCGCTACTTGAGTTGCCCGAACTGCGTTACGAACTCGAACAACGTTTGCGCGAAATTGGCGATCTCGAACGCCTCATATCCAAAGTAGCTGTTGGCAAGGTTAACCCGCGCGAAATCCAACACTTGAAGCGCACTTTAATTCAAATCGAACCGATTCAACAGCTCTTAAAAGCGACGAAAAACAACGCACTTTTGCGACTCATCGATCGCCTCGACGCCTGCGCCCCACTCATTCAGTTAATTGATGCCAATTTACATCCAGAACCAGCTGTCCAAATCGGAAAAGGGATGGTCATTTGTGAAGGACGTGATCCGGTACTTGACGAATTAAGACAAATCTCTTTTAATGGAAAAGACTATTTAGAGCAACTCCAACTCCACGAATCAGAACGCACCGGAATTTCGAGTTTAAAAATTGCATTTAACAACGTATTTGGTTACTATATTGAAGTCCGAAACACGCATAAAGACAAAGTGCCAGAAGACTGGATCCGAAAGCAAACATTGGTGAATGCCGAACGCTATATAACAGAAGAGCTCAAAGAATACGAACACAAAATTTTAGGCGCAGAAGAAAAAATTTACGCCATCGAGCAGCAAGTGTATCAAGAATTGGTCTTTGCGATGGCTAATTACATTGGCCCCATTCAACAAAATGCCGCAGCCATTGCCCAACTTGACTGCCTCTTTTCATTTGCAAAAGTGTCTCTCGACCACAAATACTGCAAGCCACACCTTACTGAATCGCTTGAACTCAAGATCGTCAATGGCCGCCATCCGGTAATTGAAAGACGCTTACCGATTGGCGAAAGCTATATCGCCAATGACGTCTTGCTCAACAATGAGCAGCAACAGATCATCATGATTACGGGGCCCAACATGAGTGGTAAAAGCGCCATTTTACGCCAAACTGCACTTATTGTTTTGATGGCACAAATGGGCTGCTATGTGCCTGCCGATGCTGCCGAAATAGGTTTAATTGACAAAGTTTTCACGCGTGTCGGTGCGTCCGATAACATTTCTTCTGGAGAGTCTACCTTCATGGTCGAAATGAACGAAACCGCGAGTATCTTAAATAACATCTCGCCCCGAAGCCTAATTTTGCTTGACGAAATTGGGCGCGGCACCAGTACCTACGACGGCATTTCGATCGCGTGGTCAATTGCCGAATATTTACATGAAAATCCAAAAGCAAGTTGCAAAACCTTATTCGCTACCCACTACCACGAACTCAATGAAATGGCCAAGCGATTCAAGCGCATTCATAATTACAACGTCAGTGTCAAAGAAATGGGCAATCGGGTTTTGTTTTTGCGCAAACTTGTTCCTGGCGGTTCTGCACACTCGTTTGGTATTCATGTCGCGAAAATGGCCGGCATGCCTAGCCCCGTAATTCAGCGCGCCGAAACCGTTTTAAAAGACCTCGAAGCGAGTCATGCTGGTGTTGGTGCTGAAAAAGGCAAAGCCAAAAGCAAAGCGACAAGTGCGGTCATTCAGCCAGACATGCAATTGAGTTTTTTCCAACTCAATGATCCTGTTTTGCAACAAATTCACGACGAATTAGTCAATACAGATGTCAATACACTCACCCCCGTTGAAGCCTTACTTAAGCTCAATGAAATTAAAAAACTAACTGGTGCTTAAACGTTTTCTTTTTTATTTTCTGGGCCTAATTGGTCTTGCTGCTTGCGGCCTAGAAGATGCGCGTCCGGATCCACACCCAAGCCTGACCGTAGCTAGTAATTTCATCGATTCAACCCAACAACTTCGCTTCAAGCATTGGGCGAAACAAACAGGTATTCGGCTTCATTTTGTACAACTTCAGGCCTCACAGGTTCAACAACAATTGCATGAGCGGCCATGGGCTCCAGGCTTTGATTTAATCTGTGTCAATTCAATGCTAGAGGTAAAAAAGCTTGAAAAAAGTTCCTTTCAACCTGTCGGAACTTACTGGACACGCGCAAATCATGTTCGCAGTTTTTTAAACAAACAATGGCTTGAAATAGGGCGTATTCCAATCGTTGCCTCGTATTGCCTCGACAGCCTGAACAAACCGGCCGCCTATACCGACTTAAGTAAGACCTTTTTGTGGGGCCCTGCAGACGAAAGCGCTCAAGAAATTGTACGCGCGCATTTTGCCTATATCTGGAGAAAAAACGAAAAAAATTACAACCAATGGTACCGTGGTTTTCGCGACTACCGAACTGCATTTATTGGCCTTGGTATCCAAAACACACAATTGCTACTAAGTCGCTATGACACCTATCTAAAAGCAATTTATCGCAAAGACAAACATCGAAAAATCAAGATGCTATCGCAATTTGGAAAGGGGCCTTTTTGTGACCGCCTTGCCGTAGCCATCGTAAAACAGTCGGCACATTATGCCGAAGCAAAACGCTTTATTAAACTACTTTTAAAAAAGCGCTCAGATGCTAAATTTTGCAAACTCCTCGGTATTCATCCGGTCTACTCGAAGCCACCAAGCCAAAAAACACGGCGAACATACACTTACACTTACCTCCATCCAGACCTTCTGTTAAAAGCGCTTGAGAAATGACATATTTGTGACATAAAAGCAGTCTGCAATGCGTAATTTTGTAAAAAATTAATGTTATGTATCCTCCAGAACTCGTTCAACCAATGAAAGACGATCTCACTTCAGTTGGGTTCGATCAATTAACAACAGCTGGTGCTGTTGATGCCGCTATTCAAAATGCCGAAGGAACACTTCTTGTTGTCGTTAATTCGGTCTGTGGTTGTGCCGCAGGTAATATGCGTCCGGGTGTCAAATTATCATTGCAACATAGTAGCAAACCTGCACGTTTAGCGACTGTTTTTGCAGGTGTCGATTCCGAAGCAACGGCTCAAGCACGCAACTATTTTTTACCTTATCCTCCTTCATCACCATCCATTGCACTTTTTAAAGATGGGAAGTTGGTTCACTTTTTAGAAAGACACCACATTGAAGGCGGTAGTGCACAACAAATTGCAGCAAACTTAAGCGCCGCATACGACGAATTTTGTGCATGAAACGCATTTATCATTTAAGTACCTGTGCCACGTGTCGACGCCTACTAGAGGCGTTCGACACGTCTGGTTACGAACTCATCAATTTGCGCAACAATCCAATTGACCAAGAAACCCTTGGGTTTTTGCACCAACAAGTTGGATCTTATGAAGCTTTATTTTCAAAGCGCTCCCAATTGTACAAACAACTAGGTCTCAAAGACAAAAATCTTTCAGAGGCCGACATGAAAGCACTTATTTTAAAAGAGTACACGTTCATCAAACGCCCCATCCGCATCGACGGAACCCAGGTCTGGATTTCAAAAATTCAAGATTAATCGACCCGAAACAACGCTGCAGCTATTCCGTCTGCTTGCCATTTACCTCGTTCTGTTAAAAACAGTTGTGTTGGTGTTTTCACTAGCAAATCTTGCTTAGAATAGGCTTCAATCGTCGCTTGTTCTGCTGCTGTGAACGGACCTTCTAAATCGCTGAGCATCACGCCCCACTTGGTCCGCAATCCGACTAACAACTGCTCATTCCACCGTTCATTTTTCGTGAGCAATTCTCGTTCAAACCAATCGTTCGTTTTGCCCACACTGCGTATGTAATGTGTGTTGTTGCGCACATTCCAACGACGCGACTTTCCATCAAACGAATGTGCAGAAGGGCCTATGCCAATATAGGGTTTGAATTGCCAATACGAGCGGTTGTGCTTGCTTTGGTGTCCGGGCGTGCTAAAATTTGAAATCTCATAGTGCTCAAAACCATTCGCTTCGGCCCATTCCAAGAGGTATTGGTAATGCGCCGTCTGGATCAGCTCGTCGGCTGCTTGAAGCTTTTTGCGACGCACCAAATAATTTAAGGCCGTTTTCGGTTCAACAGTTAAACAATAAGCTGAAAGATGCTGCACCTGTAATTTCCGAAGTGTTTCCAATTCTTGTTTCCAATGGCTTAATTGCTGCCCAGGTAAGCCATAAATGAGGTCGACACTAATGTTGCTAAAGCCACATTCTTGGGCGCGCTTTACGCCTAAAACCGCATCTGTGGCTGCATGGGCGCGGTTCATCCATTTCAAATTTTCATTCTCAAAAGACTGAATCCCGATACTTAGCCGATTGATGCCAAGTGAACGCCAAAGCATTAAGTTCTCAAGGTTTAAATCTTCGGGGTTTGCTTCAATTGTGATCTCTGAAGTTGCCTCTAAAAGATAAGATTGATGAAGTTGATCGAACAATTGCTGCCACTCTGGGGCACGCAATAAACTTGGGGTACCTCCGCCAAAATAAAGTGTTTGAAGTGGTCCTGTGCTTTCTGAAGCACGATTTTTTAGTTCAAGACAAAGCGCGCCAATAAGCGCGCTTCGGTAATTTTCAAAGGTGGTCGAGAAATGAAAGTCACAATACGTGCAGCGCTTTCGACAAAACGGAATGTGCACATAAAGCCCGCCCATGCTAACCGCTTATTTCTTTATAAACTGTCGCATCGAAACTGCCCCATTTTCCGAAATAACACGCACAAAATAAGTGCCAGCGCTTAAGGAACTGACATCAAGTTGTACTTGTTTTGAAGCAAGTGAATGTTGTTCAAGTTGTTTGCCGTAAATATCAAGAATCGAAAGCTGAACGGCTGTAGGGTGCATCCATTCGATGTTGATGAAGCCATTGCTTGGATTGGGATACAATTTCCACGAATTGTTCAATTCCAGTACACTGGCATCCGAAACATTTTTGAATGTGTAAGAAGTGGAGGCGCCAAAATCTGGAGCAGGGAGCGTATACAAGAGTGCATTGAGGTGATTGGAAAGACTAAGGCTACCGTCTGTTCCACCCCATTGTTGGGCTCCCATTCCATCGCCATAGTAATCGTAGATCGTGAAGGTATAGCAATCAAATGAAGTCAGTGGAATATCATAGGTATACGCGGTGTTGTTGCTCAACGGATTGGTATTATCTGTCGGGGCAGGCGTGTTTCCTGTCCCAAAATTTCCGGCCACATTTTCGTTTCCTTCCGACCAAACAACGACACCGTTGGCATCGCTAAGTTCCATATAGGTTTCATCGGCATAGTTGTCGGTAAGTAAACTTACTTTTAGCATGCCTGCAGTTTCAGCAATTGCAGCGACTGTAATGGAATTACTTGCCGCATCATTTGCCGGATTTTCGTCGGTACCCGCATTCGGATTACTGACACTTGCTTGAAAAGTATGTGCCCCTGGAGTCAGGCTTACGTTGGCGAGTGTCACGACTTGAGATTGCCATTGAGATAATGAACCATTCCAATTCATTGTTTGTGGCGCCCCGCCATCCAACACATAAGTAATGGTTGCTGAGCTTAGTATACTTGTGCCGTTGTTCAGAATGGTAAACGTTGGGGTGTAGTCTGTCGCACAAACCGAAACCGGAACCAAACTTGGGGCAGAAATAGAGGCATCAAGCGCTACCGGTGTTGCATTAAGTGGGTCAAAGCCATCGATAAATACCGCGCCAGAATTGGATGGGTCTAGCCAATATTTCAGTTGCTTCGTACTGTCTGTTCCGGCCGGATTCCAAGACCAACTAAACTTGCCATATTCGTCAGACAAACTAGCAGCTCCACAGGCCGAGGCACCACCATGAAGTTGCCCAATAATGTGGTGGTTTTGGTCAAACAAAGGCGAACCAGATGAACCACCTTCCGTGACACCGGTATCCCAATTGGTCACACCCCAGTGGCTGTTTGCCGGACATGTTCCGAAAGTAGTGGAGATGAGTGGGTCGTTTTCAAATGAGATTTTTTTGATATCGCCTGATGGATGATGGATGCCACAACCCATTTGTGGGGTGCTGCCTGAATTGTCCCAACCGTTAAAATATGGCGTGAAGGTAGTAGGTACTGAACCGGCTTGTAAACCACCAGTAATTTCAACTAAACAAAAGTCAGAAGGGGTGTCGCGTGCACGCAAAACAGCGCCCGATAGTGATTGAAAACTTGGAGATGCTGTTGGGTTCGGGCAGTCGGTACCTTGCCAATTGAATCGAAAAATCCAGGTTGCCGGATTGCTGTAACAGTGATTGGCTGTAAGTACGTAGGGTTTTCCGTTGTTTTGGGTGTTGTTGACCAATGAACCCGAACAAAAACCGCTCGAACCAGAGACCAACATTACCACACCATTTCGTTGATTTTGCCAGTTTGCGCCTTCCGGACAATTGACATTGTGGTTACACGCACCCGAACTTCCGAATGCTTTTTCCATGAACTCGTTTGCACTGCGGTAACCATGAGTCACAATGGCCACTTGAACATTTCCGACCGGATTTCCTTTTGGGACATAATATTCTAAAACGGCTGTCGTGCCCGGGATAAGTTCGGTGCCTAATTGGCCTTCATAAATGTGTTCTTGCGTAAAGGCTCCTAAAATAAAGTCTTTTGACGGGTTAAACGCATAAAGCAAATTGCCAGCTGGAATCGTTGTGTTTTCAAACGTTAAATTGATCGTTAAGGCATTTTCGCATACCAATTTTACTTGCCACAAGCGATCGCCATTGGCCAGCGTATGCCATGTTCCGGCAGCTGATGTCGAAACGTTAGTGTATTGATTGTATCCAAAACGCCATGGGGCATTTCCACTTCTGTCTGTGAGTGCGTCTTCTGCCTGTAGTGCGGCAATGTCTGGACTAGGGTAAAAATGGGTGTCGATCGTTTTGGCATCAAATTGTGCCTTTAACGATTTCGGGACCCCACCATTTCCTTGAATTTGAGCAACCAGTGAGCAGCTACTCACGAACATAATAAAGGTAAAGAAGTGTTTCATAGTACAGATTTAATGAGCTACTGGCGCCACGCGTTTGATGCCGCATCCTTTTGGTGGCGTTGTTGTTTTTAGTTTTTTATGCTGACCAAGGGCCAACAATGCATCGTTCAAATAATGGATGTCTTTTTTGCGGTCTTTTTGCCACAAGTTGTCGATGGAACCCGAGTAAACCAATTTACCATTTCCATCGAATAAAAAGACATGTGGGGTGGTTTTGGCCAATAAAGTATCGGCGATTTTTGAATGCGCATCAAGTAAATAAGGCATGGTGTAGCCTTGCTCTTTGGCATGAAGCTGCATTTGTTCGAACGAATCATCGCCGCTGCGCTTGCCTTCGTTGGCATTCAAAAGCACCATTCCTATTTGTTGCGATTTTGCCAATTCGTGCAGCGCATTGTATTGCTTTTCCCAGCCTGCAAAATCACCACTACCTACCACAAACGGACAACTATTACAACTAAAAATGACCAACAGACCATTCGTGCCTTTTTGTGCCATAAGGCTTGTTTCTGGACCCGTTGCATTTTGGAAAAGTTGGGTGGATTCCGGAAGTGTGGTGCCAAGTTTTACTTGTGCCAAGCTTAAAAAAGGAACGAGAAAACAAACTAAAAAGCGCAATTGCATTGTATTTGATTATTTGCTTTCGAAGTTAACTTTTTTTGCTGAGAACTTCGCGCAATCGGGACGAAAAGCTCTCTAACAAATTGTATATTTGCAACATGGACAAGCCATTTGTTGTTGGGATTTGTGGTGGAAGTGGTGCTGGTAAAACTACCTTACTTCGCCGCTTATCCGAATCCTTTCAGGGTGTTGAGCCTTCTGTTTTTTCAATGGATAACTATTACTTGCCCCTTGAACAACAACAAAAAGATCCCAACGGAATCGTCAATTTTGACTTGCCTACGGCGCTCGATCACGAAAAATTAAGCAAAGACTTGACGCAATTAGTGAATGGCGAGCCCATTGAAGTGAAAGAATATTTCTTCAATGTTCAAGGCAATAAAAGTGTTTTATTAACCATTCAGCCCAGCGACATCATCATTGTAGAAGGCCTCTTTACTTTGCATTACCAAGAGGTTTTCTCTTTACTTGACTTCAGTATTTATGTCGATGTTGATCATGCCACGCAGCTTGACCGTCGCATTTATCGCGACCAAGAAACTAGAGGCTACCGCCGCTCCGAAATCATCTACCAATGGGACAACCACGTGTTGCCCTGCTACACCCAATTTATCGAGCCTTACCGAGATGCCGCGCACTTTGTTTTTCGCAACGACCATCGTGCCGATGAAGACTTCTTGCTTTTAAATGCCGAACTACGTAACTTGCTACCTAGTAAGTTTCTAAAATGAAGTCTTTAAAGACCTTCTTGCTCCACACTAAGTATTTTTTGCTGGCCTTTGTTTGCTTCGCAATCAGTACATTTATTTTTGTAAATGAAGAAAGCCACCTTCATGTTGGGCAGCTTGAACGTCAATTTCAAGTTCTTGAAGCCCAATCCGAAAGCTATGCTTCAGCCGTTTTAAGCGCACTCGAAAAAAAGAAAACGCTTCCTGAATCAGCACAACTCGAATACCACCTATATGAAGGTGAACGCCTCATTGGTTGGAGTAGCAACCAGTTGCCAGTTGGGCGCTTTAAATCGATTGACTTTCCGACTTCCGGATTGGTAAAACTGCAAAATGGTTGGTATTTCTGTCACATCAAAAGAGCCGGTCCATTACTTTGTTGCGTCAGCTTTTGCCTCGAAAACAGCTACGATTATTCCAATGATTTTTTGCGCGACTGCAACCCCAACTTTTGGAAGCAAGAATTTCAGGTCAGTGTAAATGGTCCTGAAAATTTAGGCGTTCATCAACAAAACGGCCGAATTGTATTTTATGCCACTGAACGCAGCAATGCGAGTACCACGGCTTTTGCAGACGCGGTGTTGGTGTTTTTATTTGGGTTTACTTTTTTACTTTTTGGAAGCTATCAAGTTGTTCAAGGAAATGTCCTAGCAAGTATTTTTTATGTGTTGGTGCTATTAGTGCTGCGCATTTTCTTTTTCGAATTACCATGGCCCAAAACGATTGAATCGAGCGATTGGTTTTCGGCTTCGTTTTTTGCCTACAACGAGTGGTTTCCGAATTTCTTCGAGTTGTTGGTCAACGGAATTTTTATTGCGTTTTGTGTCTTTATCCTGATGAAACTTTTCAATAAAGTTTCAAGGCCGTTGATTCAGCTGCTTTTATTCGTGATTCCGATGCTCCTTTGGGTGGGCATTCTGAAGTTACTTGAAATCGTGGTGCGGCATTCGAATATGCCCTTAAATTTTAATCGCTTTTTCGAGTTCGGCATTTCTTCTTTTGCCTTCTTTGGGTTTCTGGGTTTTTTGTTTTTAAGTTACCAACGCATCCTGTACAATCAACTGAGTCGCATTCACATGTTGCCTTCACAGTGGCGCAAAGCAAGTCTTATTGTTGTTGGCATTGGGCATGTCTGGCTCAGTTTTGCTTTTGAATCGGCATTGTTTTTAGCGCCCCTCGTAATTGTTGCACTCAACTACCCCTTGCTTCAAAAAGCACATACTTCGATTTATAAAGTCAGTGCGCAATTGCTCTCGCTGTCGGTCTATGCGTGTGTCAGTATGTTTCAGTTGCAATGGCTGCAAACTGAAAAAGAACACAGCAATAAAATCGCTTATGCCTTGCAGTTGTCCAACGAACGCAACATTAATCTTGAACTCGATTATGCGCAAATTGCACCAAAATTACAAGAAGAGCATTGGTTAACCACACATCCTGATACGTTGGCTATCCAAATGTCTAAGAGTAGTTTTGAGCACATTTTAATGCAACGTTACTTTCATGGGGTTTGGGATGCGTATGACCTCAATGCAGATGTGTTTTCGGAAACCGGCTATGGCTATTTTAGCCAAGATAGTTCCGCCTTAAAAAACCTTAAATTGTTGGTGCGTGAACACGGTCAGGTCTCTGATATTCAAAATGGTATTTATTACATGCCACATGAAGAAGAAGGGTTAAGTTATGTGTTTCTACTTCCGTTAAAACCAGCTTCTATCTTAGCAATTTCACTCGTTTCTAAGCGCATTCCTGAAGAAATTGGCTTTCCACGTTTGCTCATTTCTGATCAGGCTGCAGTTTCTTCGAATCTAGAACATTATGCCATCGGAAAATATGCAGATGGGCGTCTGATTCATCAAACCGGAGACTACAATTACCCAAATGTCTTAAGCGCTTTTCACTTTGGTAAAAAACAAATTATCACCTTCGGAAAACAGGGTTACCAGCATACGTGTTATCAGCATTCACCGGGTAATGCGATTCTGATTTCTTCACTAGATGAGGGCTGGTTTCCCCTTCTGACCAACTTTGCGTATATCTTCACGTATTGGGGCTTTTTATTGATGTTACTCAACACCATCAATGGTTCCTTATGGAAAGACGGTTACCAATGGACACTCGCTTTTCGCATTCAGGTCGCCTTTTTGTCCGTCTTGATCCTTTCATTAGTGCTTTATGGTATCGGGAGTAGCTTGTTTATCGGAAAGCAGTACGAATCATTTGCCAAACAAGCCCTACGAGACAAACTCAATTCTGTGGAACTCGAACTAAAGCCCGCCGTTTCGAACCTTGATTCGCTGCGTGTAAGTAACCAAAATCAAGGCCTTGAAAAACAATTGAAAGCGCTTTCAAGCGTGTTTCAAACCGACCTCATCCTTTACGACAATAATGGGTTTTTGGTGGCTTCTTCTCGGCCTAAATTATTTGCCCACGGACTTATTGGTGAACACATGAACGCGAACGCAATGGATGCTTTTTTATTGCGACAAAATAGCTACTTCACGCATCAAGATCAAATCGGTAGTCTGCATTACAATAGTGCTTATTTGCCCTTATACAACAGCAAATTGAAGCTGATTGGATATATCAATTTACAGCAATTCGGACAACAAGAAGCCTACGAACAGCAAATCGAGTCTTTCCTCAAATCAATCATCAATGTGTTTATTTTACTGCTCGCTGTTTCGGTGTTGATGGCCTTGGTCATTACCAATTGGTTGATCGGCCCACTTCAAACACTTACCCGTTCGCTCAAAGGCATCCAATTTGGAAAGATCAACAAACGGATTCATTATACCCAACAAGATGAAATTGGCGCCATCGTACAAGCCTACAATGACAAATTAGTCGAACTCGATAAAGCAGCACAGCGTTTGGCGTTGAGCGAACGTGAAAGTGCGTGGCGTGAGTTGGCGCAACAAATTGCGCATGAAATCAAAAATCCGCTGACCCCAATGAAATTAAGTATTCAGCATTTGCTGCGTACCTATGACCCCACTGATGCGCAAAGTAGTGAGCATGTTGAAAAGGTGTTGCATTCTGTGATTGAACAAATTGAAGGCCTCACCAAAATGGCCAATGAATTTGCACAATTTGCCAAACTTCCGGCTGCCCAACTCGAAAAAATAGACTTGCCCGATTTGATCAACAACGTCATTGCCATTTATCAAGAAGAAAGTCAGATTTATTTTGAAAGCCAGGTTACACAGCGCTTCATTAGTGGTGATAAATCAATGCTCACACAGGTATTAAATAACCTCTTTACGAATGCCATTCAAGCCATCAAAGCTCAAGGTGTTGAAGGTCATATACAGGTAACACTATTGCAAGGGAAAACCAGTTTTCGATTGTCTATAGAAGACAATGGTATTGGCATTTCTGACGAAGTAAAGGAACGCATTTTTACACCGTATTTCACGACCAAATCGTCGGGTTCGGGGATTGGGCTTAGTGTCGTGAAGCAACTCATAGAAAAGCACAACGGAACCATTGTATTTCATTCGAAAAAAGGCGTCGGGACAACGTTTATTATCGAGTTACCGTTGCTTTCTGAAACGCGCTAAATCATAAACAAATACATTGTTTTTGTGGTAGCACTGATCGACCAAATAGGGTTTAATGAGTGCATTGCTGGTATCTGCTTTTAAAACAAGTAACTTGGAGGCGCCCATTCGAATCCAGCGGCGAATCATTAACGAGTTGGAACAGTTTCTGCGATATCCATAGCCACTAAAACCAACACGGTCAATAGTGCTAAGTTGGACATTCGGATACGGATCTGAAAAACAAAAAACGGTATCTGTTTGGTTAATGACTTGCTGCAACTCATAAGTTTGGTCTTGTACTTGGCCCAAGCCTTCGCGGTGATTAAAATAAAACCAACCCCAATTTCCGCGTACCAAAGCTGACGTTAAAAACGTGTTTTTAACAATGATGTTTTGGTTGCCTGCTGCAATTTGCGTAAAAGATATGGTGTTTAAAAAGACAACAACGAGCGCCAATCGGTAAATCCAGGTACGAATGCGCGGCAGTGGCAGCACTTGTTCACGGTATTTAATTGCCAGCGCAAAGAAAGTCAGCGGAAAAAAGAGTGCTTCAATTAAATAATAATCATGGACATCAAAAACCCAGAACCACAACACAAAATAACCCGCCAAGCCCAACAAGGAAACGGCAAGCCAATACTTGAAATAAAGTGGGAGCACGTTTTTGAACCATAACACTAACGGGACAAACAAAAGTGGAATTAACACAATCGGGTGCGTCCATTCACGGAGGTGCTGCGTAACGAGTACATCAATAATGCGCCAACGGGTAGCTGCATCCACTTCCCAAATCGGGCGCGTGGTCGTTGAAAAGATCGTAGATTGATACAGTGCATTATACTGAATGGCATAGCGATACCACCAAGCAGTAAAAATGAGCACCACGAAAAAAGAAGCAACAATCCACCATGTTTGTTTCTCTTTCACTACCACAAAACGATCGCGCTGTAAGCGGTAAAAAAAAGAGGCCCCGATAAAAGAAAGCGGTGCAATAATTGCCGTGATTTTTATCAAAACTGCCAAGCTCAAAAAAAGCGTAAAAAACAACCAATAGCGGATGCGTGGCGATTCGGTAAACTGATAGAAAAAAGAGGCTGCCAAGAGCAAACTAGAAAACGCATACACGTTCGGAAGCAAACTATCTGCATAGTAAATCAGAACGGGCATGCTCATGATCAGACCACTCATTAACAACACCTCGCGTTCGGAATTAAAAAACCAAGAAAGTACCTTTCGGAAACGAACAAGTGCTACCAACAGATAAGAAATACCGAGCAATTTGGCATACCAGAGTTTAAATCCGATTAATTTCCAGAGCTGACCAACTACGTAATAGACGATCGGAAATTCAGCAGCGGCTTCGCGATGACCTGTATTGGAAATTGCATGAGTTCGGGGTTCGGTAAGTTTGGCCCCGTGCATAAATTGCATCGCTTGCGAAATAGAATCGGCCTTCCGACACTCATGAATGGGCTGGATTCCATCAAAAAAATGCTGCCAAAATCCATAAAGTACCGAAAGACCAAGTAAGACTCCAAGTAGGCGCCATTTCAGGTTCATATGTACAAAAATCCATTTCATGTCTGTTCGGTAAAGATACATAAGGTTCATTTGCATTCGGCTTTTTGCGCTATCTTTCGGTGTCGAAATCGCTTATGCTTTTTAATTCACTAGAATATTTGTTCTTTTTGCCCATTGTGGTTGGCCTTTATTACTTATTGGCGCCATGCTGGCGTTGGATCCTGATTTTTATCAGTAGCTGTGCCTTTTACATGGCCTTTATTCCAAAATACATTTTGGTTTTATTTGCCATTATTTTGATCGATTACAGTGCGGCCATCTGGATGGAAAAACTAATCGGAGGCAAAAAGAAAATGCTGTTACTAGTTAGTCTGAGCGCTAATATTGGAATTTTGGCCTTCTTCAAGTACTTCGGATTTGCCAATCAAACTTTAATAGATTTATTTGCGCTTTTTGGCAAAGAATTCAAGCACTACGATCTCGGAATCATTCTGCCAATTGGGCTCTCCTTTCATACGTTTCAATCGATGAGTTATACCATCGAGGTCTACCGTGGGGTTCAGAAAGCTGAAAAACACTTAGGCTATTTTGCCAATTACGTCTTGTTTTTTCCGCAAATGGTAGCTGGCCCAATCGAACGCTATGCTACACTTGGCTCAGAACTGCGCAAGGTAAATCCTTTCGAGTACGCAGCGATGCGCGATGGCTTTCGCCTGGTGTTGTTGGGCTTTGTCGTCAAAATGGTCGTCGCCGATCAACTCGCTCCATTTGTCAATCAAGTATATGCCAACCCGAGTGGGTATAATTCATTGCAAATCGGATTGGCAATGGTCTTTTTTTCTTTTCAGATTTATGCCGACTTTTTTGGCTACTCATTGATTGCACAAGGGAGCGCGCGCCTACTTGGCATTCGCATCATGGACAATTTTCGGACGCCGTATTTTTCTAAAAATGTGGCCGAATTTTGGCGGCGTTGGCACATCTCATTAAGTACGTGGTTTCGGGATTACCTCTACATCCCATTAGGTGGAAATCGGGTCAAGTGGGCGCGCTGGGCCTTAAATACGTTGATGGTTTTTGGCATCAGTGGCTTATGGCACGGCGCCAACTGGACCTTTATTGTTTGGGGGCTTTTACATGGCTTCTTTTTAATCCTCGAAAGACCGTTGCAACGCTACCAAACGACAATTGGAACCTTTCTTTTGGTCACGTTTGCTTGGGTGTTTTTCAGGGCCCCCGATTTTACAAGTGCGATACAACTTTTTAAAGGATTGATTGATTTGAGCACTGAAGGCCCCAAATGGATGGATTACCTCACTCCAATTGGCGCCTTAAGTCTAATGCTTGTTTTGGATTGGAGTTATCGAAAAAAACGTTTTGATCTCATGCTCGCCGAAATTCATGTGCGGTTGCGGTGGGCCATTTATTTCGTCTTGCTCTTTCTCTTGCTTGCATTTTCTGGAACCCAAAAATTCACGTTCATCTATTTTCAATTTTAATGGTTAAGCAACTCAGCATCCGTATCTTAGTTCTGCTCGTTGGCGTCGTGGTGATGAACTATTTATACACGTTGTTTTTCTTCCAGAAAGATTTAGTAAAGTATAGTCCTGAAATTTTAGAAGTCTGGAAACAACAAAAGAGGGCTGATGTCTTGTATTTTGCAGAATCCTCTAATATCAATGTCCGGGATACCGATGCGGTTAAACTCACCATTTCTGAATTGACCGATCAATTGGTACACAAGTACCACATTGGAGCCATCAACAAACCAGCTACGCATGCTGGTATTTACAAAAAATGGATCCAAAAAATGGATCCAACTCATTTACCGGAAGCCATAATCGTGACGATGAATTTGCGTTCGTTTGGTGCAGACTGGCGACACTCTGATCTTGAAAGCGCCTTGCAGTCTAGTGTCGTTATGCTGGGTCCTTACCCGGCTTTAGCCAATCGTTTTTTATTAGCCCTCAATGCCTTTGACAATCAAACTGCTGCGCAACGCGAACAAGAAATGTTAAACGAATGGGCGACCACAACCTTTAATTTCCCGTTTAACGTGCCTTACCCAACCGTGCGTACCTGGGACGACGCCTTGGCAAATGGCAGCTTTTTAAAGCCCGATGGCAGCTGGGACATGGAAAAAATCACCTTGGCGTGTCATTACGTAAAGTCCTATGCTTTTCAAATGAAGCCAGAGAATCCTCGACTGAACGATTTTGATGAAATTGTGGCTTATTGCCAAGCACGACACATCAAGCTCATTTTTAACCTACTGGCCGAAAATACCGAATATGCACAACAGTATGTAGGTAAAGAATTGGTACAAATCATGCGTTACAATCGCGACTTTTTAGTGCAGCGCTATGGACGCCAAAAAGGCGTTACAGTCGTTGATAATTTGGAACTTTTAAATGGCCTCGACTACAGCGATCAGAACTGGACGACCGAACATTACGGGTATGATGGGCGCTTGAAAATCGCAAAAAATATAGCGAAAGCCCTCCATTAATCAAGTTCTATCCGGACAGGAAAGGTATATTCAGAAACCACGCTTGTTCCACTTTCATTTTGGGCAGCTGTCCAATTTGGCATCGTAAGTAGGGTGTTTTTTAACCTACTTTTCAAAATCTCAAGTTCTTTGTCGGAAAATCTCAAGAACGTCACTTCTCTAACTTTACCCGCAGCATCGATCAACAAACGGATGTAAATTTTACCTTCTAAATCGAATTCTTTAAGGTATTCCCACTCGGCACCCGATCTGATTTTCGCATCAATGTATTTCAATAAATCAGCTGGCGAATTTCCGAAGGCTGCCAGTTGTGCCGGAAAATTGACAATACTATCATAAATGGTTTTGGGAAGTGGTGCTGGTGGGCCGATGAAATTAAAGAATGGATCGACAACGTATGGTTCTATTGGATAAGGAATTGGCGGCGAAGGGTCGGGGTTGGGTTCTACAGGAATTACCATTGGTTTGTTTGTAGCCTTTTGGAGTTCCGATTCGACTTTCATTGATGGGGGTTCTAAGTGCTGCTCTTCAAGTTGAGGCGCACGCTTTTTTTTATGCGTGTTTGTTGCGTTTTCTTCTGTACATGAAGAAAGAAGCACAACTACAATGAAAAACGGGTAAAGATTCTTGCGCATTCTAAAAGCTTTTTACAAAGAACGCACAAACAATTCATTCCTTACCTTTGTTAGATAAAAAAGCGTTTCATGCAGCCCTATTGCCACCATTTATTAAAGCGTTCACGAATCATTGCTAAAGAAGTCAAGATTGGCTCTTTATTGCTAGGTGGGCTTCATCCGATTCGGATCCAATCCATGACCACCACAGACACCATGGATACCGAAGCGTCTGTCGCTGAATCGATTCGGATGATTGATGCAGGCTGCGAACTCGTCCGCTTAACGGCGCCCAGCAAAAACGAAGCAGAAAATTTGCAACACATCAAGGAAGCATTGCGCCAAAAAGGCTACCAGACCCCATTAGTTGCCGACATCCATTTCACTCCAAATGCCGCCGAAATTGCCGCTAAACTGGTTGAAAAAGTGCGCGTCAATCCGGGCAATTATGCCGACAAAAAGAAATTCGAAGACATCGATTTTACCGATGAAAGTTACGAAGCCGAACTGAAACGTATCGAGGCCAAATTTACGCCCCTCGTCTTATTGTGTAAGCAACACGGCACCGCCATGCGAATTGGTACGAACCATGGCTCGCTTTCCGATCGGATTTTAAGTCGTTATGGTGATACCCCTGAAGGAATGGTCGAGTCTGCCCTTGAATTTATACGCATTTGTGAGAAAAATGAATTTGACCAACTTGTCATTTCCATGAAAGCCAGCAATACGCTGGTAATGGTGCAAGCCTACCGCCTTTTGATGTCCAAAATGATTGAACGCGGCACCATTTATCCCTTACATTTAGGCGTAACCGAAGCTGGCGACGGCGAAGACGGTCGCATTAAATCGGCGGTTGGTATCGGCGCCTTGCTCGAAGATGGCATAGGAGATACCATCCGAGTGTCATTGACCGAAGCGCCAGAAGCCGAAATTCCGGTGGCACAAAAGCTCATTGAAAAATACAATCATTACAACGCCTTTGAATTTGACGATCCGGAAACGAAGCTTCTTTACTCGCCGTATCATTACGAACGAAGAAACAGCAATGCCATTCATAATATTGGTGCCAAACAAGTACCGGTCGTGCTGGCTGACCTTTCAAAAACAACACACATCAAAGCGGCGCATCTCTTCGGATTTGGTTACCAATACAGTGTTCCACTCGACAAATGGACGATCCTTGACCAAGCAGCCGACTATGTATATATCGGCGATCAATCACTCGACATTGAGTTGCCCGGAACCTTAGGCGTCATTCAGAACCTCGTTACTTGGGAACAAGCGTCTGCCCCAAAAACGGGCTACTACCCTTTAGTCCAAGTGCACGAACTTGACTCTTTTGATGCAAGCAAGGTTTCGCTTTTCTTTTTGCACATCAAAGCTGAAGATCCACTTACAGAAAAGCTGAAGCAGCTTCCCAATGCCGTCATCATACTAGAAACGGAATATGACAACAAGACGCAATTATTCCGGAAGTGCTTTGCCGAATTGCACCAATTGAAATGCAACAATCCGGTTCTCTTAACCTACCATTACAACACCTCAGATCCTGAACGCTTTCAGCTTTATGCCGGGGCCGATGCCGGGGCCATTCTGATAGATGGCATGGGTGACGGACTCTGGTTAAAAGCACCTGTTGGAAGCCAATTAATCAATTCAAGTGCTTTTGGTATTTTACAAGCCACACGCACGCGTATTTCTAAAACTGAGTACATTTCGTGTCCTTCTTGTGGGCGTACCTTGTTTGATTTGCAAGAAACCACTGCAAAAATCAGGCAGCGAACGGCACACCTAAAAGGCTTGAAAATTGGAATAATGGGCTGTATTGTAAATGGCCCAGGAGAAATGGCCGATGCCGATTACGGCTATGTTGGAACAGGCCCAGGGAAAATCAATCTTTATAAAGAAAAGACGATTGTCAAGCGCAACATTGAGGAAACGGAAGCGGTCGAAGCATTGGTCGATTTAATCAAAGAATACGGCGATTGGCAAGAACCCCGCCTTTAAAATTCTGCAGCACATTCTAGCTCCATCCACTCATTGGTGTGCGGATGAAAAAAACCTAAATAGGCGGCATGCAAATGCAAGCGCTCGCCCTTCTGACCATACAAATCATCTCCTAAAATCGGACAAGCCAAACCCAAGTGGTGCGCGGCATGTACACGCAATTGATGCGTGCGTCCGGTATGCGGGATCAATGATACGCGCGTAAGATTGCCTTCCGTAGAAAGCACTTCATAACTGGTATGTGCATAACTGCCGTGTTCAAAACAGACCAATTGGCGCGGGCGGTCATCGAGGTCTACACGCAAGGGTAATTTGATTTCGCCATGTGCATTCGAGAGTAATCCGTCTAATACGGCAATGTAGCGTTTTTTCACTTTACGCGTCACGAATTGTCGCTGCAAGCGCTCATGCATCAGTTTGGTTTTGGCGGCCAATAAAATGCCTGAAGTTGACATATCGAGACGGTGTACCAACAATGGTCCGTCGGCATTCGGATACCTTTTTTTCAAATCTTCCAAACAATTCGGCTGCGGTAGCTTTCCTGGTACACTAAGGTATTCTGGCGATTTATGGATGGCGACTATCCACTCGTCTTCATATAAGATGTCGAGTGACCGGGCCGGATGAATGGCCGTAATCGGATTTGGATCAACTAGTAAACCTTGGAGCATAAAACCCAAAATGGGCTCACATTTACTTTTACATGCCGGATAATACGATTGATGGATTCTGACTTCTGAATCTGGCGACATTCCCCACCAAAACTCGGCCATACAGATTGGTTGATAGCCTTGCTGATAGGCAAAATGCAGCAACTTTGGAGCCGCACATTCGCCCGCACCAGCAGGCGGTGATTCGTTAAATAACGCAAGTACGTTTTTTGATTCCCCGTTTGCATTGAGAAAATAATAACGCTCAAAAATACGTCGCTGTAAATCTGCCGACCACGATGCCCGTTTTAAGCGCAAGCTTTCGAGTTGCTGTTCGTATTCGTATAATTGGCGTTGGGCTTCTAGTAATTCTAACTGAAGTTGTGTCTTTAATTGCTTTAATCGATAGCTATCATGGATGCTTTCTTGACGCAATAATTCGAGCGTTTGTTCAGTAGGTTCCGCTGATAGGAGTATGTGGGCTCTGCGTTCGGCACGTACGTGTTTTGCTTGCGCATTTTTCAATTTTTCAGTGGCTAAGCGTTGCTCAATTTGTGCCTTTTTAAGGACAAACATTTCTTGTAATGCGCTGTAGGCCTCCGCAGATTCTAACGCCTCAATTTGAAGCGTAAGTTGATGTATTTCTTGTTCTTCTTGTCGAAAAAAGCCTTGCGCCTCGAGCAAGTCAAAAACAGGGGGTACAAAACCAGTATGTTCATTTGAATTTCCAAGTTTCCCTGAAAAAGCCGCCAAATAGCCAAGTTCACCCTTATGATTTTTGACAATCAATACGCCAAACATTTTACCAATTGCCCCATTGCGCTGCTGATTGCCTATTCCAAAATCATGATTTAAATCTTCTGTTAGCAAGCGTTTTTGGAGTTCGGAAGCTGCAAAACGCGCAAGTGGATGAGGTTCGTAATAGAAAGGAAAGGTAAATTGAGCGGGGGTCGGCTGCTGTTGAAGCGCTAAAGGAAGCGGAATAAACATATGCAAAGGTCAAAAAAAAACGCCCTCGTTGGAGGGCGTTTCTCATTTCTTTCAAAAAGAATTATTTGATAACAACGTTTTTAGTTGTTGTTGTACCGTTCGAAGAAACAGTAACAATGTAGCTTCCTTTTGCGATGTTTTCAGTTGAGAAAGAAACAGTTTGTGAACCGTTTGCTTTGTTCAATTTCATGCTAGAAACGATACGACCTTGTAAGTCCATGATCGCAACTGTGTAGTCTGCGTCTGTACCATTGAAGATCACGTTTACAACATCTGAAGCAGGGTTAGGGAATACACTGAATGCTGTTTCAGTCAATTCTTCGAAACCGTTAGAACAAGCTGTACTAGCAACAGAAATGTCATCGATGAAAATGTTGTTTCCGTAGTGGTTGTTGTTTGTAAAGCGTACAAACAATGCAGGTGAGTTTGCATAAGCAGCAAGGCTTACACATTCTTGACGGAAGTCAGCAGCTGAAGCAGGGCTAAAGCTAGAAGTTTGGTCAGCACCAGTTGCAAGATCAGTACCTTGCTTGCTGTAAATGGTTGTCCATGGACCAGCACATGCAGTAGAAACTGCAACGTCTAATTGGTCCATATACGTTGCATCGTAACGACGGTTAGCCACTTTGAAGTTCAAAGATGGGTTGTTTTGACCTGTAAGGTTAAACGCTTGTGTTACAAAATGATCCAACTCACCTGTTGCAGAGTAGTTGTAAGTATTGATTCCCATTAAGCCGCTGAATGTAGAAGCTGTAAGGTATTGCCAAGTGATTCCTGCATCTGGGTTGATTACTTGCCAGTTTGCATAAGGGAATGCGGTGTTCGAGAAATCTTGTACAGTATTGATTGCTGTTGTTGTTGTAGAACTGATGTACTGTAAAAATTGTGTCACTGTAGAGTTTGCTGGGTTACCATCGTTTGAAGTAATGGTAATTGTAGCTGTAGCAGCCGCAGTTAAAGAAACAGTACCTAGGTTTACTTGTGCAACACCATAAGTAGCTAAGTTACCTGTCCAGTTGTAAGTAATTGGTGAAGGAATACCAGTTACAGAAATCGTAGCACTTGTTAATGGTGATGTACCATTGTTTTGCAAGGTAACGCTTAAGTTGAAGTCAGCACATGAAGTCGTTGTACCTGTATACGCTAAGATAGCTGGGTCAACTGGCAATGATGCTGGAGGAGGGCAAGCAGCAACAGTTGCATACAATGCAGCTCCGTCTAACTGACCTACTTCTTCAATGATGCGGTTCGGGCAAATTTTGTAAATTGTTGGGAAATAAGCAATACCATAATCGTTGTTGATTTGGTTTGCTGCAGCAGACGCTGGGTTTGCCATTGGGAATGGAACTTGCGCACCTGTTGTAGGTTCGATCCAGTTTCCGTTTGTACCTGCACCATCTAACATGGTAGCATCTGCAGTGGTTCCGTCACCTTCGATCCAGATAACCATTACATCATCAGTGGTACCAGAAGTTACCCCTAAGGCACCCGTTGGTCCGTGAGCAGTGTAAAGATCTTCTAATGCACCAGAAGTGTGGTAGTTCCAGCATGGAACACACCAAGTTGCAGATACATCTAAGAATACTGTGTATCCTGCGTCAAGGTAGTCATACAAAGTATACGTACCATTGTTGTTCATACCAGCTGTAGCTAACCATGATTGGTATGCCGTAACGGTAAAGTTTGGAGCAACGCTTCCGGCTGCAAGTTGTGCTTTTGCACTAAAACCTGCGACCAACATTGCTGCTGAGAATAATAGTTTTTTCATGCGTTAAAATTTAAGTTTGCGTAAATATACACAAACTTGGCAAGAAAAAAAATCAAAAAAGCGGGAGAAAACCTATTTTTTCTTGGCTTGTTCTTTAATAAACAGCTCGATCGCACCAACCATTGAAGGAGCCTTCGGATGCGGAGCATGAACGTCAAGACGCAAATTGTTTTTGACAACTGCGTTTGCAGTAGTTGGACCAAACGCAGCAATGGCCGTTGAATTTTGTTTAAAGTCTGGGAAATTTTTAAACAAAGACTCGATTCCGCCTGGGCTAAAGAACACAAGCATGTCGTAGTAAACATCTTCTAAATCTGATAAATCAGCCGCAACTGTTCGGTATAAAATAGCTTTCGTAAACGGAAGGTTGTATTTTTCTAAAGTGAGTGGAATGTTGTCGCGTAAAATGTCAGTACAAGGCAATAAAAACTTTTCGCCTTTGTGCTTTTTCATGAGTTCAGCTAACTCATCGATGGTTTGTTTGCCAAAGAAGATTTTACGCTTGCGATAAGTCACATATTTTTGCAAATAAAGCGCCACGGCTTCTGTGATGCAAAAGTATTTCATCGTGTCAGGCACCTCAAATCGGGTGGCTTCTGCAATGCGGAAGAAGTGATCGACAGCAACTTTTGAAGTCAAAATAACGGCCGTGTGTTCGGGAAGGTTTACTTTTTGAGCACGAAAATCTTTTGGGTCAACCCCTTCCACCTTGATAAACGGACGGAAATCAATTTTGAGCTTGTATTTGTCGGCCAAATCATAGTACGGCGATTTATCACCATCGGGTTTTGGCTGAGAAACTAAAATTGTTTTAATGGCCAATTTGAGCGAGTTTAGTTTTGTTCGTTTAGCTTAAAAACCAATGCCATACGATGATGAATGGTACGATTTCTAGGGTGCAAAGGTACAAAATTAAATAATACCATGGTAATTGAAGTTGCGAGGCGATTCGCCAACACTTGATCAATCGCCAGAAATAAAAGGCAACAAGGGTATATGCAAAGATGTAGGGGGCTACCTGATTCGAATACCCATTTAAAATCCATATAAATGCAATCCCTAAATATACAACTCCACTGAACGCCCAATTTTGCTTGTTAACATCCGACAAATAAGCTAAAATGGGCCATTCGCCACTAATAACAACGCCAATGCGGAACGTAATAAACTGAAGGGCCGTAAAGCTAATTGCACTCAATAGACCAAAAGTGATTGCTTCTTTGAAAGCCACATAAGGCAAGGCTACCAAAAACACACAGAGACTAAATGCTAACAAATAATTGATAAACAATAATGACTGGATGCCGAGTTGGAGTTTTTCTTCGTCAAAACCAAAGCTATCGACTTTGTTCCATTTGCTAAATTTTCGCCAAACCAATTGTAAAGTGGCAGGGTTGGCATTCCGAGCAACGGCAATAAAACTGAAAGAAAACAAGACGACAAACAGCAAGTAACTGTTTAATTGGGAGCCGCGTTCGATCAATTCAAATTGCATCTTGGTTGTTTAGATAGCTACAAAAATAGTTACTTTTGTGGCCAAAGCATCCATCATGAAAACTGATTTATACCAACACCCCGATTATTATAACCTTGACGACTTGCTTTCTGACGAACACAAACTCGTTCGTGATGCAGCCAGAGCGTGGGTTAAAAAAGAAGTTTCGCCAATTATTGACGAGCACTACGAAAACGCAACGTTTCCTATGCACTTATTGCGCGGGCTTGGCGAAATTGGTGCGTTTGGGCCATACATTCCAGAAGAATATGGTGGGCCAGGGCTTGATCAAATCTCTTATGGTTTAATTATGCAAGAATTAGAGCGTTGCGATTCTGGTTTGCGCTCAACCGCTTCGGTACAATCAAGTTTAGTGATGTACCCGATTTGGAAATATGGTTCTGAAGAACAAAAACAAAAATACCTACCAAAATTAGCTACAGGCGAAATGATGGGTTGTTTTGGGCTAACTGAACCCGATCATGGTTCAAACCCAGGCGGCATGATTACCAATTTCAAAGATGCCGGTGACCACGTCATTTTGAACGGCGCCAAAATGTGGATTTCAAATGCTCCATTTGCAGACATTGCTGTTGTATGGGCAAAAGACGAATCTGGCCGTATTCATGGGCTTGTTGTAGAGCGCGGTATGGAAGGTTTCTCTACGCCTGAAATGCACGGTAAATTATCGTTACGCGCATCAGCTACCGGCGAGCTCATTTTCGATAACGTTAAAGTGCCAAAATCACATATTTTACCAGGTCGTTCAGGTCTTGGGGCGCCATTGAGTTGTCTTGACTCTGCGCGTTTTGGCATTGCATGGGGTGCCCTTGGTGCTGCCATGGATTGCTACGACCAAGCGCTGCGTTATTCGCAAGAACGCACACAGTTTAACGTACCAATCGGAGCCTTTCAGTTGGTTCAAAAGAAACTGGCTGAAATGATTACTGAAATTACAAAAGCACAGCTATTAACCTTCCGTTTGGGGCAATTACGCAACGATGGAAGAGCAACCTCTGCACAAATTTCGATGGCAAAACGAAACAATGTAGAAATTGCCTTAAATATTGCTCGCGAAGCACGCCAAATTCATGGTGGAATGGGTATAACAAGTGAATATTCAATGATGCGCCATATGGCAAATTTGGAATCAGTAGTGACTTACGAAGGCACTCACGACATTCACTTACTTATTACTGGTATGGACGTGACAGGAATTCCGGCATTTACACGAGAAATGCCCGAGAACAAATAAGCTACAATTCTTCTTCAGAAAGCGCATCTCCTCGCAAGAGGCGGATGCGCTTTCTTGTTTCTGTAGCATATAAACTTGCTTTGTACTCCAATAAAAGTTGCTTGTAAAGCTCCAATGCTTTAACGGGATCGTGTAACTGAATTTCAGTTAGTTCAGCCATACGAAACAAGGCGTCATCGGCCAAAATGTCTTTGCCATGAAACTTCAAGACATCGCCATAATAACCCAATGCTTCGGTCCAATTTCCGCGTTTTTCCATTGCCTGGCCTTTTTTATATAAGATTTCGTCAGCCAATGCATGATTCGGAAACTGAATTTGGATGCTGTCAAATAAAGCAAAGGCAGAATCATACTTTTGCTGTTCAATCATGCGGTCTGCAGTTGCAAACCACAGCATTGCTTGGTAGTTGCTATCTAAACCATAGTTGTCTGTAATCATAACAGAAAGTTGCAAGGCATCATTGGCAATAAGTCGAGACGTTGACTCTTTTAAAATGTCTAATTGCGCTTGTGCAAATTCAAACTCTCCGTCATAATAAAAGACACGGGCATTTTTAAACTTTGCTTCATGCCCAATGGGTTCAAATTTGAAATCATTATCAAGTTGCATGTACAAAATAGAAGCCTCCCAAATATCACCACCTAAAACTTCGATGTCTGCCAACAACATTTTGGCTTCAGCACGCTGCATATCACTAAGTCCGGGCAATTGCATGATCGCCTTTACTTCCAAAATAGCAGTGTCTATTTGTTGGGCATAAAAGGCACGAATACTTGCAAGCTGCTTCATCAACTGATAACTCACACGTGACTTTCCCACACGTTGCAAGGCCGCAATATAATCGGCAATTGTTGCTTCAATTTCAGCTTTTTGATACGTGCGCTGGGTGCTAATTTCAATAAAGCGGGCATTTAGTAACGCCTGCTGTGCTTCAAAAAAATGAACTTGGTTCGGGCCTTGATCAATGAGGTATTGAAAACAGGTGCGCGCCACATCAAACGCTTGATTTTCGACGCAAATATGGCCCAATTCCAAGACACGACTTCCGTCTGACTGGCTGCGTTTATCTAAGGCAATTACTTGTACGGCTGCGCTTTTAAAATTTCGGTTTTGGACAAATAACCAAATTAACATATCCGAAAAAACCAAGGGTGAGGCTGGTTTCTGTACACGTGCTAACAGTTGTTCTTTTAACAGTAAAAAGTCGGGAGACATTGCGTTAGATAAATCAATGCGACTCGCTATGGCAAACTCGATTGACTCTAAAATTCCGGGTTGCGTTTCAAGGTAATCGAGGTATTCTCGAATCATCTCTTTTTTGTTGCCTATCAAGGCATAATAATCGGCATACTGAAAATTAAAGGGGTAATAGGACGCCAATTTTTTACCTTGATCCAGGGTTTTTTTTGCGTATTCCATTTTACCTTTTGAAACAAATGCTTGATACACTGCGATGATTTGTCCCGGATTATTGCCTAACTCATCGAGCAGTTCGTCGTAGCTTTTCTTTGCTTTTGTGTCGTCTTGAAGTTCTTCATAAAAAACGCCGAGCAACATGCGCAACTCGTAATCTTGTTGATTCATGTTAATTTGCTTGCGCAGCACTTTTTCAGCCATTTTATACGCTTTCGCTTCAAGTAAACACTCATAATACGGCGAAAAAATAGCCTTTGATGGGTCGACTTGATATACCTTTTCGTAATAACTTAAGGCTTTATCAAACTCGCCATTTCCGTAATAATACTGGGCCAGTTGCAAATCGCTACTTGTTTGGGCAACTAGACCAAACTGGAAACACAAAAAAGCGATGAAGAAATAGGATTTCATGGACGCGGCTGTGCTTTTTCAAGTAATTGTTGGGCAAATAAAGCGATTGGCGGGTACAAAACGGCATAATCGTTGAATACTTGCGTTTTCACACGCAAATACTCTTGTTTCAGCTCCTTGATTTGACCTACTTTTGTGCGTTCAAAAGCAATATAAGAGGTGTATTGGTCGCGATCACCTTGACCGTTTTCAATGTCTTTTTGCAGGTTTTTCAACACACGTTTCTCTTCTTTAATGCCTGTCATTAATTGCGAATATTGCTTGAATAAGGGTTTAAATGTTCGGCTCAAGCGTTTAAACGAATCGAGTTGTTGGGCACTTCGCAGTGCGATGGTATCTTGACGCATGTACTGTTTAATACGTAAAGTCGCTTCGTTCGCTCTGAATTGCAGCGCTTGTAAGGAATCAGTAGACGCCAAATTTTTGAAATCAGCCGCAGTTCCTAGTTGTTTTTGCAAGTGCGCAACCTCGCGCAATTGCGCATTGCGTTGTACATCTGTGCAGGCCCCAAACAAAAACAAGCCACACACTAAAAAAAGAAAAACTCTCATAAGCCGAACAATAATACAAGGTGCATCGCAACAGTTAGCAAGGTGCCAAAAAACAAGCCACTATACACTTCAATGGGTTTGTGTTTTTCCAGATACAGACGCGCTGTCATGGTTGCGCCAGCAGCGATCATGCCGATTGTAAGCCACCACAAACTAAATGCCGATTGGCCATAGGTAAACACACCTATAAATCCTAAGAAAATACCAACACCTGCCGCATGTAATGATATTTTTATCCAGCGGTTGATTAACAAAAACAAACTCGTAATCGCGACACCGGCCAATGGCAATGCGTAATAGTAAATAGGGAGTTGGGTTGCGCCTGATTTGTAGCTTAACATGAAAAACAACACCAACGAATACACCAACATGATGATCAATGGCAAATTGCGCTCGCCTTGCTGTTCAATATCAATGGTGCTAATAATTTTAAAGCGATGAAGCAATAGAAAGGAGATTCCTGGAGCGGCCACGCTAAACAAAAAGAAAATCGTAAACAAGGCCCATTTTGCTGGTTCAGGTGCCGTATATAGGCTCCGTAAATAATAATCTTGGCTGCTTGCTGGTACAAATAAACTGATCAATATCCCATAAGAGGGCATAAATAAGGGCAAACAAAGCCATGAAAAAAAATGGGACAACGCTCTCATAGTTCTTTTCGCATTCGTGCAACAGGAATATTGAGTTGTTCGCGGTATTTGGCTACCGTTCTGCGGGCAATATTGTAGCCTTTTTCTTTGAGCAAATCCATCAAGCGTTCGTCTGTTAAAGGGCTATGCTTGTCTTCGGCTTCAATGGCATCTGACAAGATTTTCTTGACTTCACGTGTAGACACTTCTTCGCCAGAATCGGTAGAAAGCGACTCAGAAAAGAAATACTTCAATGGGAAAATGCCATAATTGGTCTGGACGTATTTTGAATTGGCAACGCGCGACACCGTCGAAATGTCAAGCTCAACCATATCGGCGATGTCTTTGAGGATCATGGGGCGCAACTTGGTTTCATCACCACTTAAAAAATAGGCTTCTTGGTATTCTAATATTGCGCCCATTGTCAACAACAAGGTTTGTTGGCGCTGGCGAATGGCATCAATAAACCACTTCGCACTGTCTAATTTTTGCTTGACAAACTGAAAAGCTTCTTTATCTGATTTCGACGATTTGGCGCCTTCTGCATAGCTGCGCAACATGTTTTCGTAATCGCGACTCACTTTTAGTTCAGGTGCATTGCGGCTATTTAAACTTAGTTCCAATCGACCTTCTTGTTCAAAGAGCATGAAATCAGGGATGATCTGCTGAAAATTACCCGCAGACTCACGCATGGAGCCGCCTGGCTTTGGATTACAGCGCAAAATTTCGTCGATTGCTTCTTTTAAATCTTCGGCCTCAATTTCTAGTTTTTTGGCAATGCGGTCGTAGTGCTTTTTCGTAAATTCCTCGAAAAACCCTTCCAGTATTTTCAGTGCGGTAAAACGGACAATATCACCGTCTTGTTTCCGACGCAGTTGCAACAACAAACATTCTTGCAAATTACGCGCCCCCACACCGGCAGGTTCTAACTCCTGAACAATGTGCAATACGGTTTCAACTTCTTGCTCAGAAGCGTCAACATTCATTGAAAAGGCTAAATCGTCAACAATGGCATCGAGTGCCCTATTTAAGTATCCTGATTCGTCTAAATTTCCGACAATGAGATTGGCAATCACAAATTGTTTTTCGTCTAGATACAACAAGTGTAATTGCTCAATTAAGCGTTCTTGAAAACTTTGTTCGCCAGATAATGGAATGACCCGTTCTTCGTCGTCTTTTGACTGATTGTTTGCTTGTGTTTTGTAATCAGCAACATCATCATCGAGATAGTCCGACAAATCAAACTCATCGTCGTTGTCTGAGTCATCAGTGTCATAATCGTCTTGGTCTTCAAACTCATCGTCTTGATCCGCCCCTTCTTCGAGTGCCGGATTTTCTTCGAGCTCTTGCTTAATGCGTTGGTCGAGTTCCATGGTGGGCACCTGCAACAATTTCATGAGCTGAATTTGCTGCGGCGATAAGCGTTGCTCGAGTTTCTGAAGAAGCTGTTGACGTAGCGCCATTAATTTATTTCTTGCGTGATGACTTGGTAAATTTCTAAGGTTGTCATGTCATACACATAAATAACTACGTGCATGTTGGATGCATTGTAATTGCCGTCAAGTTGATTTGGAACGACAAAACTGTAATTGACATAGTATTTTCCATTAAGCAAGTCTGAACTGGCTAAAGGACGACCAAAAGGAGTGTGATTCAAGTTGCCCCGATGGATGTCCCGGTGAATATAGTTGTGGTTATGGGAGTTATCACTCATTTTCTGATCACCTACTAAACTGTCTTCTACAATCGATGCAACGATAGCCAACTCATTTGTTATGCTTTGGTCGAGTTTCTCAACTTCAACATGTAAAAAGGCACCTTTGGTGGACGGATAGTAATTCAATGCCGACTGCATATTAACTTTAAGCGCATTTTCGGCCAACAACGAGCTAGTTAACGAAGACCATTGCGCAGGGCTTTGAAAAATCACACCGCCGTTTGTTACCCGACTGATTGGGCCTCTTGGATTACCTACAAAACCAGGGTCGTGGGTTCCAAACCAAGTGCCAATTGCCAAACCATCAGGATTGGTAAAATTAACCGTGTATTCTGCGTCGACAGATTGAAAATCACCAATTCCGTCGATGCTTGAATGAATGGAAGTAACAAAAATTCGATCCGGATTGGCCGAATGCAATTGATGTGCTAAATCGGCCGCGGCAGGGCAAAAAATACACTTATGTCCGGTAAAGTCTTCAATCAAAATATTTCGATTGGTGTTGGTGTTGTTAGCAAATGTTGGCCATTCATTGGCTACATAATCAGACCAAGTTCCTGGATACAAGGTGCTATCTAAGGCAAACGCATTTTGTGGCGGATATGGGTTGGTAACGCGATCGCATGAAGGCAGCAAATTGATCCCTAATAGAATTGCAAAAGCGGTAATTAGAATTCCCTGTTTCATTTTAAAAGCTATGTGTTAAATTGATCATGAGTCCGTTGTTGGCAGGAACAGGTCGGCATACACCCCCGACACAAAAGAGGCCAGCGCGCTGACGCCCGTAAGAAACAGTAAGGCGCGTCGCGTCTTTGATATAGCCACACGTAATAATGGGATACTGAACACGTTTCGCGGGATCCGCGTTACCGTAATTATACTGGTTCATGGCTGAGAAAAACCATCCTGGTGAAATCGTGTATTCGACCAATGCCGTTGCCCAATTTCCTTTATCGACAATTTCGTCGCCGCGTTTTTGAACCCACATGCCTTGCAACTCCCAACGAATGGCGTGTTGTGTATTGATTTTGTAGGTGCCTTCAAGTACGGCAACGCGCGAGTGTATAATCCCGGTTTCATCGGCAACTTTGATGACGTCATTATTGATTTTGATGTCATAGAAACTTAAAATACCACTCCACTTTTTATTTATTTTTTTTGTGATATTAAAATTGATGTCTTGCCAATAAAGACTGTCGCACATGCGAAATGGTTTTGCCGAATAAATGACGCGAGAAGAATCGGCCAAATTAATACCATCCATCGTGTGCTTTGGTCGATACGTGGTTGAAAAATTAAGCCCAACAGTAGTTCCGTACTTACCGCCAATTTTTGATCCTTTTTTAAAGGTGTATAAGAAATCGGCTTGGTACGCAACCTCACCCATTGGTTGAGTGGCGTATGGATAAAGTGTGGCCACTAAATTGTAGGTGTGCGTTTTATTAAGTGAAGGCAAATAATTAATCAGGACATCTTGTAAATCTTTTGTTCGATCAGAGCGAAAACTCATGTTATCGACAGACTTACCCGAAAGTAAAATGCCAATTCCTTTTTTCGAATAACTCACATTGAATACAGCCGCATGGCCATAATTGTAGATGTAGGCATTGTCTGCTGAAGGATCTTGTTCTTTTTGAACATACTCTGCATCGCCATAAAAGTTTTTGAAGCGCAACTTTACACGACCGCCATAAACACCAACATTTTGAGGTAAAATCCAATCAGGGTTGTTGTCTTCTTGAAATTTACTGACAAACGAAGCTCCTAAAACCACATCAAGTGGAAATTCAGCCATTGATTTTATGCCTTCATTTAAGTGAAATTCACCGTCCACTCCACGCACCAATCCAGCGCCGTGAATGATTTGTCCGCCTTGAAAAGAAAGGCGCTGAGTACCGTACACACCTTTTAAAACCAAGCCTTTCGTCGGGCGCAAAATGATGCGCATGCCGTCAAGTAAATTGTCGTAGCCAAGTGCGCGGTTTTCGTAGGTTCTCAAGGACAAACCTGCCCCGAATTGTTCGTAAAACGTACCAAGTGTCACATCGACAAAATCAGAGGCATACTGCACATAGCGCATTCCAATTCCGGTACCGTCAAAACGATTCGGATAACCTTGAATGCGAGGCAAATAGGACTCGACTCGCATCCCAGCTTTGAAATTTCCTTGGGTATAAAAGACATTCATGTATGAATTCATGAGTCCTTTTTGAACCGGTTGTTTGGCATTAATGATGCTGTCTGCGTTCAGGTATTGAAATACCGTTTCCATGTTGCCACTGACACTACCTTGTGCCAAGGCCATTCCACTAAAAAAGAGGGAAAAAAGAGCGAGTTTGGTTTTTTTCATGAGCTTATTGGGCGCTCAATTTGAGCAATTCTTGGTGCAGTTTTTCTTCGTCACCCGGCGCATAATTATTGTGCGAGTAAACGATATTGCCGTTTTTGTCAATTAAGAAGGTGTGTGGCACATTATTGACTCCCATCGCACGTTTGAAGTCCCAATTTGGGTCCATCAGGACGAGGTAATCCCATGCTTTTCCATTTACGTAAACGGGCACTTGACTTTTTGTTTTTTCATCATCAATGGCGACAGCGATTAATTTGACCCCTGTTTCTTCAACCCATTCATCATAAACTTCATGAATGGTATTGAGCTCTTTTTTACAAGGCGCACACCAGGTTGCCCAAAAACTAATAATCACGGGGCCATTTGCAGCTAATTCAGCGGTATTTACCGCTTTTCCGTTCATGTCAACAAGTTTGACAGCAGGAAGTTTTTTTTGTGCTTCAATACCTGCAACACCATCTTGTGCGTTCAAAGAAAGCGAGGCCATTGCCACAACGAAGAGAGAAAGTAATTTTTTCATGTGTTTTAACGTTTGTTGCGGCCTTTCAAAAACCTTGCCGCATTCAAAAATATAAAAAAAGCGGCGACGGAAAAAATGGTCTGGATTTTGTAAAGTCCCGAAATTAACCTTATTTTTGAACAAACACGCTCTGTTATGAAGGCCTTATTTCTATCTTTTTTTACCATTCTCGGTTACCTCGGATTTGCACAAGCACCTATTGTCATACATCTAGATGGTCAAACAACTGATTTATCAGGCCAAACACATAGCGTAAGTGTTTCTACAGGCGATGCCTTTGATGTGCCATTCGATGTCGAAAATCACAGTGGTGCTCCTCGTCAATGGCGCATTACACGCAAGCAACTTTCTGTCCCTGCCGGCTGGACCGACGCACTTTGCTGGGGCCACTCGACCGATCCATTTGGCGGCACGTGTTATTCATCTGGTCAAATGAATACTAACCCTTGGACAACTCCAGGTGCGCAAACTGTACTTTTTACACTTCTTGATGGTGAATACGGCAAATTAAAAGTCGCTATTGACCCAGCAGACGGCACCTACGGATTGGCTCACTACCGTTACTACATCTCAGACAATGGCGCGGCTTACCTTGATTCAGTAGATTTAGTTGTAGACTACCTCGCTGCTGTTAAGCCCGTTCAAAAAGAAGAATTTAGCGTAAGTGTGGGGCCAAACCCAAGTACTGATTATGTACAAATTCAATTTAGCGGAGCCGATCAACTCAATTTAAAATTAGTGGACGCCCTCGGAAATGTACTTGATCGCGAGGTATTGTATGCGAACAAAAAAATCAGTGTCGCTGATCTAAATAGCGGTGTTTACTTTTTAGTGCTCGAAACACCTTCCAACCGAAGTATCACTAAAAAATTGGTTGTCAGACACTAATGTCTAAATTTAAGAAAGCGAAAGGCCACCAACCTGAACGTAAAAAAGCCGGAATTACAGGCTTGCTCATGCGCTTGTTTGAGCAAAACCCTGGAGTCGAACTTACACACAAACAAATTTCTACACTCGTAGACGCGCGTGACCCACGCAGCCGTCAGCAAGTATTTGATGCCCTTTCAGTATTGGCTTCCAAAAAAGCGATTCGACGCATCAATCACCATACGTTTATTCTCGGAAATCCCGATGCGTTTGAAGAAGGTCATATCCAAATTACGCAACGCGGCGCTGGTTTTGTCAGTGTACCCGGCCGTGAAAAAGACATTTACATTTCGCCTGCAAATGTGGGGCAAGCGCTCAACGGCGACCGCGTAAAGGTGCGTGTATTTAAACAAGGTGAATCCCGAGACGAAGGCGCCATTTCTGAAGTACTAGAGCGCGAGCGCATCCAATTTGTAGGGACCTTAAAAATTCGTAATAATGATGCGCTCTTGGTGCCAGACAATCACCGCAGTGGGATTGAAATTAAGATTCCATTCGAAAAACTAAATGGGGCACAAGATGGCGAAAAAGCACTTGTCAAAATAACCGTTTGGCCACAATCTGCCGAACGCCCCTATGGTGAAGTATTGGTGCGACTTGGCTTATCAGGCGACAACGAAACCGAAATGTTGTCTATTTTATACAACCAAGGAATCAATCCTGTATTTCCGGATGCTGTCATGGCCGAAGCCGAGCGTGTTCCTGTTGAATTAGACCCTTCAGAAGTCGCCAAACGCCGCGATTTTCGTGAAGTCCTTACGTTTACCATTGATCCCTTCGACGCCAAAGATTTTGACGATGCGTTGTCGTTTAAAGCACTCGAAAACGGACATTTTGAATTGGGGGTTCATATTGCCGATGTCAGTCATTACGTTCGGCCTGGGATGGCCATGGACCAAGAAGCACTTGCTAGGTCCAACTCGGTATACCTCGTCGACCGCGTGGTTCCAATGCTTCCCGAACAACTTTCAAATATTGCCTGTTCATTAAGACCTCATGAAGACAAATATGCGTTTTCCGCTGTTTTTGAACTCGATGAAAAAGGCAAAATTTATGCAGAATGGTATGGTAAAACGGCCATCCACTCAGACCGGCGTTATAGTTACGAAGAAGCACAAGAAATCATTGAAGGGCAGCCTGGCGATCATGAAACGGAACTCCGCTTGCTCGATTCAGTTGCAAAAATTCTGCGCAAGCAACGACTAAAAAACGGAGCGTTAAGCATTGAGTCCGAAGAAATGCGCTTTAAACTTGATCCGAAAGGAAACCCCGAAGCCGTTGTGATGAAAACATCCAAAGACGCGCACAAACTCATTGAAGAATTTATGCTTTTGGCCAACCGAAAAGTTGCGGCTTTCCTTTCTCCTAAAAAGAAAGGAGACGAAAGTTTTCCGATGATTTATCGGGTTCACGATACGCCCGACCCATCAAAAATGGAATTGTTCGCTGTCTTTATTGAAAAATTTGGGCATAAAATTGACATTCATGACCCAAAAAACATTGCCAAAAACCTGAATGAGTTGTTTGAAGAAATCAGGGGCGAAAATGAATTTTCTTTGGTGCAGTCGATGGCCATTCGTTCGATGGCGAAAGCCTCATATGATACCGTAAACATTGGCCATTACGGCCTCGCTTTTAGCCATTATTCGCATTTTACTTCGCCCATTCGACGCTATGCTGATTTGGTCGTTCACCGCATTTTGCAAGAAGAACTCACGACCAAAAAACACAAATACGGCGCCGAACTTTCGATGATTTGCCAACGAGTTTCTAAAAATGAACGCAAGGCTGCTGAAGCCGAACGCGAATCGACCAAATACTTCCAAACATTGTTTGTACAGGATCATGTTGGTGAAGTATTTGAGGGAACCATATCAGGAATTGCCGAACATGGTATGTTTGTCCGGATGGACGAAAATTTCTGCGAAGGACTCGTTCCCATGATGGCGATTCCAGGCGACCGTTTCTATTTCGACCAAGAAAAATTTCAGTTGGTGGGTGCACGCACGAAAAAAACCTATCAGTTTGGTGGGCGTGTCAAGGTTCGCATCGACAAAGTCAATACGCGCAAACGACAAATAGATTTGGAATTGGTTTAGTACAAAAAGTTATTGTACGGATAGCGTACCCGAAAAATCTCTTTAACCTCTTCGTAAAGCACCATTCGCAATTCTTCGACATTGTCTTTATTGGTGGCCGAAATAAAGACACACTTTGTTTTGTTCATCTTCGACATCCACGATTTTTTCAACGAATCAAGTGTGCGTATGTCCTCTTCTGGCTCATTAAGTTCGGCTACTGGAACTTGATACGCATCAATTTTATTAAAAACAATAATCGTAGGCTTTTCGGTATTGTCGATTTCGGCCAACGTTTCATTGACCACATGAAAATGATCTTCAAAATTAGGGTGCGAAATATCCAACACATGCACCAACAAATCTGCCTCGCGCACCTCATCGAGTGTTGACTTAAACGACTCCATAAGTTGCTGTGGCAATTTGCGAATAAACCCAACGGTGTCGGTAAGTAACATCGGCATATTGTCAATGACAACCTTTCGAACTGTGGTATCTAAGGTGGCAAAAAGTTTGTTTTCGGCAAATACTTCGGACTTCGACAATAAATTCATTAAGGTGCTTTTGCCGACATTGGTGTACCCCACCAATGCAACACGCACCAATTGCCCACGGTTGCTACGCTGAACCGTCATTTGTTTATCAATCTCGCGCAGACGCTCTTTCATGAGGGCAATGCGCTGCTGGATGATACGGCGGTCGGTCTCAATCTGAGATTCACCTGGTCCGCGCAAGCCAATTCCTCCTTTTTGACGCTCTAAGTGCGTCCACATACGGGTTAGGCGCGGCAACATGTATTGCAATTGCGCCAGCTCAACTTGGGTTTTCGCATGAAACGTACGGGCCCGGCTCGCAAAAATATCGAGAATTAAAATGGTGCGATCTAAAACTTTACATTCCAATTCGCGCTCAATGTTGCGCAATTGCGATGGGCTTAATTCGTCGTCAAAAATGACCATGGAAATGTCCATGGCACGGATATATTGCTTGATTTCTTCGAGCTTTCCGGTACCTACATATGTACGCGGATTGGGATAAGGTAATTTTTGGAGGAACTTTTCGTCGGTAATTGCGCCGGCTGTTTCAGCCAAAAATTCGAGTTCATCAAGGTGTTCGCGGGCTGTCTCTTCGGCTATTTCAGCATGAATGACACCAACAAGAACGCAATGTTCTTCAACTTCATCGACCGTAACGTGTCCTTGCATTTAGTGTTTTAAAGTTTTCAAATGGGACATTACCAACTGAATGTTGGCTTCGTTTTCAAGCAGCGCTCCCATTGGCGGCATCGCATTTTTACCCTTGACAATGCGCGCATGTATTTCGTTGTCGGACAAGCTTGTTAACGACAAATCTTTTGCTCCGCTTGCACCAAGTTTGCCGTCATCGCCATGGCATTGGGCACAATGCATGGCATACAAATTGGCCGCTTGTTCGGTCGGATTTTGAGTTGCTTTAACAGGTGCCGACGCTTGATTTTGACAGGCAAAAAACAAGCTAATCGGTCCGATAAAAAGCACTTTTTTTAGAACCATCCTGCGCCTAATTCAGTACGGAAAGGCCATGGAATAAAGGCCAAAATTAAAATCAATGCCAACAAATACCAGAACCGAATGGCTTTGAATTTTGCTTGATCGTCGGCTCCTTTTTTTGATTTGCTGTAGCCAATTGTTACAAAGGCAATAGCAATGAGCATTCCTAAAAGGTGCTCCATTCCAAAAAAGCGCAATTGGGCATTTTTCATCCAACCTTCAATAAACTGAACTTTTGATGAACTCACGTAAAGGCCAAGGCCGATCAATAATTGGGTATGGAAACTAATCAAGGTAAAAAGTGCCGTTAATTTGTTCTTCTTTTCATAATTTTTAGAAGTATAGGCTTGAACAAGCGCAACCACTAATAAAAGTAAAGCAATCCAACGAAGTCCGGAGTGAGCAGCGATTAATGCATTCATGGTATTTAGATTTTGGGGTTAGTCATTTAATTTAAGAACCGCTAAAAATGCTTCTTGCGGAACTTCTACTTTTCCGACTTGACGCATGCGTTTTTTACCAGCTTTTTGTTTTTCGAGTAATTTTCGTTTACGAGAGATATCACCTCCATAACATTTTGCTGTTACGTCTTTTCGTAAGGCCTTAATGGTTTCGCGGGCAATTACTTTTGCGCCAATTGCCGCCTGAATTGGAATTTCAAATTGCTGGCGCGGAATGAGTTCGCGCAATTTGATACAGATTTTTTTACCCAAATCAAAAGCATTGCTGCGGTGAACCAATGCCGAAAGGGCATCGACTTGTTCGCCATTCAGCAATAAATCCATCTTGACTAAATCAGACTCTAAATAACCAATTGGGTGGTAATCGAAAGACGCATAGCCTCTTGACACTGATTTGAGTCGGTCGTAGAAATCAAATACGATTTCGGCAAGTGGCATTTCAAAGGTAATTTCGACACGGTCTTGAGTGAGGTATACTTGATTTTTGAGTTCGCCGCGCTTTTCGATGCAAAGCGTCATGACCGCACCCACATATTCGGTTTTGGTAATGACTTGAGCTTTAATGTAGGGCTCCTCGATGCGGTCCATGCCAGACGGATCGGGCAACTCAGATGGGTTATTTACCACCATCACCTCATCCGGATCTTTTTTCATGTACGCTTTGTACGAAACGTTTGGTACGGTCGTAATGACGGTCATGTTGAACTCGCGTTCAAGGCGTTCTTGGATGATTTCCATGTGCAACATCCCTAAGAAACCACAACGGAATCCGAACCCTAAGGCCGCTGAAGATTCGGGCTCGAAGACCAACGAAGAATCGTTGAGTTGCAGTTTTTCCATTGAATAACGCAATTCTTCGTAATCTTCAGTATCGACCGGATAGATCCCCGCAAAGACCATCGGCTTCACGTCTTCAAATCCTTTGATTGCCGTATCACAAGGGTTGTCGCTCGAAGTAATGGTATCCCCTACTTTGACTTCATTGGCGGCTTTAATTCCGGAAATGATGTAGCCAACGTCGCCTGCTCGTACTTCGTTTTTTGGTAAAAGGTCCATTTTTAATATACCGACTTCATCAGCATTGTAATCACGGCCTGTGTTAAAAAATCGGACTTTTTGCCCTTTTTTTAAGACGCCATTTTTGACACGGTAATAGGCGATAATACCTCTGAATGGATTAAAAACAGAGTCAAAAATCATGGCCTGAAGCGGTGCTTTTTCGTCTCCTTTTGGAGCTGGAATGCGCTTAACGACTGCTTCTAAAATTTTATCGACACCTAAGCCTGTTTTTCCAGAAGCCGGGATGATGTCTGCTTGGTCACAACCTATGAGTTCGATGATTTGGTCCGAAACTTCTTCAGGCATCGCTCCTGGCAAATCCATTTTATTGAGAATCGGAATGATTTCTAAATCATGCTCAAGGGCGAGGTATAAATTGGAAATGGTTTGGGCTTCAATTCCTTGAGAAGCATCGACAATTAAAAGGGCGCCTTCACAAGCAGCAATGGAACGCGAAACTTCGTAGGAGAAGTCAACGTGCCCGGGGGTGTCGATGAGGTTCAAAACATAATCTTGACCTTCAAATTTATAGTTCATTTGAATCGCATGCGACTTAATGGTAATGCCGCGTTCACGTTCGAGGTCCATGTCGTCGAGCGCTTGGGCTTGCATTTCTCGGTCGGAGATGGTGCCTGTGGTTTGAAGTAAGCGATCGGCTAAGGTACTTTTACCGTGGTCGATGTGAGCAATAATACAGAAATTGCGAATGTGATTCATAGGCTGCAAAAGTACAGAATCTGACGCACATAACAAGGAGTGTGCGCGTGCTTTAATTGCGAAATCTATGGATATCCGTTTCGGGGTGTAAAGGCTTGTTTTCGAGCAGGTGTTCGGCAAGTTCACGCGACAAGGTGGGCGCCATCATGTAGCCTTTGGTTCCAAGCCCATTGAAAATATAAACCCCTTTAAATGCTGGATGCTCGCCCATCAATGGTCTGCGGTCGAGAACGGTGGGGCGCACACCCGCTTTTTGTTCGAGAATGAGGGGTTCGTATTGGCCGAGCACCTCGAGATTGGCCAATAATTGTTCTTTGGCTTCCGTTGTAAGTGTTGTACTCGGGTTATTCCATTCATAGGTAGCGCCCACTCGGAATTGCTGCTGGCCTTGTGGCAACACAAAACACTTTCGATTTAAGGAGAGGTTTTCGGGCAGCAATTTACTTTCTATGAGCAGGGTTTGACCCTTGGTTTGTTGAAGTGGTAAATATGAAAACGTAGCTTCGTCTTTTTGCTGATAGCCCATGCAAAAAATAACGAAATCATAGGTTTTTCCGGCATAGGTGCGGGTACGCGCATCCCACGATGTCGCCTGAAAAGATTCTTTATTTAAGCGCTTTTGCGCTGAAAAAAACACTTGATTTTCATGCACCCATTTTTCAGCAGCAATCCAATATGCTTGCTTTACACGGCCACTCCCAAACGGATTGTGGGCAATATCTGTTGTAAAATCTGCGGGCGTAATTGGCTCTAAATACGCTTTGAATTCGGGTTGTTGTGAGCGCTCAACCCATAGGTCGTGCTCTTGCACCGATGAAAAAAAACGACGAATGGGAATTGGATGGTAAAAGTCCTGCTGAAGCCGGATTTCGATTTGCTGATAAAAGTCCCGTGATTCTGGTAAAAATTCATCGAGTCGCCACGATTTATTCATGCGTCGGAACACCATCGGATTGACCAAACCAGCCGCAATGGCACTCGAGTGATTACTGCCTGTGTCGAGTAGGGTCACATCAAGCCCGCGTTCAGTGAGTTGATGCGCTAAACAAATGCCCGCCAAACCGGCGCCGATAATAAATGCGGTTTCTGCCATTTTACTTTGTGAAAGCGAAACTAAGTAAACTTATTTGAATGGATGGATTTGCAGCCAAAATGGTCCGGGCCAATGACTCAACTGTAGCACCTGTTGTGATCACGTCATCAATGATTAAAACATGCTGAAACGGAATCTGTATTGGCCTTGCAGAGAACAACGAATGGACGTTATCCCATCTTCCAAATCGATCACTGCGGGTTTGACTGCGCGTGTGTTTATTTTTGAGGATCCAGTCTGTTAATACCGGCTTTTTCCATTGGCTGGCAATGCCGCGCGCTAACAATTCGCTTTGGTTGTAGCCACGGGCAAACTTTTTTCGCGGATGGATGGGTACGGGCAGCAAGGCATCACAGGCATCACGCATTGGGTGTGCTTGAAAATAGTCGGCCATTTGAGCGCCTAAATACAAACCCAACGGAGCTTTAAAGTCGTATTTCAAGGCCCGCAATAACGATTGACAGGCGCCTTGTTTTTCATAGTAATAAAGCGAGGCCACATAGTTCATGTCTACACGACCCCAAAATAGCTGATCGGCCGCTGAAGTTTGGAGTTGGCGTTCAAAATATGGATGTCGCAAATGCTCTGTGCATTTCCAGCACAAATAGCGTTCGGTACTGCTCAATTCCTGATCGCAATGCAAACAAACATTTGTAAAAACCAAATGCTGAAGCCCATCTTGATAGCGCTTTACAACAAGGCCTAATTGTCGAAAATAGTTGACCATACGTGCGTTTTTGAATCATTAACAAGAACGTGTTCAAAACTGCTGAAATTGCCTCTTGCGATTCTGAGGCAATCCTGATAATTTTATTAGGGCTTAAGGACATACAAAAAATTTTCGTTTTCAGTGCGCTTTCGAGCAGAATAATTTTCAAAAAAATTACCCACTATTGGTGTGAATATCTTTCCGCATGGTGTTGAAATCCGCTGAAGGGTTTGTTGGTGAAAGGATTGCGAATTTTGGTGTTGAAAACCTCGGAAAAATGTTAATTTCTTTAATTGATTTGAGCCCGAATTTTAACAAATTTTGTATCCCTTACGCTGTAAGTAAAAACAAGATAAAATCGCTTATGACAACAACTTTACGCGAACCCATTTTAGAAGAAAACAAGAGTCGATTCGTGCTATTTCCTATACAGCACGACGATATCTGGAGTTTCTATAAAAAAGCGGAGGCCAGCTTCTGGACTGCGGAAGAAATTGATTTGTCTCCAGACCTCATCGATTGGGAAAGCAAACTCAACGATGACGAGCGTCATTTCATCAAGCACATATTGGCCTTTTTTGCAGCGTCCGACGGAATTGTCAATGAGAATTTAGCCGAGCACTTTCTCAATGAAGTTCAATACACAGAAGCAAAATTCTTTTACGGATTTCAAGTGGCAATGGAAAACATCCACTCTGAAACTTACTCGTTGTTGATCGATACTTACATCAAGGACACGAAAGATAAAAATCACCTGTTCAATGCCATCGAAACTGTTGACTGTGTCCGTAAAAAAGCGGATTGGGCACTTCGTTGGATTGACCAAGGAAGTTTTGCCGAACGCCTTGTGGCTTTTGCAGCCGTAGAAGGGATTTTCTTTTCTGGGTCGTTTTGCTCTATTTTTTGGTTGAAAAAACGCGGTTTAATGCCTGGTCTTTCGTTCTCTAACGAGCTCATTTCCCGCGACGAAGGCTTGCATTGCGATTTCGCGTGCTTGCTCTACACCAAACACTTGGTGAATCAATTGCCAAAAGAAAAGGTTCGTGAAATCATCACCAATGCCGTCGAAATCGAAAAAGAATTTGTGACCGATGCGCTTCCTGTCAAACTCATTGGCATGAACAGCGACCTCATGAGTCAATACATCGAATTTGTCGCTGACCGTTTATTGGTCGAACTCGGCAACGAGCGCGTATACAATTCAAGCAATCCGTTCGATTTCATGGACATGATTTCGATTCAAGGAAAAACCAACTTCTTCGAAAAACGTGTCGGAGAATACCAAAAAGCCGGTGTTTTAGCCGGAAAAGAAAACCAAACCTTCAGCCTAGACGAAGATTTTTAATAAACCACTATTAGTTAGGAGCACATGTACGTAGTAAAAAGAGACGGTAGAAAAGAAGCCGTTAAGTTTGACAAAATCACAGCGCGCATCATCAAGATGTGTTACGGGCTCGATCCGTTGGTTTCGCCAGAAGCCGTTGCAATGAAAGTCATCGAAGGAATTTTTGATGGTGTCACCACCACAGAACTCGATAACCTCGCTGCAGAGGTAGCCGCTGCAAAAACAATCGATCACCCGGATTATGCCTTGTTGGCATCACGCATCGCGGTTTCAAACTTGCATAAAGAGACAAAGAAAACCTTCTCTGATGTCATGCACGACATGTACCACTACGTGGACCCAAAAACCAACGAGCGTGCGGCCTTATTAGCCGATGATGTGTACAACATTATTATCGAGAACAAAGAAGTTCTTGACTCAAGCATTATCTACGACCGCGATTTCCGCTACGACTATTTTGGATTCAAGACCTTGACTCGCTCCTACCTCATGCGTCTGAATAACAAAATTGCTGAGCGTCCGCAACAAATGTTAATGCGTGTTGCCATCGGTATTCACAAAGAAGACATCGCTTCCGCGATCAAGACTTACAATTTAATGTCTGAAGGATGGTTTACACATGCGACACCAACCTTATTTAATTCAGGTACTCCAAAACCACAAATGTCTTCTTGTTTCTTACTTACCATGAAAGAAGACAGCATCGGTGGTATTTATGATACCTTGAAATCGTGTGCGCAAATTTCGCAATCAGCTGGTGGTATTGGTTTGTCTATCCATGACATCCGTGCAACGGGTTCTTATATTAAAGGGACTAATGGCACCTCTAACGGAATTGTGCCTATGCTTCGCGTCTTTAACGACACAGCTCGTTACGTTGACCAAGGCGGCGGTAAGCGCAAAGGTTCCTTTGCAATTTACATGGAACCATGGCATGCCGATATTTTCGATTTCCTTGACCTGAAAAAGAACCACGGTAAAGAAGAGCAGCGTGCGCGCGATCTTTTCTACGCCCTCTGGATTCCAGATTTATTCATGCAACGCGTCAAAGAAAACGGCGACTGGACACTCATGTGCCCACACGAATGTCCAGGGCTTTCTGATAGCCACAGCGCCGAATTCGAAGCACTTTATACAAAGTACGAAAAAGAAGGACGAGGTCGCAAAACGATTAAAGCACAAGATTTATGGTTTAAAGTGCTTGAGTCTCAAATCGAGACGGGCACGCCTTATATGTTGTATAAAGATGCGGCAAACTCCAAGTCTAACCAACAAAATTTAGGTACCATCAAGTCTTCGAATTTGTGTACAGAAATTATCGAATACACAGCTCCAGACGAAGTTGCTGTTTGTAACTTAGCATCGCTAGCCTTGCCAAAGTACGTTACTGAAGAAGGTACTTTTGACCACGACAAATTGTTCGAAGTTACCTACCAGGCAACACTTAACCTGAATCGCATCATTGATGGTAATTTCTACCCTGTCGAAGAAGCCCGCAATTCTAACTTGCGTCACCGTCCTATCGGACTCGGTGTTCAAGGTTTAGCCGATGCCTTTATCATGATGGGCTTACCGTTCGAATCAGAAGAAGCACGCGCGTTAAACCGCGAAGTGTTTGAAACGATTTATTTCGCATCCATGACGGCTTCAAAAGACTTAGCAATCGCAGAAGGTCCGTACGAAACGATCAAAGGCTCACCAGTTTCTAAAGGTGTTTTCCAATTTGATATGTGGGGTGTCACACCAACAAACCGTTGGGAATGGGATGTCTTAAAACAAGAAGTAAAGAAACACGGTGTACGTAACAGCTTGTTGCTCGCGCCAATGCCTACGGCTTCTACGGCTCAAATTCTCGGAAACAACGAATGTTTTGAACCATATACTTCAAACATCTATACGCGTCGTGTTTTGTCTGGCGAATTCATCATTGTGAATAAGCACTTGCTAAAAGACCTCGTTAAAGAAGGGCTTTGGAGCAAAGATATGCGTCAAAAAATTATGGCGGCGAATGGCTCGATCCAAAACATCAACGAAATCCCGCAGCATTTGAAAGATCTATACAAAACTGCTTGGGAAATTTCTCAAAAAGCAATTATTGATCAAGCTGCCGATCGTGGTGCTTATATCTGTCAAAGTCAATCTTTGAACATCTTTATGGAAAATGCAAACTTTGGCAAACTGACCTCTATGCACTTCTACGGATGGGAAAAAGGACTCAAAACAGGAATGTATTACTTGCGTACCAAAGCAGCGACCGACGCCATCAAATTTACCGTCGATAAAAATGTCGTCGCTGAACCAGCAGCACAAAGCATCGAAGACCAACAAGCGGCGATCGCTTGTTCACTCGACAACCCCGAAGGTTGTGAAATGTGTTCCGGATAGAAGCGGCGCAAGCCGGTGATATACGGAACGTAAATTCATGAACGTAGTGAACTAAATGTGTTCCGGATAGAAGCGGCGCAAGCCGGTGATATACGGAACGTAAATTCATCTAATAAAAAGTTTGACACTGTCAAAGTGGTAAAAAAGCCCCGTATTCTTGCGGGGTTTTTTATTTAAGCAGTAACTTTGCACTTTCCTTTTGACATGACAGCAACTAAAAAAATCGAATCGGCCTTAATTTCAGTATATTATAAGGACGGGCTTGCTCCTATTGTACAAGCTTTGCACCAAAATGGCGTGCATTTATACTCTACTGGTGGTACACTTTCATTTATTCAAGAACTTGGCATACCGGTAACAGCCGTTGAAGACCTCACCGGTTTTCCAGAAATATTAGGTGGTCGTGTCAAAACACTTCATCCAACCGTATTCGGCGGTATTTTAAATCGTCGTTCTTTAGCTTCCGATCAAGAAGCGATTGCAACGCACAACATTCCGGCCATTGATCTCGTCATTGTTGATTTGTATCCGTTCGAAGAAACACTTGCTTCCGGAGCAAGTCATGCCGACATTATAGAAAAAATTGATATTGGTGGTATTTCCCTAATTAGAGCGGCAGCTAAAAATTTTCAAGATGTCGTCATCATTCCGAGCGTTCAGCAGTATGCCCAATTCCTAGAGCTGATCCAAACTCAAAACGGAAGCACCACTTTAGAACAACGCCAGCATTTTGCAGCAGAAGCTTTTCATGTTTCCTCGCATTATGACACCCTTATCCACCAGTATTTTGTACAAAACCAATCGCCTTATTTAAAACTTTCGGTCGCACAAAGTATGCCGCTGCGATATGGCGAAAATCCACACCAAAAAGCAGCTTTTTTCGGAGATATCGATGCGTTGTTTGATAAATTACATGGCAAAGAGCTTTCGTACAACAATTTGCTTGATGTCGATGCGGCGGTCAATTTAATGGCTGATTTTAAACATTCGGGGCCTACCTTCGGCATTTTAAAACACAATAATGCCTGTGGATTTGCGAGCCGACCAAGTATTAAAGAAGCTTATGAAGCGGCACTTGCGGCAGATCCTGTCAGTGCGTTTGGTGGAATATTAATCTCAAATACAGCCATTGATGCCGAAGCAGCAAGTTTAATCAATGAGCTTTTCTGCGAAGTAATGATTGCGCCCTCTTATTCGCCAGAGGCGCTTCAACTTTTACAATCCAAGAAAAACCGCATCATTTTAGTTCAAAAAGAAACGGCCTTGCCTAAAACGTTGGTCCGAAGTGCGTTAAATGGATACTTGTTTCAAGAAGCCGATCATGCCACTGAGCAAGAAACACAACTTGAACAAAAAACAACGCTTGCACCAACTTCGCAAGAAATCGCCGACCTGCTTTTTGCCAATAAGTTGGTCAAACACACCAAATCGAATACGATTATCTTAGCTAAAAACGGCCAATTGTTGGCCAGCGGAACCGGGCAAACTTCACGTGTCGACGCCCTCCGACAAGCCATTCAAAAAGCCAAAGCTTTTGGGTTTGATTTAACTGGTGCCGTCATGGCTTCCGATGCATTTTTCCCATTTCCTGACTGCGTAGAAATTGCACATCAAGAAGGGATCGATGCTGTCATTCAGCCTGGAGGATCTGTAAAAGATGACCTTTCGATCGACTACTGCAACGCAAATGGCATGCGCATGGTGTTCACCGGAATTCGTCATTTTAAACATTAATTAAAAAGATGTAACCTTTATTTGTGTTTTACGAATAAAGGAAATTGAATAAAAATAGAATAGCACGTATGGGCTTATTTAACTTCCTTACCCAAGAAATTGCGATTGACCTCGGTACGGCCAATACTTTGATTATCTGGAACGATAAAGTGGTGGTCGATGAGCCATCGATTGTTGCCAAAGATATCCAAACCGGAAAAGTGGTGGCAATTGGTCGCAAAGCCCAGCAAATGCATGGGAAAACACACAAATTAATCGAAACCGTTCGCCCGTTGAAAGATGGTGTAATTGCCGACTTCCATAGTGCCGAACAAATGATTAAAGGGATGATCAAAATGATCAATCCAGGAAGAAGCTTGTTCAATCCAACGCTTCGTATGGTAATTTGTATTCCTTCAGGAATTACAGAAGTAGAAAAACGTGCTGTACAAGATTCTGCCGAACATGCAGGAGCCAAAGAAGTGTACCTGATTCACGAACCAATGGCCGCTGCTATTGGTATCGGTATCGATGTCGAAGAGCCAATGGGTAACATGATCATTGATATCGGTGGTGGTACTTCAGAAATTGCCGTTATTGCACTCGGCGGTATTGTCTGTGACAAATCGATTCGTATTGCAGGTGATGATTTTACGGCAGATATTGAAGATTACATGCGTCGTCAGCACAACATCCTAGTTGGTGAGCGCACAGCCGAACAAATCAAAATTGAAGTAGGTGCTGCCTTACCAGAGCTCGAAAATCCACCGGCTGATTTTGCTGTACGTGGACGTGACCTCATGACCGGTATTCCAAAAGAAATCATGGTATCTTACCAAGAAGTGGCACATGCCCTTGACAAAACGATTTCTAAAATTGAAGAAGCGATTTTAAGTGCCCTCGAATTGACACCGCCTGAACTTTCTGCTGATATTTACAAAACTGGTATTTACTTAGCAGGTGGTGGTTCAATGCTTCGTGGCCTCGACAAACGTATTTCATCTAAAACGAAATTACCTGTTCATATCGCCGAAGATCCACTTCGTGCCGTTGCCCGCGGAACTAGCATTGCGCTTAAAAATATCGACAAGTATCCGTTCTTAATGGGTAGATAAATCGCTATTCAGAAAGTGCCCCTTCTATTTCTTGCTTAAATTTCTCTACCAATTCAGTGTATGCGGCACCCGTAGCTGGGCCGCTAAACCCTGTGTGTATCGCAATTATTTTTCCTTGGCGATCCACTAAAATAGAAGTCGGAAAACTCATGATGCCATTTAGCATCGGAAAATAAGCAGCTGCAGCTTCCTTGCTAGCGGTTCCAGCCAAATAAACAGGGTAGTGCAGTTCAAGTTCTTTTGAGAATTTTTTCAGCCGATTTCGTTGTTTCTTTTGGTCCGTTCCTACTTCAAATCCCAGCGCAACTACTTCAAGTCCTCGGCTGCCATAGCTTGCGTTTAATTCACTAAAAAGTTTAGTTTCATCGATGCAATTTGGGCACCATGTTCCCATAATCTGAATCAAAGTTACTTGTCCTTTTTTCGCAACATCTAAACTTATTTTTCTTCCATTCAATTTAATAAGATTTTGAAGCACGACGCGTTCATCACGTTTGATCAAATAAGTCAGCTCGGCCTCATTTCTTAATTGCACGTTTTCATCTCTGGTTGCTTTAAATGCCGTACGTGATTTTGCGCCACTGTAAAACACGCCCTCCATTTCGTTGCTTCCATTCAGTTGGGCCTCCACCAAAAAAGCCCAATAACCAGTATAGGTTTGCAGGTACAACTGATTTTCTAAAATATACCCATGCAAATACCTGTAATCACCGGTTTCACTAAGAAAACTACCGTAAACCCAGTTGCCAATTTTTTGCTCAAAGACACCTACTAAAGTTTCTTCGTCTGGAGTACCAGGGGCAAAACGTACCTTCCAACGTCCTGAAACATTGACAACTGGCTGTTCTTGCACCGGAAGTTCTGTTATCCCCTGATGCAAATGAACCGGATAACGAACCGGTGTTTTTTTGTTGTAATTAATCCACCAGCCACGAGCATCCGTGAAATCCTCATTGTATGCAATTCGCCATTCTGCATCTTGAGCTGGAAATCGGTACACAATCGTGTCGCCGATATACTTACTAACTGCCAATTGATACTGTTCTTTTCCGTTCGTAATCTGAATCGCTGCCTTTTTACTTTGTTCAGGAAGGTTTGCCGCAACGCGAATGGTCAATTTATCATTGAGCTGAATTTCAGCAATGTATGGGTAAAAGGAAAGTTGCGCCAATAGCACCTGGTAAAAACTCCAAAAAAAGAAAAGTAAAATAGCCTTTTTCATAACTAGTAAGCGAATAAGATGTGAGACGAAATTACATGAAATATCTTATCTTGGTCCACGCATGCAACTTTTTCAAAACAACTAGCGTCAGAGGCACAAGTCATGGATGAACGTGAGATCATACTCGGTTGTATAGCAGGTCGTCCAAAGGCTCAAAAAGCGTTGTTTGACAAGTATGCCCCAAAATTATTTTCGGTGTGTTTGCGTTACATGAAAGACCGCATGCGCTCCGAAGATGTGTTGCAAGATTCGTTGGTAAAAATCTATGCGAAATTGCCCGAATATAAATTTGAAGGTGCCTTCGAAGGTTGGCTCCGAAAAATTGCGGTCAATTCCTGCCTAGATCAATTACGAAAAGACCAAAAATTGCTTTCCGACCTCAATGTCGATGATGTCTCGTACCGCATCGAACGTCAAGACTTCATCGCCGAAAAACTCATGGCCGATGACCTTATGAAACTGATTCAAGCGCTCCCCGATGGCTACCGTGTTGTATTCAACATGTTTGCAATTGAAGGTTTTTCGCATCAAGAAATAGCTGCGCACCTCAACATTACTGAAAGCACTTCTAAATCACAGTATTTAAGAGCGCGGGCTTACTTAAGAGAACGCATTGAAAAGATAGATTAATGATTGAAAAAGACGACATAAAAGAATTATTTAGCAAAGGGCTCAGCGAGCACCAAAGCGCGGTAAATCCGGCATTGTGGTCTGCGGTTTCTGCGTCTATTGGTTCGAGTGCATCTACTGGCCTTAGTTTGTTCGCAAAATGGGTCATTGGCAGCAGTGCTGCTCTTGTTGTTTCTTCGCTAGTGTACTTTTCCTTGACGCTTCAAGAAACGCCAAAAAAAGAAACGCATCGTACCGCACCGGCTACTCGCCCTGCCGAAATCAAATCAACTTCTTCGGCTACTAAATTGCCACTTTCTCCTTCTGATCAAGCTGTTAAAATACCTTCTAACACCGTAACTCAGCTAGAGAACACCCCTATTTTGCCGCAACAAGCAGCGCCATCGCTTGTTTTCGAGGCGCAACAACAAACCACGATAGCTCAGATCGGAAGAATGCCCCAACTTTCAAGTCCGGTAGCACCAATTGCGACACCTGCCACACTTCAAAATACCTCAGCTCCTGCGCATCAATCGATCTCTTCGCTTCAGTCTGAGCAAGTACTTGCTGTACAAAATCAAACGCAAATCAATTTGCCAAATATCTTTACACCAAATCTTGATGGTCAAAATGACGTGCTTTCAATTGACTGGAATTCTGCCGAAATTACGGACTTTAGTATCGTCGTATTAAATCATCAGAATCAAGTGATTTTTAAATCAAGCGATCCAAATTTCAATTGGAATGGCATCGATTTAAGTGGCGAAAAAACAGCTTCAGGAACTTACATTTATTTTGTTACTGGCCTTCTAAATGGCCAAAAATGGCAGCAGTCAAGTAGTTTGCAAATTGTGCATTAATTCAGATTGCGTATCTTTCAGTTATGCATTTGATCTACTGCCTCATCAATGGAAGCAAAAAAATTGCGGCTAGTCATCAACGATTTATTGATGCCTTACAATTGCATTACAGTCGCAATTTTCAGTGCCATTATACAACGGCTACTAAATCGTGCATTGCTTTTGTAGCGCAACTTCCTGAAAACACAACCCATCTTTTAGTTGTTGGAGGCGACGGAACCCTAAATGAAGCCATTAACGGAATCATGCAGCATCCGAACCCTGATTTTAAGCCCATAATAGGCATTTTACCAAATGGCACCGGCAATGACTATTACAAATCGGCCAACTACAATGGTACGCAGCATTACCTTAGCGCCATTGCTTCTGGTAAATATGACTGGTCTGATCTTGTACAATTAAAAACAGAAAACGAAACCCGATTTTTTGCAAATATTGCAGATGTCGGTTTTGGTGGGCATGTGGTCCTTAAACTTCAAAAATTTAGAGCGCGATTTGGCCCTCATTTTTCATATGGCCTTGCCATTTTTAACTCCTTTTTCGGATACCGTCGGCCAAAAGTCCGCATTGAATCAGCAAGCTTTACATATGAAGGTGAGTTATTATTGGCCGCATTTTGCAACGGCGCTGTCTTTGGCGATGGTTTATATATACATCCGAGTGCACACATCAATGACGGCAACCTGTACCTGACTTTGCTGGGTAAAGTAACCTTGCTCGATTATTTAAAAAACCTAAAAAAGGTAAAGAATGGGCTTCAAATCACCCATCCGGAAGCACGGTATATTTGTCTGAACGAATCGATTCGACTTACAAGTTTAGCGACGGAATTAACGGCCGAAACAGATGGCGAATTTATCAGCGCTCACACCTTTCAGTTTGAGTTACTTCCAAAAGCATTCAAAATTCTACCAATCTCGTCTCACTAGAATCTGTATCTTTGAGCAAGATGCAACGATCCATCATCATTACTGCAGGAGGTATCGGAAAGCGTATGCAATCTGAGCTTCCGAAACAATTTATTGTGCTGCAAAACAAACCTGTTTTGTTACATACCCTTGAACGTTTTTATGACTTTGATCCTGCTGCCCAATTCATCATTACTTTACCAAGTGAATGGCATTCCTATTGGCAAGAACAAGTACAAAAATACCACTGTACTATTGTCCATCAACTTGTCGATGGTGGCGCCGAACGCTTCGATTCGATTAAAAACGCACTTGAAGTCTGTACCGGAAATCACATTGCGGTACATGATGGTGTTCGGCCATTAGTCAGCCTTGAAACTATCGCGCGCTGTTTTGAAGCCCTTACCCATACAAAAGCGGTTGTGCCCGTACTTCCTGTCAAAGATACCTTACGAAAAGGAAGTGCACAGGTCTCACATACCGAAGATCGAAGTTCCTATTTTTTAGTACATACTCCTCAATGTTTTGATGCGTTGTGCCTCAAAAAAGCCTACCAACAAGCCTTTTTACCAACATTTACCGACGACGCAAGTGTGGTAGAAGCTACTGGTATTGTAGTGCAGTTGGTTCAGAGCAATGAAGAGAACATCAAATTAACCACGCCCACGGACTTAAAAGTTCTGGGTGCCTTTCTTGAAAAAAATTCATGAATGCACTTGCCCCACTCCAAGAAGGAGACCTCGTTTATTTATGTGCTCCGGCTAAAGCCATTGAAGAACCCTACATAATAGCTGCCGAAAATTGGCTGCAGTCAATCGGATTGCGTGCACTACGTAGTCCACATTTATTAGGTCGTGCCCATTATTTTTCGGGGACCATACTCGAACGACTTTCTGATTTGCAAGAAGGACTTGATCATGCAGAAGTAAAAGCGATTTGGTGCGTGCGTGGGGGTTACGGGTCGGTTCAGCTCGTTGATGGGCTCCAATGGGCTTCCTTTCTAAAAGAACCAAAATGGATCATCGGGTTTTCAGACATTTGCGTCTTGCACCACCGTGCCCAAGCATTAGGATTGCCGAGTATCCACGCCACGATGGCACTCAATCTAGAGAAAAACACGGCTGCGGCCAAAGAAACCCTTGCCGCTTTGCTTCTCGGGAAAGAAATACGCTACCAATCTGCCATCATGCCTGAAAACAAATTAGGGCGGGCAACGGGCACACTTATTGGTGGAAATTTAAGCATCATTTATAGCCTACTCGGCACACCTGATGCCTATAATTTTTCAGGTGCGATTTTAGTTATTGAAGATTTGGCAGAGCACCTCTATCATATTGATCGGATGCTGCATGCGCTTCGAAAACAAGGGGCGCTCGAAAAAATTAACGGGCTAATTGTTGGTGGTATGACCGATTTAGAGGACACCGACATCCCCTTCGGACTTACACTTCCTGAACTGATTTTAAGCCACTTTACCTATAAAAACATCCCGATTTGCTTCGATTTTCCGTCAGGACATATTGACGATAACCAAGCGCTGTTATTCGGCGCTGAAGTCGAACTGAGGGTCGAAGAAAATCAGGTATCTTTGACTTATATAAAATGATTCTAAATAGCTAAACAAATGCCTGTATTAGCTGTTCTTAGGTTAAATTTGCAACTCTACTAATGAATGACTAACTATGAGTAATTCTGCATTCTTTAAATCCTCTATCGGTAAAAAAGTCTTTATGGCTTTAACAGGTTTGTTCCTGTGCACTTTTCTCATCGGACACTTGATGGGAAATCTTCAATTAATTTTAAAAACAGGCGAAGAAGGGCGACGCGCGTTTAACGAATATGCCTATTTCATGGGGCATAATTTGTTTATCAAGGTGCTTTCTTACCTAACTTATGCTTCTGTCTTGATTCATGCCGCTGATGGCATTGCCCTTACCATTCAAAACCGCAAAGCGCGCCCGGTGCGTTATGCCTATTCAAAACCAAGCGCCAACTCAAGTTCGGCAAGCCGCAGCATGGCCATATTAGGCACCATGATTTTAGTCTTTTTAGCTACGCACATGGCACATTTTTGGTGGAACATGAAAGTTAAAGAAGACGTTCCGTTGCACACTTACAAACTAGAGATGCAACAACCCATGATGGGCGCCAATGATACCGAAATCTACTATACGCATGTACCTGGCGTGCAACCAATTCCAAAAGACAAAAAGAACATTGTTGAAAAAGGCACAGACCTTTATATTAAAGGAACCAATGTAAAGGTGGCCGAAGGCTACCGCGACCTTCATGGAATGGTTGTAGATTTCTTCAACAAAGACAAAAATGAAAATGCACTTTTTGCCGTGTTTTTCTACGTGATTTCAATGGTCGTTTTGGCCTATCACTTATTGCATGGTTTTTCTTCTGCATTCCAGTCTTTAGGGATCAATCATCCTAAATACACTCCATTGATCAAAAATATTGGTGTGGCATTCTCTATTTTGGTGCCGGCATTATTTGCGATCATCCCCGTTTTAATTTACTTCAACCATTAAGGAAAAGAGGATTATGTCAACATTGAACTCGCGCATTCCGGAAGGGCCTATTTCAGAGAAGTGGACCAACCACAAAGACCACATGAAATTGGTGGCTCCAAACAATCGCCCAAAAATTGATGTCATTATTGTAGGTACAGGTTTGGCCGGTGCTTCTGCAGCAGCATCACTCGGCGAAATGGGGTATAATGTAAAAGCGTTTTGTTTCCAAGATTCGCCACGTCGTGCACACTCGATTGCGGCCCAAGGAGGAATCAACGCTGCTAAAAATTACCAAAACGACGGTGACTCAGTTTACCGTTTATTTTACGATACGATTAAAGGTGGTGACTACCGTGCACGTGAAGCCAATGTACATCGTTTGGCAGAAGTGTCGGGCAATATCATTGACCAATGTGTGGCTCAAGGTGTACCATTTGCACGTGAATACGGCGGCTTACTTGACAACCGTTCATTCGGTGGTACGCAAGTACAACGTACGTTTTATGCTGCCGGTCAGACCGGTCAACAGCTTTTATTAGGTGCTTATTCTGCACTTTCTCGTCAAATAGGTCTTGGTCGGGTAAAAATGTACCACCGTCATGAAATGATGGAATTGGTAAAAGTAGATGGCAAAGCTCGTGGTATCATTGCACGTAACTTAGTTACCGGCGAACTCGAGCGCCATTCAGCACATGCGGTTGTTTTGGCAACTGGTGGTTACGGTAATGTTTATTTCCTCTCAACCAATGCGATGGGAAGTAACGTTTCTGCAGCGTGGAAGGTTCACAAAAAAGGAGCTTTATTTGCCAACCCTTGTTATGTTCAAATTCACCCAACTTGTATTCCAGTACACGGAACCAACCAATCGAAACTGACGCTTATGTCAGAATCGTTGCGTAATTCTGGCCGTATTTGGGTTCCAAAGAAAAAAGAAGATGCCGAAGCAATTCGTGCAGGGCAATTAAAACCTACACAAATTGCAGAAGAAGATCGCGACTATTACTTAGAGCGTCGTTACCCAGCTTTTGGTAATCTCGTTCCGCGTGACGTCGCATCGCGTGCAGCCAAAGAGCGTTGCGATGCTGGTTTTGGTATCGAAGCCAATGATACAAATGAAGGGGTTTACCTCGATTTCGCTACAGAAATTCGCAACAAAGGACGTCAATCGGCTTATGCGCAAGGTGATCATAACCCTACTGAAGAGAAAATCATCGAATTAGGTAAAAAATGGATCGAAGAGAAATACGGAAACCTCTTCCAGATGTATCAAAAAATTACCGATGACAATCCGTACGAAACTCCAATGAAAATTTATCCTGCAGTTCACTATACCATGGGTGGGGTTTGGGTTGACTACAACCTTCAGAGTACCATCGAAGGCTGTTTTGTTACTGGTGAAGCAAACTTCTCTGATCACGGCGCCAATCGCTTGGGTGCATCTGCGCTTATGCAAGGGTTGGCCGATGGTTATTTTGTGTTGCCATACACCATTTCTGATTATTTAGCCAACGACATTCGTACAGGTAACATTGCTACAGATTCGCCAGAATTCGACGAAGCCGAGGCTGAAGTGCGTTCAAGCATTGAAAAATTCCTCACTAACAACGGAACCAAATCTGTTGATCACTTCCACAAAAAATTAGGTTTAATAATGTGGAACAAAGTGGGCATGGCGCGTAACGAACAAGGCTTGAAAGAAGCAATCGAAGAAATCGCTGCGCTTCGCGAAGAATTTTACCGCGATGTCTTTGTTCCTGGTTCTGCAGATGAAATGAATCCGGAGCTCGAAAAAGCTCTTCGTGTTGCCGATTTCATGGAACTTGGTCAATTGATGGCTGTCGATGCTCTACACCGTAAAGAATCATGCGGTGGTCATTTCCGTGAAGAATACCAAGATAGCGAAGGAGAAACCCTTCGTGACGACGAAAACTTTAAGTATGTTGCTGCTTGGGAATACAAAGGTGCTGATGCAACTCAAGCAAGCTTACACAAAGAAGCGCTCAATTACGAATACATTAAAATCGCTGCGCGTAACTACAAATAAGAAAAATTATGGCTTCAAAGTTTATCAATATTACGCTTAAAATCTGGAGACAGAAAAACGCGAACGCCAAAGGTGGTCTTGAAACCTATTCCCTTGCGAATGTTTCGACAGACAGTTCTTTCTTAGAAATGTTAGACCAACTCAATGAGCAACTTGTCAATGAAAAACAAGATCCTATCGCCTTCGATCATGATTGCCGTGAAGGAATTTGTGGAATGTGCTCTTTGTATATCAACGGACGCGCTCATGGCCCAGATACGGGCATTACAACCTGTCAGTTACACATGCGTATGTTTAACGACGGCGATACAATTTATGTAGAGCCATGGCGTTCACGCGCATTTCCAATCATCAAAGACCTTGTTGTTGACCGTTCAGCTTTTGATCGCATCCAACAAGCTGGTGGTTTTGTCTCTGTCAATACGTCTGGCCGAACAATGGATGCCAATGCCATACCAGTACCAAAAGACGATGCAGACAAAGCTTTTGAAGCAGCGGCGTGTATCGGTTGTGGCGCCTGTGTAGCCACCTGCAAAAACGGATCTGCCATGTTGTTTGTTGGTGCTAAAGTTTCGCAATATGCTCTTTTACCACAAGGTAAAGTAGAAGCTTCTGAACGCGTACAAAACATGGTGCGTCAGATGGACGAAGAAGGCTTTGGTAACTGTACGAATACCGGAGCTTGTGAAGTTGAATGTCCGAAAGGCATTTCACTTGAAAACATTGCCCGTATGAATCGCGAATATTTAGCTGCTTCATTCGGCGCAGACAAGTAATAAAAACAAATTGTAACAAAAAAGGGCGGTAAAAATTTACCGCCCTTTTTTAATGCTATGCTAACAAGCTTATTTCAGCTTTTGACCTTCTTTGTTGTACCAACCTTTGTTTTCGTTGATGTCTACAGGAACATTTGATTGTTTGCTGAGTTTGTTTTGTGTAAACATCCAGTAGCCGAAACCAAAAAATCCTAATAAGATTAATAAGACATTAAAGTTGTTTTGAACCCATTCATAGAAGCCAAAAGACCACTGAAATGCATCACCAATTTTGTAAACGAAGTCTGTCCAAGTCATTGTATTGTGCTTTAGTTTAGCAAATGTACTATAAAATTTGTTGGCGATTCAAGCTTTACCTTAAATTTCTCCCATTAGCGCTAATGTTTCTTTCGCTGCCGCTTGTTCGGCTTCCTTTTTAGAAAGCCCCCTTCCTTTTCCATAAAAGGTATGATTGATGCGAACCACCATCTCGTATTGCCATTCCGAACCTTGCTGGTTTTCCTGCGCCAATTCAAAATGAAGACCAAGTTTTTTCTTTTGACACCAAATAAAAAGTTTGGATTTAAAGTCAAGCTCTTCTTCCATGAGCTGACTAAAATTCAGATGCTTCCGAAATACAACATTGATCAATACTTGCTTTGTCTTTTCAAAACCACCATCCAAATAGATAGCGCCAATTAGTGCTTCAAAGGCATTTCCTTCCAACCCTGCTAAATTTATGCTACGCGTTTGGTTGTAATTCAAGTAATCACGAATGCCAATCCGTTCACCGATAGCAGCCAATGATTTGCGATTGACAATGCGTGACTTCAATTTTGTCAGATAGCCTTCATCATCGTCTGGGTATTTTAAAAAGAGGTATTCGGCAACGACGGCATCTAAGATGGCATCGCCCAAAAACTCAAGACGTTCGTTGGCAAAATCGTGTTTTTCTTCAGGCAACACACTTTTGTGCGTTAAGGCACGAACGAAATAGTCCACATTCGTTGCTTTGTAGCCGAATTGCTTGAGAATGAACCGGATAATTCTTAATTCATCCTCTGTTCGTTTTTTGGAAAACAAAGGAAGTTTCAAGAATACTTAGGAATTAAATTTTTTGAGAATAATCGTGGTATTGTGACCCCCAAATCCGAAAGTATTGGAAAGGGCAATATTCACTTTACGGGCTTGTGGCTTATTGAACGTAAAGTTCAAGTTGGCGTCTAATTCTGGATCATCCGTAAAGTGGTTGATTGTTGGCGGAATCATGTCTTTTTGAACGGCCAATACACAAGCAACTGCTTCAATAGCACCAGCGGCACCAAGTAAGTGGCCAGTCATTGATTTAGTTGAACTGATGTTGAGTTTGTACGCGTGCTCGCCAAATACATGTTGAATGGCTTTCACCTCCGCAATATCACCTAATGGAGTTGATGTTCCGTGAACATTGACGTAATCGACTTCAGATGGGTCAATTTCTGCGTCTTCTAACGCCGCAAGCATCGTATTACGTGCGCCCAAGCCGTCTGGATGCGGAGCAGTCATGTGGTAGGCGTCGCCCGACATACCACCGCCAATGACCTCTGCATAAATTTTTGCACCACGTTTGACAGCGTGCTCGTATTCTTCGAGAATCAAGCAGCCCGATCCTTCACCTAATACAAAACCATCGCGATCGAGATCAAACGGTCGCGAAGCAGTTTCTGGTGAATCGTTGCGGGTAGACAATGCTTTTAACGCATTGAAACCACCCATTCCCATTTCGTTGACGCCTGCTTCAGAACCACCAGTAACGATGGCATCAGCTTTGCCTAAACGAATCAGGTTAAATGCATCAATGATGGCATTGGTAGCCGATGCGCATGCGGAAACACACACATAATTCGGACCACGCAAGCCATATTTGATCGAGATATGACCAGCAGCAATATCTGCAATCATTTTTGGAATAAAGAAGGGGTTGAAACGAGGTGTTCCGTCACCGCCAAAATATTCACGTGCTTCTTCTTGAAAGGTCTTGAGGCCTCCAACGCCCGAACCCCAAATCACACCAATGCGGTCAAGATTTGGATTTGACTCGAGCAAAGCCGCATCGGCCATAGCTTCCGTTGCGGTCACTATGGCGTATTGCGAAAATTGATCAAGCTTACGAGCTTCTTTTTTGTCAATGTGCTCTTCCACATTGAAATCCTTCAATTCACAAGCAAACTGAGTCTTGAATAAAGACGCGTCAAATTGCTTAATTGGGGCAGCGCCACTAGTACCTGCCATAAGGCCATCCCAGTACGCTTGTACGGTATTGCCTATTGGCGTGAGGGCACCTAGACCCGTTACGACAACTCGTTTTAATTGCATGCCTGAAATTTAAAAGGAAATCAGGGGTTAATTACACATTTGCCTCGATGTAAGCAATGGCGTCACCAACTGTTTGGATACCTTCTGCTTTATCGTCTGGAATAGAAATGTTGAATTGTTTTTCGAACTCCATGATTAACTCAACGGTATCGAGTGAATCAGCACCCAAGTCGTTAGTGAAGCTAGCTTCGTTCGTTACTTCACTTTCTTCAACATTCAGTTTATCTACGATGATCGCGATAACTTTAGCTTTGATGTCAGACATTTTTTAAAATTTAAAGGTTTCAGCCTGCAAAGAAAAAAACTATCGCCCAATAAACAAAACATTCACACATTTATTTTATCAACACTGCATGACATCGCAACGCGAAATCGTGCTGTATTTGTACCTTTGATGCGAAAATGAAACAACAAGTCGCCATCTTGATTTCAGGTACCGGAAGCAATGCAAGCCGATTAATGAGTTATTTCAAAGAAAATGAACACATTAACATTTGCGGGCTCCTCTCTTCAAAAGAAAATGCTTCACTTTCTTCAGTTTGTGCCGAATATTCTATTCCATTTGTGCATTTAACCCCAACAGATGCAGCCGAAAATTACATTACAAAGTGTAAGCAATGGGGTGCCAATTGGATTGTATTAGCCGGATTTTTAAAAAAAATACCTGTTCCTTTTATTGCGGCTTTCCCAGATCGTATCCTAAATATTCACCCGTCTCTATTGCCAAATTATGGCGGAAAAGGGATGTATGGCCACTATGTCCATCAAGCAGTTGCCAAAGCCCAAGAAGCATTTAGTGGCATCAGCATCCATTTGGTTAACGAAGAATTTGACAAAGGGAAACTTTTGTTTCAGCACGCTGTTGCGTTGCCAAAAGGCATTGATGCGGAAGGCATCGAAAAAGAAGTGCGTGCGCTCGAGGCCATCCATTTTGCAGCTGATCTCGAAACCTATATTTTGTCGATTACTGAATAGCTTGCGCTAAATACTGTGCAAAACGGTAACAATCTTCATACGAATTATACAGCGGAACAGGCGCTACTCGAATGACATTAGGCTCACGCCAATCGGCAATAACGCCAAATTCGGTCAGTGCGTCGAACAAACCGCGACCTTGCCCATTGGCAAGTATTGATAATTGTGATCCGCGTTGTGTCGGATTTTTTGGTGTGATGATTTCAAAGCTGCACTTGTCGGCCAGTCTGGTTGACAAGTCATAAATTAAAAATTCTAAATAGGCAGTAAGCTGGTCTCGCTTACGCGCAATTTGATCCATACCGGCTTCTTCGAATAATTCAAGGGCTGCCATATGAGCTGCCATACCAAGAACAGGCGCATTACTAAGTTGCCAGCCTTCAGCGCCAGGAATTGGATCAAAACCGGGTTGCATCAAAAAGCGTTCTTGTTTATTGTGCCCCCACCATCCGGCAAAACGTGGCAAGTCTTTCGCGTGCGCATGTTTTTCATGAATGAACATTCCAGAAACGCCTCCTGGTGAAGAATTAAGGTATTTGTAACCACACCAAGCAGCAAAATCGACATTCCAATCGTGTAATTGTAAATTGACATTACCGGCAGCGTGTGCGAGGTCAAAACCTGCAAAAGCCCCAACCGCATGGGCGGCTTCAGTGATCTTTTCTAAATTAAAATACTGCCCTGTGTAATAATTAACACCACCAATCATGACCAACGCAAGCTCGTCATTGAGCTCCGCAATTTTAGCAAGCACATCTTCTTCACGAATCAAGTGTTCTCCTGGTCGTGGGGCAACTTCAACTAAATCTGTTGCAGGTAAGCCATGAAACGACACTTGAGACGCTAATGCATATTGGTCACTCGGAAAGGCTTTCGCTTCGCATAAAATTTTGCTGCGCTTTCCTTTTGGTTGGTAAAAAGACACCATTAATAAATGCAAATTGGTCGTCAATGAATGGGTTATAACGACCTCGATTGGTTTGGCGCCAACCACTTTTGCGGCCATATTGGTTAGATTTTCATGGTAAGAAAACCATGGGCGTTTGGCCATAAAGTGCCCTTCTACCCCAAACTTCGCCCAATCGGCCAATTCTTCTTGAATATACGTTGCGGCTGATTTTGGCTGCAGACCTAAAGAATTTCCTGTGAAATAGACAGGTCGATCTGAGTGAAAAGTTGGGAAATGAAAGCGTTCTCGAAACGAAGCAAGTGGATCTTGTTGGTCAAGGTGCTGAGCAAATTCTAAGGTGTTTTGAAATTCCATATGCGGGGCTTTATTCGTAACTTTGTCGGCAGCAAATATACACAAGAATGAAGACTCCTACGATTACACGAACAGAATCAGGCCGCTTATTTGAAGCCGCCAAAACCTATTTTCCTGGAGGCGTGAACTCGCCTGTTCGTGCATTTAAGTCGGTTGGCGGTACGCCTTTGTTTATTGCAAAAGGTGATGGCGCCCAAATCTGGGACGAAGACGGCAATTGCTTTATTGACTTTTGTGGAAGTTGGGGGCCGCTTATTCATGGGCACAATCACCCGCATGTCTATCAACACATCGTAGAAACGCTTCAAAATGGATCGAGTTTTGGTGCGCCTACACGCAAAGAAAACGAATTGGCAGCTTTTATGCTCGAACGCTTGCCTTTTATTGATAAAATTCGGTTCACAAGTTCCGGTACAGAAGCCGTCATGAGTGCCTTGCGTTTGGCACGTGGTGTCACGTCAAAATCAAAAATTTTAAAATTTGAAGGGTGTTACCATGGCCATGTTGATGCATTGCTTGTAAAAGCAGGAAGTGGTTTGGTCACCTTTGGCACCTCATCAAGCGCTGGTGTGCCGGAAGCATTTGCCAATGAAACATTGGTTTTACCACTCAACGATGAAGCGGCACTTCGAACCTGTTTTGAAGAACATCACCATGAACTTGCTGCAGTTATTATTGAACCCATTCCGGCAAATAACGGCTTGTTATTACAAGACAAATCGTTCTTGAATTTACTGCGTGAACTTTGTACAGATTACAAGGTGCTCTTAATTTTTGATGAAGTCATTTCCGGTTTTCGGGTGGCATTTGGCGGTGCTGCAGAATATTATGGCATTCAGCCTGACATTGTTACTTACGGTAAAATTATTGGGGGTGGTTTGCCTGTTGGGGCTTACGGCGCTAAAAAAGAACTCATGGCGTATGTATCGCCAGAAGGGCCTGTTTACCAAGCCGGAACTTTATCTGGTAACCCAGTAGCAATGGCCGCAGGCTTGGCCCAGTTAGAGCTTTGTGCCAAACCTGGATTTTACCAAGACCAAGAAGCACGCACACTAGCCTTTGTTCAAGACATCAATCAATTTGCTGCCGAACAAGCATTTCCAATGGAATTGGTCGCAATTGGTTCAATTTTCTGGTTTTCTTTTAATGGGAAAAAGCGTATTGCGGCGGCCGATCAAATCGATGCCGACATGAGCGCTTTTAATTTTATACACCATTACTTACTAGACCGGGGCGTTTATTTTGGACCAAGTGGATATGAGGTTGGTTTTGTATCAAGTGCCCATTCAAAGGAAGCGCTTCAGCAAAGTGCAAGTGCCATTAAAGAAGCGCTTGTTGCTTATTACACTCAAAAGTAATCCGTAGTTTTAAGGCGTGAACTTAGTTACAGGAGCCACCGGATTACTTGGAAGTCATGTCTTAATCGAATTGTGTCGAAAAGGGCAGCAGACGCGCGCACTTTTCCGGGACGAGCAAAAAAAACAGCAGGTATTTGATCTATTTACCTACTACTTCAACGATGAAGCGATCGTAAAATGGAAGCTCATCGAATGGCAGGCTGCGGATTTGCTAGATATTACTGCTATTGACCAAGCGACCAAAAACATTCATACAATTTACCATTGTGCTGCAAAGGTTTCCTTTTTTAAAGCGGATTTTGAAGCCTGCATTCAACACAACCGACATGTCACCGCACATTTAGTTGACTTTGCCCTTAAACATGGTGTGGCGCTTTTTTGTCATGTAAGTTCGACAGCTGCAATTGGCGCCTCAGGAAGTTCAATTGTTACTGAAGAAAGCAAATGGGACGTAACCACAAAACACAGTGGTTATGGAATTTCGAAATACTTGGCTGAAAAAGAAGTGTGGCGCGGTGTCGAAGAAGGGCTTCAGGCAGTGGTTGTCAATCCGTGTGTGATTTTGGGGCCCGCGATCGATTCTAGCCCCTCTATGCAACTCATTCGTACCGCAAAAAATGGTTTGCGTTTTTACCCTAGCGGAACCAATTCAGTAGTGGATGTCAGAGATGTTGCGCTGGCAATGGTAAGCTTGTGTGCTTCTTCGATCCGCAACGAACGCTTTTTAGTCGTGGGTGCACAGCTTTCATTTAAAGACCTGATGAGTCAGCTTTCGTCAGCGTTTCATCAGAAAGCACCACATTTGAAAGCACCAAGAAAACTGACGCTATTGTTAGGAATGCTCAATGAATTAAAAGGCCACATTACCGGACATCGAAGCGGCCTAAGTATCGAAACCGCGCGTTCGGCATACCAATCAATGCAGTATTCAACGAACAAAATTGAAACTGCGTTGTCATTTCAATTTAGGCCACTTTCTGATACCATTGAAAATGTCCTGAACGGATCAGACTTTCTAACCAAGTAGCGCAAATTTGACACGTAAATTACTTCTTGTACTTAGCCTTTTCTATGTAGTCGGCATCATTGGGATGCTCCTTGAAGAAACGCGGGCATTTTTTGTGCAGCTTTCTTTTTTTCAATTGTTGCTCTCGTTTGTTTTGGTCTTGCTAAATCGCAAAAATTGGTCGGTTAAATTTTTCGCGTTTTTAGCACTTTCCTTTCTTCTTGGAATGGCGTCTGAATGGCTTGGTGTTCATACCGGTCTTTTATTTGGCGCTTACCACTATGGGAGCGTTTTGGGAAAAACACTTTACGGTGTCCCTTTAATTATTGGTGTCAATTGGTCTTTGTTAAGTATCATTTCTGCTGGGCTTATTGCAGGCCTCAAACTAACTAAATGGCTTGAAATAAGCGTGGCAACCGCATTAATGGTTTTTTTAGATTTCCTAATGGAACCCGTTGCCACGCAACTTGGTTTTTGGTCGTGGAAAGGTGGTCATATTCCGCTCTTTAATTACATCAGCTGGGGGCTGGTGGCTTTTTTGATGCAACTGCTCTTAAAAACTTGGCACTTAAACGAATCGAACAAAGTGGCGCAGGGCTTGTTTATTTGGTTGATCTTATTTTTTAGCATTTTAAACCTTGCATTATGAGTTGGTGGGGCCCTTTCTTAACTATCGGAACGTTTTTTGGGATGGAATTTATGGCCTGGGCCACGCACAAATACGTCATGCACGGCCTCATGTGGTATTTCCATAAAGATCACCATCAAGTTGAACCCGGATTTTTCGAAAAAAACGATGTGTTTTTTCTCATTTATGCGATTCCTTCATGGCTGTGTATTATGCTCGGTTTAATGAATCAAAACTACCCACCCGTCTGGATTGGCTTTGGAATTGCCGCTTATGGATTGGCTTACTTCTTAATCCATGACGTTTATATTCACCGCCGCTTTAAGTGGCTGCGCGACATCGAACACCCCTATTTTTACGCCATTCGTCGTGCCCACAAAATGCACCACAAGCATTTAGGTAAAGCGCATGGTGAGTGTTTCGGAATGCTACTCGTACCGATTCGATTTTACATTGAAAGTGCCAAGTTATTTAAAAACAAACAAGCACTATGAGTTGGTATGCGTGGGTCATTGTCCTTTCATTTGCGGGGCCTTTTGCATTGAGTTTCGATAAAAAGGTCGCCTACTACAAAGACTGGCGCTTCGTGATTCCGGCGATCCTTTTAACCGCAATTCCATTCATTGCTTGGGATGTATTATTTACAGACATGGGGGTTTGGGGTTTTACCCCGCGCTACCTTTTGGGTTATTATTTTTACAATCTTCCCATCGAAGAAGTCCTGTTTTTTGTGGTGGTGCCTTACAATTTCTTGTTTATTTTTCGGGTCATTCAGGCTTATTTTCCCAAACGAGAAGCGCCAAAATTTAGCATCCTATTTTTTGGGGTCGTTTGCATAAGCTCCTTGTTTTTGTTCTCATTTAATTCTGATAATTTATATACCTCAACGGCACCCTTTTTAAGTGCGCACCTATCAGTTATGTTTTTTCGTAAAAAATGGTTTACGGATTTTATTTGGGCCTATTTGCTGTGTTTGGTGCCTTTTTTTGTGGTCAATGGGGTTTTAACAGGCGCCATTACACCCGAACCAATTGTTTGGTACAATGCCTCCGAAATCACCGGCATTCGCCTGATTAGCATTCCAATAGAAGACTTTTATTACAATTATGTACTGACCCTTCTTTTGACGGTGATTTATTTTTCATTAAAAAAACGCAAGGAAAAGTTGGATAGAGTTTTGTAAAAATAAAAATATCCTTAACTTTGCTCCCCCTACGATGCACAACGGTTCATCTATGTAGGAATATCTTATCGCGAGAATAGCTCAGTTGGTAGAGCACGACCTTGCCAAGGTCGGGGTCGCGGGTTCGAATCCCGTTTCTCGCTCTTTGAGCTCGAGTGGTGGAATCGGTAGACACGCCGGACTTAAAATCCTGTGGGCATTTGCCCGTGCGGGTTCAAGTCCCGCCTCGAGTACAAGCTTCAA
>JBDLQL010000005.1:0-82389 GCA_039800565.1 Bacteroidota bacterium | reverse complement strand
CACCGCAGCCACTTGGCCTCGGCGTTTTATCCGTCGCCTTACGAAGAAGCTGCAATTTTGTCTATCGACGGTGCTGGCGATTTTACCACCACTATGTTGGCAAGAGGAAAAGGTACGCAAATTGAGGTGCTCGAAGATTTAGATTTTCCGCATTCTGTGGGGGTGTTTTATTCGGCCATGACGCAGTTGCTGGGCTTTCCGTACTACGGTGATGAATACAAGGTCATGGGCCTTGCGCCTTATGGCGAGCCGAAGTATGTCGACAAACTTCGCGATGTCGTGCAACTGATTCCGGGTGGCTTGTTCAAGCTCAATTTGAGTTATTTTCAGTCGCCACACAAAGGCTATGTGCATTATTCCGACGACTACATGCCACTTGTGCATTCCTTGTTCAATGAAAAAATGGAAGCCACGTTTGGCAAGGTCAGAAAGAAAGAAGAAGAACTAACAAAGTACCACAAAGACCTCGCGGCTTCGGTACAGCGCTATACCGAAGAAATTATTTTTCACGTCCTGAACTACCTGCACCAAAAAACAGGCCTCACCAAGGTGTGTATTGCGGGTGGAGTGGCGCAAAATAGTGTTGCCAATGGTAAAATTACGCGCAACACGCCGTTTACCGATGTGTATATCCCGAGTGCGGGCCACGACGCCGGCATTTCGATGGGCTCGGCCTATTGGGTGCACCACATGGTGGCCGGTCAAAAGCGCAGCAAGGCTGTTTTTGATGCCAACACAGGTTGCTACTACAGCAATGCGCAAATCAAGGCCGAATGCGAGCAGCAGGGTTTGGTGTACCGCGAACTACCCGATGCCGAATTGTATCCTGAAATTGTAAAGTGCCTTACAGGCGGTGGCGTAGTTGGTTGGTTCAACGGACGCGCCGAATTTGGCCCACGCGCCTTGGGAGGCCGCTCTATAATTGCCGACCCGCGCCGCTCCAACGCTAAAGAAATTTTAAATCTTAAAATCAAGCGCCGCGAAAGCTTTCGGCCTTTTGCCCCGAGTATCCTCAAAGAAGAAGTTAAGAACTGGTTTGAACTCGACGAGCCCGTTCCGTTCATGGAAAAAGTATTCCCGATTAGAAAAGAAAAACAGTCAGAAATTCCTGCCGTTACCCACGCCGATGGCTCGGGCCGTTTACAAACCGTAGACGCCGAATTTTCGGAGCGCTACCACGCACTCATTTCCGAATTTTTCAAGCAAACCGGCGTTCCCATTTTACTCAATACCTCTTTCAACGAAAACGAACCAATCGTCAATGCCCCAGCAGAAGCCATTGCCTGCTACCTGCGCACCAGCATGGATATGTTGGTGATGGAGAATGTTGTGTTGTCGAGAAATTAGACCATGATCTCCATCCTCACCGTTACCTACAATTCCCTTCACACGCTCAAAGACGCCTACGCGAGTCTTTGCGAGCAGACCTACACCCAATGGGAATGGATTGTGCAAGACGGTGGCTCAAGTGATGGTACTCTGGAATGGCTCGAAAGTCTTTCTGATGCCCGAGTCAATTGGGTGTCCGAGAAAGACCACGGTATTTACGATGCGCTCAATAAGGCCATGAGTAGGGCCAGTGGTGAGTGGATTGGTTTGTTGCATGCCGATGACTTTTACCCGAATGCTGAGGTTCTCAGTCAAGTAGTAGCAGCGTTTAATACTGCTATTGATGGCGTTTATGGTGATTTGAAATACGTGCAGGCTGCAGATGTAACAAAGGTTTTGCGCCATTGGCAAAGTGGGACTTTTTCTCCCACTTTGTTGCGTAAAGGCTGGATGCCGCCGCACCCCACGCTCTTTCTCAGAAAAGAAGTGTATGCGCATGTGGGGGGCTTTGATACCCGCTACCGCATTGCCGCCGATTATGATTTTATCTTGAGGGTGTTTCAAACGCCCAATTTAAAAATACACTACCTGCCCCAGGTACTGATGCTGATGCGCCAGGGTGGGGCAAGCTCTAAACTCAGTAATTTAGTCGCCAAAAGCAAAGAAGACCTGCAAATTATGCAGGCCAATGGCTTGCCTTTTCCGTTGCTTGTGTTGTTTCGGAAGGTGAGTGGTAAATTTGGACAGTTTTTCTAAAAGGCATATTGATGGCTCAAAAAAACGTGCAATATTGGAATTCAATTCCTAAATTGCATACATTTGTAAGATGATACCTCGTTCAGCGGCACAAACTTTAGCTCAATTAGCAAGACAGTACAAGGCTGTTGCGGTCATCGGGCCTCGGCAATCTGGGAAGACCACCCTAACCAAACTGTTGTTCCCAGAAAAAGCGTATGTCAATTTTGAAAATCCGGATACGCGCTTGTTTGCCACTGAAGATCCGAGGGGATTTTTGTCTAATTATCCAAACGGCGCCATTTTTGACGAAGCGCAACGGGTGCCCGAACTGTTTTCTTATCTGCAACAAATTTTAGATGAGTCGACTGAAAATGGTTTGTTTATCATTACAGGGTCCAATAATTTTTTACTACAGCAAAGCATTTCACAATCTTTGGCTGGACGTGTTGCCTACCTCACTTTGCTTCCTTTGAGTCTTGATGAAATTGGTGCGCCTACAATGAGCTGTAGTGAGTTGCTTTTTAAGGGGTCTTACCCGAGTTTGTATCAGCAAGAAAAAGACATCAGTAATTGGTACGCGAATTACATTAGAACCTACGTAGAACGAGATGTTCGGCTGATCAAGAATATCACCAATTTAGCCACATTTGAACGATTCATTCGTTTGTGTGCTGGTAGAATAGGACAGTTATTGAACGTAAATAGTCTTGCACTTGAAGTCGGTGTAGACAACAAAACAATCAATGCTTGGATCGGTGTCTTGGAAAGCACATTTGTCGCCTTTCGCTTACAACCCTATCACCAAAATTTTAACAAGCGGATTGTCAAAATGTCAAAATTTTATTTTTACGATACTGGTTTGGCAGCTCATTTGTTAGGTATAGACAGCAGTGAACAGCTAGACCTTCATGTTTCCAAAGGCGCCTTGTTTGAAAATTTAATCATTGTGGATCTCATCAAGAGGAGATTCAATGAAGCGAAGCGCAATAATTTGTTTTTCTGGCGCGACAGCGCGGGTAACGAATTAGATGTGCTTATAGAGCAGGCTTCAGGGTTGATTCCTATCGAAATCAAATCTGGGCAGACCATTACGAATCAGTATTTTAAAGGCCTCAATTATTGGCAAAAAATCACAGGGTCCGAAGGAGGCTATGTCGTCTATGCGGGCAAAACGATAGAAAAAAGAAGTAAGCAACAAATGGTGCTTCCATTTACAGCATTAGAAAATATAAAAGATCAATTCTTCAAGCCATGAAAACACCACAACAACTCCTCGAAAACTTCACCGTCATTGCCTCAGACTTAACGCGCCCGTGGGGGGCTTTTTACGTCATTGACGAAACACAAGCCCAGGCTTTCTCTGATGCCTTTTTTGAGGGCCTCGACGTCAATACCCTTACCATTGGCGGCAAACTCAGCCCCAAATTATTGGTGGTGGCAGCCGGCCAACGCCTTTCTTGGCAGTACCACAACCGTCGCGCCGAGATTTGGAAAGTAGTGCAAGGCACCGTGGGTATTGTGCGTTCTGACGACGACACCGAAGGCGAAGTCGTGCACTACACCGAAGGCCAAACCATCAAACTCGCACAAGGTGAGCGCCACCGCTTGGTGGGCCTCGACGCCGACGCCATTATCGCCGAAATTTGGCAACACACCGACGCCAGCAACCCTTCGAATGAAGACGATATTGTGCGCGTGCAAGATGATTTTGGGAGGTAAAGCGAACTGCTTACAATAGGTAGAGTAAATAGTTTATAATGCACTGCTGTAGTGCAAAAAATACTAAAAAACGCACTATAATAGTGCAAAATGACTAAATTTGTACTTGAAGTACAAACCATGGAACAATTATTCCAATATTCTAAAAGATTAATAGCGCAAGTTGATGTCAGCTTCAAGCGCTATGTATATGCCAATATCAATTGGAAAAATAGGCTTATTGGCCTCACGGGGCCTCGTGGTGTGGGTAAAACGACATTGGTCTTGCAATACATCAAAACAGAGCTCGACCCACAAAAGTCTTTGTATGTCACGGCCGAAGATTTTTATTTTGCCAGTACACGCCTTACCGAACTCGCCGCACAATTTGTGCAGTTTGGAGGGGTTCATCTCATTATAGATGAAATTCATAAGTATCCTCAATGGGCTACGGAACTCAAACTCATACATGACTATCACCCACAACTACAGGTGGTCTTTACAGGTTCTTCCATATTAGACTTGAAAAAAGGGAGCTCAGACCTGAGCCGCAGAGCCGTTTTGTATGCCATGCAAGGTTTGTCGTTTAGAGAGTATTTGTATATGTTTAAAGGCATTGATTTTCCGGTTTATACGCTCGAGCAGCTTTTGGTGCACCAAACAGATTTCAGCAAACTACAATTACCTTTGGTAGCTTTTGAGCAATACCTGAAGCAAGGTTATTACCCTTTTGCTTTAGAACAAGATTTTGAGCAGAAACTGCGGCAGGTAGTGAGCCAAACCCTTGAGGTTGATATTCCGAGTTATGCCCAAATGAACGTAGCTACCGGACGCAAACTCAAGCAACTTTTGGCCATTGTGGCGCAAAGTGTTCCATTTAAACCCAACATGAGTAAAATTGCCGATCTGCTCTCTGTGAGTCGCAATCATATCGCTGATTACTTACTTTATATTGAAGAAGCCGGCATGATTGCACAATTGCGGAGTCAGACAGGGGGTATCCGGGGGCTCGCCAAAATTGATAAAGTTTTTCTAGACAATACCAACCTGAGCTATGCGCTTTCGAGCGAACAACCCAACTTGGGTTCTATCCGCGAGACCTTTTTTTTGAACCAAACGTGCGTTACCCACGATGTGCGCAGCTCCGAATTTGCCGATTTCAAAATTGGGCCATCTGATTTTGAAGTAGGCGGCAAGAAGAAAGGGCTCAAACAAATTCAACAAGCACCACAGGGCTATGTGGTCAAAGACAATATCGAACAAGGCTACCTGAATGTTGTTCCGCTGTGGCATTTTGGGTTTTTATATTAATATCAATTATACATGTCTCTACCCACCATCAACCCCACCCAAACTGCCGCTTGGCAAAAGCTACAGATCCATTTTGATGCCAATAAAGACCTGCGCATGCAAGATTTATTTGCACAAGATGCCGAGCGTTCCGCACGTTTTCATATCCAATGGCAAGATTTTCTATTGGACTACTCCAAGAATCGGATCACTGCTGAAACCATGGCGCTTTTACAGGAGCTTGCCACCGAAGTGGGCCTGTCAGACGCCATTCAAAAGTATTTTGAAGGGGACCTGATTAACCAAACAGAAAACCGCGCGGTCTTGCACACGGCACTGCGCAGCAACGAAAGCACCCCACTTTTGGTAGAAGGCGCGGATATCCGACCCGAAATTGCGGCGGTGAAGGCCAAAATCAAACATTTTTCTCAACGCATCATTTCGGGTGCGCACAAAGGCTTTACCGGCAAGGCCATCACTGACATCGTGAATATCGGTATTGGGGGCTCTGATTTAGGCCCCGCCATGCTCGCCGACGCCTTGGCTTTTTATCAAAATCAGTTGAATGTTCATTTTGTATCGAACGTAGACGGCGATCACGTGCAAGAGGTGCTCAAGAAGGTGAACCCCGAGACCACTCTTTTTGTCATTGTTTCCAAGACCTTTACCACCCAAGAAACCCTCAGCAATGCGCAAAGCATTCGCAGTTGGTTCTTGAACGCAGGTAGCGAAGCCGACATTGCTGCGCATTTTGTAGCGGTGTCTACCAATCTGCAGAAAGTGCAAGAATTTGGCATTGCCCCCGACAATATTTTCCCAATGTGGGATTGGGTAGGCGGGCGCTTCTCGTTGTGGAGTGCCGTTGGTTTGTCGATTGCACTTGTGGTGGGTTACGATCAGTTTGAAGCGCTGCTCGACGGCGCGGCCGACATGGATGCCCACTTTAGAACGACGCCTTTTGAACAAAACATGCCGGTTGTGATGGCGCTTTTGAGCGTGTGGTACAACAATTTTTACGGCGCCGAAAGCGAGGCACTGATCCCGTACACCCAATACTTGCAAAAGTTTGCGCCGTACTTACAGCAAGGCATCATGGAGAGCAACGGCAAAAGCGTGGGCCGCGACGGCCAGCGGGTCAGTTACCAAACCGGTACCATCATTTGGGGCGAGCCCGGCACCAACTCGCAGCACGCCTTTTTTCAGCTGATCCATCAGGGCACCAAACTGATCCCGACCGACTTCATTGGCTTCAAGAAGTCGTTGCACGGCAACACGGACCACCACGACAAACTCATGGCCAACTTCTTTGCCCAAACCGAAGCCTTATTGGTGGGCAAAGCAGATCCAAACCCCTTCAAGGTGTTTGAAGGCAACAAGCCGACCAACACCTTGCTTATTGAGCAACTCACACCCAAAAGTTTGGGTAGCCTCATTGCGCTGTACGAGCACAAATTGTTTGTCCAGGGCATCATCTGGAATATTTTTAGCTATGACCAACCGGGTGTCGAACTTGGAAAGGTATTAGCCAACAGCATCCTTTCGGATATCAATCAACAAAAGCCTGGGGCCCACGATGCCTCTACCACTTTTTTATTGCAACAGTATTTGCACTAAGCCCTCTTTTATGAAACACTTCTTTGTTGCCTTTTTGCTCTTGCCTGTTCTGAGCTGGAGCCAGTATGTCCTACAGACAAGCAAAACCCCCATGCTGGCCTACAACCGTTTTGACAACAGTTATTTGGTCCTTGACGACTCGAGCCAATGGCGCGAATTTTCATTAAAAGACATGTCTTGGCATTCGCATCCGTTAAACTGTCAGTTAGAGCTGCCCTTTGCGCAATTCAAAGAGCGTTTTTTTCCGATTGCAGTAGGTCACGGACGGTATTATTTTGGGGTCAATGGTTGTGGGTGGGTCTACGAACTCAAGCACAACACTTTAAAGCGCATTGATTGCAGTTTCGACCAAAAAAACCAATTTGGCGCGGCCGTGTACGAATACAAAAGCCGGCTTTATTATTTTGGAGGCTATGGCTTATTTGAAGTCAAGAACACACATACGCGTTTCTTAACCGATGCCAAAGAGTGGTTTCAAGTGATCCGGCATACCAATAGCTGCCCTTCACCGCGCGTGAACCCGCTGTTTATTCGTTTGGGCGAACGCTTATTTCTGTTTGGAGGGGTGTTTAAAGAACGCATGTCTGAAGAGGCCTTAAAAGATGCGTGGGTTTATAATTGCGCCACAAAATGTTGGCGCTTATTGGGTGAACTCAATCCAGAGCTGCTCAAGATCATGCGCACGCTGTCTTACCCAATGGGGCGTGATTTCCGAATTTTTATACATGCAAATAAGTTGGTCTTTGTGGACCCGCTTAAAAACAAATACACAAGCTACGAGTCGCCCTTGTATTTAAGTTTTCATGCGTTCTTGCCGAGTGCCGATCATCGCTTTGCGTTGGTCATGCAACACAATTCAAACGACACACAAACTGCCAAACTAAGCATCCGGAACACCAAGCGTATATTAGAAGGCAACCCGCGCGAGCATTTCTTGTTTAAAAAGACCTCGTTTTTTAAGAAGGTCAGTACCGAAACCTACCTGTGGTGGTCGATCATCATTAATTTGGGCTTGTTTTTCTTGGTATTTTACATCCGACGCTTGCCCAAAACCAATTGGTACAAGCCACGCAACCCCAAAATCAAACGCGCCGACTTTACCGAACTTGAATGGGAAATCATGCTAAAAATTTGCGCCACGCAAGAACTTGAACTTTCGGCGCTCAATGATTATTTTGATGAAGACGGACTTTCGTACGAAACCCTTAAGAAGCGTCGCGAGAGCTTTATTAAGGCGCTTCGCATCAAAATGGCCCTGGTGACGCGCCGTGATGTCGAGCAAATGTTGGTGGAAACCAAGCATCCACTCGATAAGCGCATGAAAATCATACAATGGAATAAAGAGCTGGAAATCAGCGAATAAAAATAGGGTAAACTAGGGTTTCTCGTAGAGGTACCAACAAAATTGCGTTTATATAGCAACTTTTATGACTTTTGTAAGTCATTAGAATCAATGTTTCACATTAGCACTTACCATTTACTGGTCTTCTTCTTGTTCTTCTGGGGAGGTTTTGTCTTGTGTTATTTCCTGACGCCTGTTGTCATTCAAGTCGTCAAGATCAAACGCCTCTATGAAAAATTATCGGAACGCAGTTCGCACAGCCAACACGTACCTAGTTTTGGCGGTGTCACGTTTTTTGTGGTCTTCATGATTAGCCTCACCTTGGCCGAACAGTTTTTCGTGACAAACCGTGCTGTCTATATAATTCCGGCAGCGACCATCATGTTTGTTATTGGCCTTAAAGACGACCTCACGGGCATTAGCCCAATAAACAAAATCATGGCGCAAATCATTGCCACGACCTTACTTTTCTTATCCTCTGATTTTCAAATCGACAACCTGCATGGCTTTTTAGGCTTGTATGAAGTTAGTCCGCTATTGGTGGTGCCGCTTTCGTATGCCGTCGTTATCTTTTTTATCAATGCGTTTAACCTCATCGATGGCATCGATGGCTTGGCTACCGCATTGGGCACCTATTATTTTTTCTTCTTTGCCCTGCTCTATTACCGCCTCGAAGATTGGGTCATGGTGAGTTTGTGCATGGCATTCGTCGGGATGTTCGTGGCCTTTTTGCGCTACAACCTCTCGGCCGACAAAAAGATATTTATGGGCGATACCGGCTCGTTGTTTATTGGCTTTATCATTGCCATGATGGTCATTGGATTTATGAGTACAGATTACCCGGCCTACACGCCCGGATTGTATCCTCAAAATATTCCATTTTTCATCATTTCGGTCTTGTTTATTCCGGTTTTTGACTCGATTCGGGTGTTTGTGGCTCGTGCCGCCGAGGGGCGTTCGCCTTTTTCGCCAGACCGCAACCACATCCACCACCTCTTCATGGACCGCTACGGGCTTACGCACCGCCAAACCACACTGCGCATTTTGTTGCTCAATATTGGCATTACCTTACTGATGTGGCCTGTTTGCAAATACTTACATCAAATGCAGGCGGCACTCATTTTACTCGGCTTCAGTTTCGCCTTTTCGTTGTATTTGCGCAGCCTTCGCCGTTCAAGAAATTAACCCTAACTTTACCTTTCAAATCCTTCGAATGGCCTCTTTTCAACGCTCAGTTTACGCCGCTCTTTTACTCGGGAGCCTGCTCATCGGGCTTAGTGCCTGCCATACCCGTGAAAAGTTGGTGTATTTGCAGCAAGGCGATGCGCCTACCGTACAAGCCAATTACCAACCCATTTTGCGTACCGACGACCAACTTTCTATTTTAGTCGGGGGCTCTGACATGGAAAGTTTGGCACCTTTTCAGTTCTATTATTCGAGCAATAATACAAATGGCGGCGGAAGCGGCATGATGCAAAACCCGCAAATGATGAGTGGGGCTGGACTCAATTACATTATTGATGTCAATGGCAACATTAATTTTCCGGTTTTGGGCTTTGTGCATTTGGCAGGCCTCACGCGTTTGCAAGCGGTTGAGTACTTGCAAAACGAGCTTAAAACTTATGTCAAAGATGTGGTCGTTAACATCCAACTTACCAATTTTAAATACAGCGTGTTGGGCCAAGTACGCACGCCAGGGGTGTTTACAATCCCGACCGAACGCTTTACCATTTTTGAAGCCATTGCCAAATCTGGCGACCTTCAAATAACAGGCTTGCGCAACAACGTGTTGGTGGTACGCGAAGAAAACGGCCAGCGTACTGAGTACCGCCTCGACCTCACTAAAAAAGACATCTACAACTCGCCAGCCTACTACATTCATCAAAACGACGTTATTTACGTCGAGCCAAACTTTAGTGCCAACTTCCAAGGAAGCAACTTCCAGACCTACGCCTCTTTAGGTACAACCGTCATTTCCATATTCCTTTCCTTGTACACCATCATTTCACTCACGAAGTAATGACCGACGAACTGCAACAAAACTTACTCAACCAAGACGCCCCTGAGCCCAAAATCAATGTGCGCGAGCTCATTGACCGCTATTTGCATTATTGGTTATGGTTTGTAATCGGGGTGGGTATTTCGTGTTTTGTGGCCTACACCATGCTGCGTTATGCCACAAAGGTGTACCAAAGTAGCGCCACCATCCTGATCCAAAATGCCAAAGAAAATGACGTACTAAGCGGCCTCAATGCCAATACTGGCATCAGTTTGTTCCCCGAGCGTATGGCCATTGGCAACGAAATTGCTTTGTTCAAGACACCTTCTATTTTACGTGGTGTTGCGACCAGCTTAGAATTGCACAAAACCTACCGCATGGTGGGGCAAAATGCCGGGATTAAAAAATCCGAAATGTTTGGCAATACGCCGTTCACACTCGAAGCAGTTGGTGCCGACAGCCTGCTCTACAATAGCAGTGCGCAGTTCGAGCTGACTGTGCTTTCAAGCACACGCTTTGAACTGACCATGAACAACGAAACCGAATACCTCGGTAAACACAACTTTGATACGCCAATTGCCACCACAATTGGTACAATCAGCTTTAACAAGACCAGCAACTTTTTTGGCAGTACAATTGGCAATCAGTTCATCGTTAACCTGACACCAATTTCAGACGTCGCTGCTGGTCTCAATGCAAACATTGTCATTGACCGTGCCGACAAAACCTCTGACCTCATTGCCATCAGCATGCAAGGGCCAGTCATTGAAAAAAACAATGCCATCATTCGGGCCCTCATTGAAGAGCACCGCCTCGAGAAAATCAATGACCAAAATGAAGTGGCGCACAATACCACCAACTTTATCAATGACCGCATGGCCTACCTGTCAAAAGAATTGGGCGAGGTCGAAAAAAATGCCGAAAACTTTAAACAAGCGCATGCGTTGGTCGATGTCATGACCGACGGCCAAAGCTTTTTAAGTAAGCGCGATGCCGCCGAAGCCAAGGTCATCGAAACGTCGGTGCAGCTCAAACTCATCGACTACCTGCAAGAGTATCTTGGCAAGCACAGCAACAACAACACGTTATTGCCTTCCAACCTAGGTTTTGAAGACGGTACCATTGTGGCCATCACGACCCAATACAACAAACTCATCATGGACCGCGAGCGTTTGCTCAAGAACTCGAAGCCGAATAACCCGCAAGTGATCCGGATGGAAGAGCAATTGGTAGGCCTGCGCCAGACCATAGAAGATGGTTTAAAATCCAACAAATCGCGCTTAAAAATCATCCTGAATTCACTCAACGAACAAGAGCGCCGCTACGAAGGAAAAATTGCCGAAGTGCCTGCCTACGAGCGCCAATTCCGCGACATCGAACGTCAGCAAAAAATCAAAGAAACGCTTTACATTTTCTTGCTTCAAAAGCGCGAAGAAAATGAAATATCTACTGCCGCTTCAATCGGCAATACCAAAATCATTGTAGAGCCTTCGAGCAATGGGGTGCCGGTTTCGCCAAATAGCAGCAAATACTACATTTTTGCAGTGGCCTTAGGCTTGCTCATTCCGTTTGGGCTCATTTACCTCAAGTACTTGCTTGACAGCAAAGTACACGGCATTCATGACCTCATGAAATTCAAGTTGCCGGCACTTGGCGAAATCCCGAAAGGCGACGACCCTGACCGCAACATTGTGGCGACCAAAAATGCCCGCACACACATTGCCGAAGCCTTCCGGATGGTGCGTTCGAACCTCAATTTCTTGCTCGATACCCAAAGCCCCGGAGCCAAAACCATCATGCTGACCTCCAGTATTGCCGGCGAAGGAAAGACCTTTATCTCGATCAATATTGGCCATACACTTTCGCACAGCGATAAAAAAGTAATTGTCATTGGGCTTGACCTCCGCGCTCCAAAAATTGCGCGCTACGTCGATATCAGTAAAACAGTGGGTGTAACCAATTACATCGTCAACGAAAGCCTAACCTTTGACGACCTCCTGATTCAGGACCCAGCCAACCCCAATATGCATTACATCATTTCGGGTGACATTCCGCCAAACCCATCTGAATTGTTGTTGCGTCAACGGCTTACCGACCTCATTGAAGAAGCCAAGCGTCGTTTTGATTTTGTTATTATCGATACGGCACCGGTGGCGCTTGTTGCCGATTCCTTGCACTTGGCACATTACGCCGACCTGACCATTTATGTGGCGCGTGCCGAGCACCTCGATCGCCGTTTATTGACCATCCCGGCAGGCTTGTACCACGACAAAAAGATTCCAAACTTGGTGGTGCTCATTAACTCGACCGACGCCATGGGTAAAGGCTATGGCTACGGCTATGGTTACGGTTCTGGTTACGGCTACGGTTATGGCTACGGGTATGGCTATGGCTACGGTTCTGGTTACGGCTACGGTTATGGCTCCAAATATGGCTACGGCTATGGCTCTGACTATTTCGACACGCCGAAAAAGAAAAAACCGCGTTGGCAAAAACTCCTCGAAAAGGCTTTCCCATTTGCCCGGACAATCCGCAAGCGTTTCGCCAAAAAGAAATAAATACTTGCGCAATATTGACTTCAAAAACCCTGCTTCGGCAGGGTTTTTTTGTTAATTGGACAAGAGGTCGTATTTTTAGAAAGTGAAGGCACTTTTTTGTTTCTTTTTTAGTTTCGTTGTGTTTTTTACACAGGCCCAATGGAGCTGTGCCACCGCAACAGCGCTCACCAATTCAGGTACCTATACAAGCGGTATCCTAACGGGCAATGGGGCGTCTCAGCCTGGCGCCAGTTCGGCGCGCTGGTACAGTTTTACACCAAGCACCAGTGTATCAGTGTCAATTAGCTCGTGTGGTGGTGGCGCCGATACGCGTTTGTGGCTCTATTCAGGAAGCTGTGGCAATTTGCAACTTTTGCAATCCAATGACGATGCGCAAGGGTGTATTTCGAGTGGCATCAATGAGTATGCTTCCAAACTTGAAAATGTGATTTTGCTAGCCGGCAGTACCTACTACCTCGAATGGGACAACCGCTGGGAAAGCACCAGTTTTAATTGGAGTTTTACAATCGCTAGCTTGCCTTTTAACAACGATGTCGGAGTCGGGGCTTTGCTCAATACCTACACACGCATTCCAATCAGTCAAGCCGACGAAGGCATTGTACTTGGCGCTACCTTAAATAATTACAGTGCCACAGCCATGACAGCCCTCGCATTAAAAGTAGAGGTCTTCGAGTTGCCTGACCTCAGCAATCCGGTGGCCAGTTTTCTGAGCAACCCGCAAACCCTTGGAGTTGGAGCTAGTACGCCGGTTATTGCTGGTACTTGGGCACCGCAGCTCACGGTGAGTAAAAGTTACCAAATCAAGTACAGCAAACAACAACCCCAGCTAGACCTCCAGGCCGCCAACGACATTGTTTGGCAAGCGTTGGTACTTGATTACAACTATTTTGCGCGCGACAACGGCACCATGAGCGCCGCTTTCAATTGGTCCACGACGCAAGAATACACACAGGCCACCAAATTTACCATACAGGGCTCTGACCAACTAAGTGGTGTACGGTACTATGTTCAAAGCCCTTCCACGACTCCAACCTACACCATTCAAGTCAATGCCATTAACGGTGGCGTGGTCGATCCGACACCGCTTTATACGTCGCCCATCCTTAGCGCCACTGGAGCAGGTTGGCAAACGTACACCTTCCAAAATGCGTTAAACCTATCAAGTGGTAGCTACCTCATTGGTATCCATAAACTGGGGGCGCAGCCCTTTCCCATTGGCTGTACCAGTCAGTTGGTCAGTCCGGCCAGTAGTTTTGTCCAAGTCGGGGCCAACGACTGGTATCCGATCGAGGCTTACAGCCTCAATTATGTTTTTATGATCCGGCCAAAATTGGGGCAAGAACCTCCAATTGATGTTGCGATTGTTTCGCATCAAAATCCGGGAGGGGCCTACACCCAAGCCAGTACGCGCCAGTTTCCGGGAGGCAGCACACTTAATTTTTGGCTGAGCGCCCAAAATCTTGGGGCTTCCTTGGCCACTTCAGTCAGCCTGAAGATAGAAGTGTTTAATGCACAAAATCAACTCCTTTACACCGGTTTTTCGAGTGTCCATAATATGGCGAGTCAGCAGCTCGACACCTTTGTGGTGGCACCTTACCTCATTCAACAAGTGGGCCTGTATTCCATTCAGTACACCCTATTGTGCGCTGGCGACATTCAATTGATCAATAACAGCATTCAAAGTTCATTTAGCCGCACGACTGTGCAATTGGCCAGACACCTGAGCATCAATGCTGCTGTTGGTATCGGCACAAATATCAGCAGTACTTACGACAACGGCATTATTGGCCAGTGTTTTCCACTAAGCCAGCCCGATGTGCTCGATTCGGTACGTTTTTATTTGCGACCTGGCACCCCAGCCAATCAGCCTGTGCGTGCCGAAGTGTATGCCTGTAACGCGGCAGGTATTCCAAGCGGTGGCGTTCTTGCCAGTACCATTACCTATACCACCACCGCGCAAGACGCGCTCAATGGCGTGGTGCTGAGTTTGCCCTTGCAAATGCCCGGACTAAACCTTGGAGCAGGCACCTATTTTGTTGGCATTACTGAAAACGCCGGCAATTTGAAATTGGGGACGGCAGCTTGGTATGCCACTCCCAACCAATGTTTCAAGCGCTGGAATCAAAATCCGTATGGCAGCAGCGCCTGGACACCACTCGAACAATTTGGGCAACAAGTCGCATTGGCCATCGTGCCGATATTCAAGCCCTGCTTGCCCATTTCCGTTAGTCAGTCGGTTCAGCAGGCAAGCTGTGGGCAAGCCAACGGATCAATCGCGCTTTCACTAAGTGGGCAAAGCGGGGCCGTGCAAGCAATTTGGCAAGCTGCCGGTGGCGGCTTGCAAGGCTTGCAAATTAGCAACTTGGCCCCAGGTACCTACAATTGCTTATTGACCGACGAAAACGGATGCCAACAAACGGCAACGAGCAGCATTAGCCTGCTTTCGCCCGCCGTTTCCATTCAGCTCAATAGCCTTCAAAACAATTTGTGTGCAGGAGGTACTTCAGGTCAAATTAGTGTAGCTGCTAGTGGCGGTATAGCACCCTATAATTTGAGTTGGACTGGCCCTGCTGGGGCCATTTCAAGCCCAACAAACTTAACGGCAGGCAACTATCAATTGCAACTTACCGATGCCAATAGCTGCCAAGCGAGTGCAAGCTACACGCTTACAGATCCAACTCCTTTAACGGCACAACTAAATTTGTTGCAGGGCTTGGCGTGTAATGGCAATTCAAATGGCATGCTTGGGCTCCAATTTCAAGGTGGTGTGGCTCCTTATGCGCTGACCTGGCAAGGACAGCCAAGTAACCAAAGCACATTTAGCAACTTAGCCGCAGGCTTGTACACGGCCGTTATCACTGATGCCCATGGCTGTAGCATGCAGCAGCAATACCAACTTTCTGAGCCCCCAGTTTTGCAACTCGTCACGGTGCAGCAAAGCAATGTACTGTGCGCTGGCCAAGCCAACGGCAGCGTCAGTGTGTTGGCCAGCGGTGGTACGGCGCCTTACACTTACAATTGGCCAAGTCTGAACAGCAGCTCGCCTACACAAAGTGGTCTTGCAGCCACTAGCTATATGGCACACGTGACCGATAACCATGGCTGCGTGGCCATGCAAACTATAACAATTAGCCAGCCCGTGTCGTTGCAATTGCAACTCCTATCGCAAAGCAATGTCACTTGCTTCGGGCATGCCGACGGCAGCGCGCAGCTTCTTGCAATTGGCGGTACAGCTCCCTATGTATATACCTGGCCAAATCTGCAGCAAAGTGGCAACCAATTGCTGCAAGTGCCAGCAGGCAGTTACACGTGTACCGTTCACGATGCCAATTCCTGTTCAAGTTCGCTCACGCTAAGCATTACCCAAAACCCAGCCATTCAAGCCAACCTGCTTTCGTTTCAATCGGCGCTTTGTGGGCAAGCCAACGGGGCGTTAAATGTGGCCCTAAGTGGTGGGCAAGCGCCCTATACCCAAACTTGGAATACGGGCCAAACGAACTTGCTACTAACCGGGTTGTCGGCTGGCGTTTATAGCCTAAACATCCACGACGCCTTGAATTGTAGCTACCAACAAAATTTTACAGTGCCGAGTACAAATGGCCCACAATTAAGCCTTCAATCGGTACAAGCGGCTTCCTGTTTTGGAGCAGCCAATGGCGCCATTCAATTGACCCTCGCACAGCCCGCGCAGCTAAATGCTATTAGTTGGCAACCAGCAACAGGGCAAGGGGCAGGCAGCCTTAACTATACTAACCTCAGTGCCGGTACCTATGTTTGTACAGTGCTAGATAACGCAAATTGCCAAACGCAACTGAGTGTCGTGGTGCCGCAAGCCAGCCAACTACAGCTCCAGATTCAAAACCTGCAAGGAGCAAGCTGTTTTGGCGACACAAACGGAGCTATTCAAGTGCAAGCAAATGGGGGTACGGCTCCGTATGCCTATTTTTGGCCGAGCATTAGTCAGGTAGGGAGTGGGCAAACAAATCTTTCTGCTGGTAATTACCCCTGCATTGTTACCGATGCCCATGGTTGTAGTGACACGCTTGCCATTCAACTTGGGCAAGCGCCAGCACTGGCTGCACAATTCACGGTCCAGCAAGCGCCCGTATGCAGTTACTCGAACGGCGGCGTACTTCTTGCAGCTGCCTCGGGTGGAAGCGCGCCTTACGTGTATAATTGGAACCCGTTGAGTGCCAGTGGCCCTTTACTCACGCAATTAACTCCCGGAAATGTGCAGCTCACTATCCAAGATGCAAACGGTTGCCAGTTCCAAATCTCGTATGCACTCGAAGCGCAAAGTGTGTTAAATCCGCAAGTAACAGTGGTATCAGAAAGCTGTTTTGGGGCTCACGACGGAAGTATCTTACTCGATAGTTTGGGGGCATCGAGCCCAACATCTGTAAGTTGGTCGAATGCTTCAAGTAACTTTCTTTTGCAGCAATTAGGCGCTGGAACCTATACCGCTTGGCTTGCCGATGCGCTTGGTTGCCTCGATACCCTTAGCCTCACCATTGCTTCCACCTCCAATTTACAATTAACCTTAAGCGGAACAAATCAAGCCTGCCCAATGACTGCAAGTGGGCAGTTGGTGGCGCAGCAAAGTGGTGGCCTCGAACCCATACAATGGAGCATCAATGGGCAAATCGCTTCTTCAAATTCGTGGAGCAACCTTTTGCCCGGACTGTATTCGGTGACGGCCACAGATGCAGCGACCTGTCAAGACAGTGCGATGTTTGTCATTGAAGCAAGTGATTTTACCGTGCAAACCAGTGCAATTGATGCGCTGTGTGTTGGCTTTGCGAATGGGATGGCCATTGTGCAGCCAACAGGTGGCCAAGCGCCTTACGCAACCCAGTGGCTCAATACGCTTGAAACAGGCGATAGCCTTATCGGTCTGCAGCCAGGAACTTATTTTTATGAAGTGCATGACGCCATGAATTGTGTGCTAACTGGCTCGGTTTTAGTGCAACCAAGCATCGAATTGCAACTCAATGCCCAAATCAGCAACGAACTCTTCGGTCAAGATGGCACGATTCAATTGGCAGTAAGCAATGGGCTCAGCCCTTACAACTACGCGTGGGAAGACGGGCAAATTAGTGCAAGCATCAGTGCCCTTGCATCGGGTTGGTATGCGGTGCAAGTTACCGATCAAAATGGCTGCAGCCTCACCGATAGTTTGTTTGTCGCTTCAGAACTAGGGCTTGTTACTTCCGAAGCTCCAGACTTTTTAGTGTACCCAAACCCTACAACGGGCATGCTGTACCTTCCTGCTGCGGTCGAAAACGAATGGCATCTCTTTCTGCCAAATGGCACTGAAATTTGCATTCAAACCCAGCAAGAAAATGCGCCGCACAGCTCTTTTGATTTAAGCCGATTGCCTTCTGGGGTTTATTACCTAGAAGTGCATAATAAGCAACAAGTTCGACGCTATCCGATAGTGAAGCTTTAATGTGCATTGCGCTTTAATTTGTATTTTTAGCCCATGAAATTAATGTATTGCCTTCTTGCCCTCTGTTTGCAGTTTCAATTACTGGCGCAAGTTTCTGGCAGCACTTCTGTCGGTGTACCGATGGTGGGTGTCCATTATGGCGGTGCCTTTAGCGGTGGCGATTTAGCGGCGCGCTATGGTTATTTTAACCGACTCGGTTTTACGGCGGGTTACAAATTCAAAAGCCAATGGTATGTTGGGCTTGAATCTGATTTTTGGTTTTCAGACAATGTGCGCTTAACCGGTTTATTTGATGCGCTCGTCGATTCGCATGGCACCATTACCTCTGACGCTGGTGTACCGGCAAGTATTTTGGTGTATCCACGAGGGGTGCATGCCAATGTCCAATTCGGGCGCTTGTTTCCACTCAATACCCGCAATGAAAACAGCGGAATTTTGGTGCATGTGGGTACGGGTTACATGCTGCACCATTTGCGCATCGAATCCAATTCAGATGTCGTTCCTTCGCTCGAACTCGACTACAAAAAAGGCTATGACCGCCTCACAACCGGTATCAATTTCCAACAATTTGTCGGGTATTCGTTTCAAAATAACAAAGGCCCCTACAGCTTTTACGCCGGTCTTTATTTTCAGCAAGGCCTTACCTACAATCGCCGCACCATCAATTTTGACCAACCCAATATCCCAGTATCGACGCTCCAGCGCCTCGACCTCCAAACTGGCTTCCGCATCGGCTGGTACATTCCTTTTTACTCTTCCGAGCCCCGCGATTATTACTATAATTGATTAGGTATATATTTGTGAAATTCCACAATTCCCCTAATTCTCAAAATCAATTCTCATTCTTAATTGTTTAGGTACATTTTTGAGGTATCTTTGCCTTTAAATCTCTACGAAAATGAAAAAAATCTACTCACTTATTTTACTGTGTTTTCTCGCATTTTCTGGGTTTGGCCAAACCGTACCATTAGTGGTTTTTAGCTACGGAACAGGTTATTTTGGCAATTCCGGTAGTTCTTCAAGTGGCAATCTAGATGCATTAGTTGGTTTCTCGACTTACAATATTAAGAACTGTTATTTTACTAATGTCACGAATGGCGCTACATCTAATAACTTGATTGCAACAGCAGTATTTGAATTAAGCAATGGCAGCGATATTACAGTACCTGGACTAATTTATGCAAGACATACTGTAGGTGGGGTATTAGTCGGTTTGCTTTGGAAGCCAAACTTAGGTACAAGCACAAATGTTAATGGATACACTGTTTCAAACGCTGCTGATGGTTCAACATCGAATGGTATTTGTGTCCAATTAATTGGTCAAACTATCAGCCTATCAGGAAATGGAAGTAATCAACCTTATTATGTAAGTGGAAATAGTGGTAATTTAACGATTTCAGTCATTCAAGCATACACCAATACCTATCCTAATGTTTTTACAAACACACCACCGACTTCCTTTAATTCAACCTCAGTAACTTGGGGTGGTTATATCGGTGCAGCAGCTTCTCCGATTACCTTCACTTCTGCAGGAATTGCCTATTCACCACAAACATATACCGGTGCAGTTGCTGATCCAATATCCGTAGACCCTTCAAATGGAAGTCAAACAAAAACGGTGATGGTTAATACATCGACTACACCTTCATCGAATACACAATACAATTTTTCAGGAACGACAAACTCACTACTTCCAAATACTACATATTATTATAGAGCATATGTGGTTAGTGGAGGGCAAACGTATCAAGGCCCACAAGAGTCGTTTACGACCTGTCCGGCTGCACCGCCTGCTTCACCAACAAGTATTTGTACTGGTTCAACAGCAACTGTAACAGCAACAGGTATTTCTGGAGGCACACTCACTTGGTATACATCATCTACAGGTGGTACAGCTGTTTCAACTGGTGCTAGCTTTACAACAGGAACCTTGACAAACAATACGAGTTCGATGTCAACAGTTATCTATTATGTGCAAGATGCCAATTCGTCTTGCCCAAGTACGCGTACGCAAGTAAATATTTCGGTGAAGCCTGTGACTTCAATAAATACCACATGTAACTCGGTTTATACCTTTGCTAAAGGTTCAACTTCTACTATTACGCCGAGCGTTACCCAAAGTGGAACAGGTTCGTATACTTGGTATTCGAATGCAACGAATAGCACTTCAGGTGGTTCAACAGTTGCAGGATTTAATGGGGTTACCAATACCTCGTTTAATGTTCCAACGGCTACTTCGGGTATTTACTATTACTATTTTTCATTAAATGATGGATGCGGTACGAAAACAAGTCCGGTAACTGAGGTTGTGGTATATGACCGTATTTGGAACGGATCCAGTTCTACCGATTGGGCAACGCCTGCAAACTGGACCGCAAATGGCGTCCCGTCCTCCACAGATGTCTTAGTTATTCCTTCAAATGGGATTACCAATTTCCCTACTTTTTCTAGTCTGACAATCGGAAGTGGAGGTGCCATTGTTGTCCTAGATCAGGCTAAACTTACTTCTACCGCAACGCTTACCAACGACGGTACTTTAATGGTAAATTCAGGAGCTACATTTGTTTATACCGGCACAACTCCTTTTGCGGGATCCGGAAATTACATTTTCAAGCAAAATTTGACCGGATCTAATGTACTTTATAGCGGGACTTACCAGCCAAGTGGACGCTATTGGTATATGGGGGTTCCGTTTGACCAAGCCCGCAGTGTTTTTGGAATTGATCCTACCTCTACAGCAACTGACGGTCCATTATCATGTAAAGTATGGGAATGGAATGAAGCTGCAGCTGGTGGTTCAAACTGGACAAACACGCTTTCAAGTGCTGCTACGATGACGCCAACGAAAGGATATTTAGTGCGCACAGGTGCCACATGTAAAACAGTACAATATTCGATTGCCGGTAGTACAGGTACGCCATATACTTCAAATTTAACTGCTAATGTAACACGTCAATCTGGTGCTGGTTTGCTTAGTGGATTCAATTTGGTGTCAAATCCGTATCCGGCTTATATTGATGCCGGCGATTTAAGCGCCAGTTCATCAAGTGGTGTTGCCGGGCAATCTAGTAATATTGCAACAACCATCTGGATCCGTACGGTGAATCCTGCCGGAACAGCAATGGTTTATGACCACTTTTTGGCAACAAGTCCAGCAGCTAGTATCATTAATAGCAACGCCAACAACAATGCATCTACTCAGGCACAATTGCGTCATATGGCTCCATACCAAGCTTTTTGGGTGCGTGTCAATTCAGGTCAAGCAAGCGGAACAGTATCATTTCCACGTACCTCTATGGAACATTTCCCGACAGGAACAGGTTTGCGCACCTTCCATGATTACCGCGGCTTTGTACGCATGAATTTAGTAAAAGGCGACAAGTCTGACCAAATGGTGGTTTACCTTGACGACAACATTAGTAATGGGGTCGATAAAATGGATGCCGAGAAATTCTTTGTGAGTGGTGTACCTCAAATGTATACCAAATCAGGTAACTATAAATTGGCCATTAATGGAATCAATGCAGCTGTAGGCAAAACACAAGTGCCAGTGAGTGTAGAAATACCGAGCCCAAGTGTGTACATTATCGATTTTGTTGATTTTCAAATTCAGAATGGAAAAGTCTATTTAGAAGATAAAAAGCTTGGTTTGTTTATTGACTTAGACATGGCTACAAGCTATCAGTTCTTCTCGGTTTCTGGTACCATTCACGATCGTTTTGTGTTGCATTTTAACCGCCACGTAAGCACGGCCAATCCGTCTATCGTTGATGGCCTTGATTTCTCGGCCGAAGATTACCTTGCTGATGTCACTGTAAAATGCATGGCCAATCAAGGAGTCGAAGTTACGCGCCCAGTAGAATCTACAGCAACAGGTAGCATCCATATTTATGACAATACAGGCCGCGAGGTGATTGTGCAGTCATTAACTGAGCAAAGTACCTTTATCCCAATTACATTTGGAGCAGGCATTTACCTTGTAAGTGTCGAGCTCAACGGAAAAATTACCACTAAAAAAGTTCTTATCAACTAGGCTATGAAGCAAGTAACAAAACAACCTGCAGTAAATCAATCCCCAAAAAAAAGGTATCAAAAACCTGTTCTTGAAATGATACAAATTGATACAGAAATTTCACTTGTCATGACCTCAGGTACCGGAATGCCAACTGAACCAGGTGGGGGGCCATCAATGGCAATGAAAGTACTGAAACGACTTTTTTAGTTAAATATTAATCGTGCCGCTTATCTTTGCTAAGTCAATTAAGTAGATGCACTTTTTTTATCGCTTTTTCATTTTCGTTTATGCACTGCTGCTAAAGCTCGTTTCTTTCTGGCACCCAAAAGCCAAGTCCTTGGTTTTGGGTCGGAAGGCTACTTGGGCGCAGCTTCAAAAGTTGCCCAAAACAACAAACAAGCGTTTTTGGTTTCATTGTGCTTCGTTGGGCGAATACGACATGGCATTGCCCTTGATTGAGGCCTGTGTTGCCGCCAATCCCGGACTAGAAATTGTGCTCAGTTTTTATTCGCCATCCGGTATGCAGCACTACCATAAGCGTGGTTTTGAACCTCATTTTGTATTTTATTTACCACTTGACACGCCGGGTGCGATGCATCGCCTAATCGGGAAACTTGCTGCCGATCGCTTGTATTTACTCAAGTATGAATTTTGGCCCAATCTATTAAAGCAAGCGCAACGCCAAAAGCTACCTGTTTATTCCGTATCGACACGCTTGCGACCGCATCAACTTTTTTTTAAGTGGTACGGCGCTTATTTTAGAAAAGCACTTCATCGGGTGACGTATTTTTCAGTTCAAGACGAGCAAACGCGCCTTCTTTTACGAAAAATCAAGATTCCTTCGGCTGCCATTGAACTTGGTGGCGATTTGCGTTACCACCGGGTAGTAGCTGCAAAAAAGCGAGTCCTTCAACAAAATGAAAATGAATTACTAAAGCAATTTGCTGCCGATTCACCCTTGCTAATAGCCGGAAGTAGTTGGCCACTTGAAGAAGAAATCCTTGTTAATTGGTTCTATTCGCAAGCAAGCTATAAGCTACTGATTGCCCCGCACGATTTATCAGCGGCACACCTTCAGCAGTTGTTGCAGCAATTTCCGGATGCAGTTTGTTATACCGATTTGACCGAAAGCGCCACCACGGCACGCGTCTTGATTTTAAATACGATTGGGCACTTAAGTGCTGCTTACCGCTATGGTACCGTTGCTTTTGTGGGTGGTGGCTTCTCTGGAAAGTTGCACAATATATTAGAGCCATTGGCCTATGGATTGCCGGTACTTTTTGGCCCAAAACATGCTAAATTTCCGGAAGCGGCCCAATTTATGGCTTTAGGCTATGCCAAAGAAGTGACTTCGCAAGCTTCATTCGCGCACGTCATTGCAGAAATTACAGCTTCAGTGCCAAACCACGAAGGCATTTGCCACGCGCTTGAAGCGAAGTGCATTCCGATTTCTGAACGCCTTATTGCTTAATTATGAATTAATAGGCGCGTTCGTTGCGCTTCTCGACCCAATTAATAAAAGCTCGATTGACAACCTTATTGCCACCAGGAGTGGGGTAGTTACCAGTAAAATACCAGTCGCCGGTGTGCCCTGGGCAAGCGATGTGCAGATTTTCTACAGTTTGGTAAATAATCTCGACCTCGGCCTCGATGTTAGGTGGGGTAAGTAACTCGGCGATTTTCTTCGAGATTTGCGTGTCGGTGAAGGGGGCATAAATTTGCTTCACGACATTTTTGACCTGTTCTTTTGGCAAGGCAACTTGTGCGAGCGCTTCTTGGTATACGCGGTCAATGAGGGCCTTTTGGCCGCTTTCTTTGAGCAATTGGATGGCGGCTTCGAAGGCAATGAAATCGCCCATTTTTGCCATGTCGATGCCGTAACAATCGGGGTAGCGAATTTGCGGAGCAGAAGAAACCACAACGATTTTCTTAGGCCCGAGGCGGTCAAGGATGCGTAAAATGCTTTGTCGGAGAGTGGTGCCACGAACAATGCTGTCGTCAATGACAATCAGGTTGTCGGTGCCTCGGCGTACCGAACCGTAAGTAATGTCGTAGACGTGAGCCACGAGGTCGTCACGGCTGTCGTCTTGGGTAATAAAGGTGCGTAGCTTGGCATCTTTAATGGCAATTTTTTCGATGCGTGCACGGCGATTGACAATTTCAGCCAATTGTTCGGGTGTCGCACTTGCACCTAAGGCCTGCAATTGTTCAATTTTTGTTTTGTTGAGCGCTTCTTCGAGCCCTTTAATGAGTCCGTAAAAAGAAACTTCAGCGGTATTTGGGATAAACGAAAAGACGCTATTGTCGTAGTCGTGGCCCACACTATCAAGTACTTGATCGACAATCAGACGGCCAAGTGCTTTACGTTCTTTGTAAATGTCAGTGTCTGAACCTCTAGAGAAGTAAATGCGTTCGAATGAACACTTTGATAAGGTACGGGTTGGGTTGATTTCATGGCTGTGAACCGTTCCGTTACGACGCACCACTAAGGCATGGCCAGGGGTGAGTTCTTGGATTTGCTCGGCTTGCAAATTAAAGGCAGTCTGAATGACGGGGCGTTCTGAAGCGACGACGCAAATTTCGTCGTCTTCGTACCAAAATGCGGGGCGAATGCCATTTGGATCGCGCAGCACAAAGGCGTCACCGTGCCCAAGCAGGCCAGCCATGGCGTAGCCACCGTCCCAGCGCTCCGAAGCTTTTTTAAGAATTTTCTCGAGGTTTAATTCGTGGCGAATTTTCTCGTAAATGGCTTCTTTTGAATAGCCTAATGCTTTGTAATGGGCATACAATTCGTCGTTTTCGACATCCAAGAAATGCCCAATTTTTTCCATGACAGTCACCGTATCGGATTTCTCTTTGGGGTGCTGACCAAGTTCTACTAAGGAAGCAAAGAGCTCATCGACGTTTGTGAGGTTGAAGTTTCCGGCAACCACCAAATTGCGGCTCATCCAGTTGCTTTGGCGCAAAAACGGATGGCAACTTTCAATGGAATTTCGCCCAAACGTACCATAGCGTAAATGCCCCAAAAAGAGCTCACCCGTAAAACCGACGTTCTTTTTGAGGTAATCGATGTCTTGAAGAAGGGCTGGGTTTTCGTCGTAGATTTTTTTGAATTTGGCATTGATTTGATCAAAAATATCTTGTGTTGGATTTTTTTGAACCGAACGTGAGCGTGAAATGTAGCGCTGGCCTGGTTCCATATCGAGTTTAATATTGGCAATGCCAGCACCATCTTGACCGCGGTTGTGTTGCTTTTCCATCAGGAGGTGCATTTTATTGAGCCCCCAAAGTGCGGTTCCGTATTTTTCGAGGTAATGATTCAGGGGTAATTTGAGCCTTAATAGGGCTATCCCACACTCGTGTTTAATCGGATCACTCATGGTCAAGAAATTTGAGATGCAAAGGTAATCCTTTATTTGTAATTTTGTAAGGTGAGATTCATCATTAGCATCTTGTTGGTCTTGTGCAGTATCCATGGCTTAAAGGCCCAAGTTCGGGGTTTGGTTCAAGGGCTCGACTCCACAAGTTCAAGACCCCTTAAAAATGTAAAAGTCAGTTTAAAAGGTGCTCAAACCGTTTGTTATACCCTCGAAGATGGCACATTTGAACTGGTACTGCCCAAAAAACTTCCAGATACATTAATTTTTGAGGCTAAAGGTTACCGGACAGATGCCATTGTGCTTAGCAAATCGGATCGTTTTGCAGCACTCAATGTCACCTTGATTTCGGGGCAACTGGTTCGTGAAATTGTGGTCAATAATGCGAAGGCAGCACATGGCATTTCAAAACTCAAAACCTTGCATGTCGAAGAGCTAACAAGTGCTGAATTTCGAAAAGCGGCTTGTTGTAATTTATCAGAATCATTCGAAACCAATGCGTCGGTCGATGTCAGTTTGTCGGATGCGGTTTCTGGTGCCAAAAAAATTCAATTGTTGGGGCTCGATGGCGTGTACACCCAGCTGCAACTCGAGAATGTCCCGTACCTTCGGGGGCTCGAGAGCAGTTTTGGGATACAAAGTGTGCCGGGTACTTGGCTCGAGTCGATCCAATTGACAAAAGGCGGTGGCAGCGTTGTGAATGGCTACGAATCGATGGCAGGTTTGGTCAATTTAGAATTTAAAAAACCAGCCGCACTGTCCAAATTAAGCCTGAATTTCTATCAAAATCGCTTCGGACGTTCGGAGTTAAATGCCCATGGTGGGCAAACGCTTTCTAAAAACTGGAAAAGCGGCTCTTTTTTGCATGCTTCAGGCGTTTACGGGCGCCCAGATCACAACCACGATGGTTTCTTAGATCAAGCTCAGGGCCGTAATACAGCGCTCTTTCAACGCTTTTCGTATCAAGGTAAAAAAATGGAAGCACAGCTGGCCTTCCAGGCTTATCTCGACCACAAAACAGGCGGTCAGGTCAGTTACCACGAAAATCCAGCTGCTTACGGTTTATTGATCGATAACAAACACTTCTCGGCCTTTGCCAAAACAGGTTTTTTTGGCAAAAAACCAGGGCAAAGCATGGGCGTTATCTATGCACTGAAGTGGCATGAGCTTTCCGGATTTTACGGCCAACGGGCTTTCGGCGGGCTCGAAAAACGCGCCTCTATTTCGGCCATTTACGACGACATAATCGGGAATGCCGATCATAAATTTAAGGTTGGTACCAGTTTGTTGGTAGTGCAAATTGGGCAGTGGGCGGCCCAGCCGCAGGGCGGAGCCCTCGTGGGCTTGAGCCGCACAGAGTGGGTACCTGGCGTATTTGCCGAGTATACCTACTCGGGCAACCGCCTCTCGGCGGTTGTAGGTGCACGCTACGACCAACACAACCTAATCGGTGGCCAATTTACGCCGCGCGCGCACCTCAAATACGCCCTCAGCCCCCAGCTTGATTTGCGTTTAAGCGCTTCAAAAGGCTGGCGTTTGCCCAATTTTGTAGCCGACAACGTGGGTTTATTGGCCAGTTCCAAAACCTGGATTGCGCCCAGTCAGTTGCGCCCAGAAATCTCCTACAATCTCGGAGGCTCTTTAAGTCAGGCCTTTCGCTTCAAAAAGCGCTCAGGAGCTGTCACACTCGATGTTTACCACACCTGGTTTTCTCAACAATTAGTCATTGACCGTGACAGTCTTACCGACGCAATTGTGTTTAAAAACCTGCACGAACGCTCGCGCTCGACAGTACTTCAGCTCGAGGCAAATTATGCATTTTTACGTGGATTTGAAGGACGCTTGGCTTACAAATACCTGTCGGTACAGTCGCTATACAATGGTCAGTTGCAGCAGCAAGTGCTCGTGCCACGGCATCGGTTTTTAGTCAATGCCGCGTATCAAACCCGCAACAAGCGCTGGGAGTACGACCTGACAGGTTCGGTGTATGGGCGTATGCGCTTGCCACAAGGCGGAGCAAGTAACCCTTGGTTAAATCTCAATGCCCAGCTTACTCGAAATTTCAAGCAGTTCGAATGCTATATTGGCGGCGAAAACTTACTCAATTATACCCAACAACAACCAATAATAGCTGCAGCTGCACCTTTTTCGAGTGCATTTGACGCAACGCAAGTTTGGGCACCAATTATGGGATGGAATGCGTATTTTGGCTTACGCTATACCCTTAAATAGATTAGATTTTTAAACACAAAACAACGACTTATGAAAACCCTTCTTCTTTCTTTTTTACTCCTTTTTGGAACTCCGTTGTTGGCGCAAAAAACAATGGTGATTCACATCCAAACCTCGGCTCAATGTGGCGATTGCAAGGCGCGAATTGAAAATGCGCTCAATCAAAGCAAAGGGGTTGTATATGCCGAATTAAACCTCGATACCAAGGTGCTTGAAGTGAAGTACAAAACGGCCAAAACAAGCCCTGAAAAACTCCGCGAAAGTGTGGTTGCACTTGGTTACGATGCCGATACACAAAAAGCCAATATGGCGGCGCAAAAAGCATTGCCGTTGTGTTGTCAGCCTGGCGGTCATTAAGGCTACTCAACTGATTTTTCTCCTAATCGGCGGTGTCCGAATGAATACCCAATCCCGACACCAGCATCGGGATAGACACCAAATTGACTGATAAAGCGTGTTTGTGCAAATACGTTCGCATGGATTCCGAAACGCGAATAGTAGGTCAATTTTACACCTGTACTTGGATCATAGAGTTTCTGAAATTCTGAAGAATTGGAAGCGGAATAAAAAGAAATCCCAAACGGATTTGCAAAGGCAGCTAAATCCCACCGATATTTAAGAGGATAGTGATACGCGATTCCTTCCGGAATAAGGGCAACAAGTGCTCCGATTAGTATCGAAGAGGTAACGCCACCTAATGTATACGAAGTCGAAACGAGAAATCCAGTCACTTTTGGCATGACGGCCATACCCATCGGGATATGGATACAACCGCTTGTTGAGTCCATCAAATAAATGCTATAATTAAACAGCAAACTCCAATGTGAATTCAGGTGGTATTCGCCTTGAAAGCCCCAATTGGGAAGCAGCATTTTTTGCCGGTACATTCCTCCAAACTGAATATTGGCATCAAATTTCGAATAGTCCGATTGGCTAAACGAAAGTGAGCTGAGTCCCAGCAATAGGAACAAAAGTAGGGCTCTCATATTAATGCTCAATTTTGTAAGATAGCCCAATTCCGATGACCGATTTGAATTGGGTGCGGGGGCCAGTATTTCCGTTACTGTCAGTGATGCGGATGTCGTTGTCATAAATGAGGTTCCATTGTGCGGTAGCCGAAATTAAGGAATTGACCCGAAAAACGAGGAGTAATTCTGCATTGACATCGATGTTTTGTGGATTGTGTAAGTAGTTGCTAAACAGTTCCATTTTGGATTTCATTTCCACATTTTTAGCCAATGTATGGTTGTATTTGAGTTTCAAGTATGCGCCGTATTCTTGACGATAGCGTTGGCCTTTGTCGACACCAAAAGCGCCTTTTGCACTTAGAGAGTCGTCCAACACGAAGGTCGACTTGATGGCTACAGATGAAAAGAAAATATTGAAATTGTCGTTTTTGCGAAAATCGGCTCCAAGTGCCAGGTTGAGGTAACCCGGCGCCATAAAGCGCGAAACCGGAACAGAGTCATTTGGATACGAATACCCATTAACCGACTGTGTTTTGAAACCACTTGCAAACGTCAGGAAGAACCCTTTTGACAGCTGCATCCCGAAGGTGCTGGCCAAATCGATGCGGTCGTCTGTTTTTTGCAAGCCAATTCCTTTGTTGTCAAAATACTTGATGCCACCAAGGGCAATGTTTAGGTCGTTGGTCCATTTGATGTTTTCTTCGGTATAATATGCCGACGCACTTACCGAACCAATCAACGATACGTTGTTGCGCCCTCCTGTATTCCAATTGACAAACGAGGTTTGGGTTCCACTTAACGAATACATAGATTTGACCTTCCATCGCGCAATGGAGTCAGTGGTGCTTTGTGCCCAGCTAGGAAAAGCAGCAAACAAAAGGCAAAAAAGGATGTTAACTTTACAACGAATCATTTACACTGCAAAAATAATGCGATTTCAGCGCTTCCTCTTTATGCTTTTTTTGAACATTTCAACAGGTCTTGTTGCACAAAGTAGTGTCGACTACTCAAAGACGGAAAATTGGGCGCTTTTGCCAACCTCAATGCCCGAAAGTATGGCTGCCTACCTGCACGACAGCAGTTTGCTCGAAAAGGCCGATGTCTTTTTCGTGTACCCCACACTCAATACAGAGCGTCGTGATCGCCGCTGGAATGTCCCGATAGAAGATGAAAAACAACGGCAAAAAGTGTTGCAAACGGCCTTGCCCATGCAGGCCAGCGCATGGGCCGAAGCGGGCCGCATGTATGCGCCTTTTTACCGCGCAGCACACCTGCGTTCGTATTATGTCAAAGGCGAAAAAGGAAAAGAAGCCCTCGAATTTGCATATGCCGATGTCCGTGCGGCCTTTCTCTATTACCTCGAACACTATAACCATGGCCGGCCTATTATTTTAGCGGGTCACAGCCAAGGCAGTACCCATATTGGTTTGTTATTACAAGAGTTTTTTGAAGGAAAGCCTTTGCAGCAACAATTAATTGCGGCCTACATGCCAGGAATTGGCATTGCTGCCAGTGACCTGCCACAATTGCCTTTGCTTACAACGACATCTGCCACCGGTGGCTATGTGGTCTGGAATACCTTTAAAAAACACATCGATCGGCGCACTTACACCCGTTGGTACCGGGGCAAACAAGTGGTCAATCCGGTCAGCTGGAATCAAGATTCTCTTGTTCAAGCTTACCAGCACAAAGGCTTTTTGTATTTCGATGGCCAGCGTTACGCGCAGTGTTTTGACACGCATTTAATCGATGGCGCCATCTGGATTGATCAACCCTGTGGTCATTTTGGGTGGCTGAGCTTTTGGATGCGAAACTATCATATGGGCGACATCAATCTCTTTTGGCAAGACATTCATGACAATGCCATCCTCCGTGTGAAAACTTACCTAAATTCGGTTGAAAACTAGCCAAAAAATGTCCTGTAACTAAGCAGAAGATGCATTAAATTTGTCCTCAAAAATTATCCAATCATGACACCATTTGAACGACGACATATTGGCCCCGGAGCCAAAGAACAAAAAGAAATGTTGGCCACAATTGGCCTCGACAGCATTCAAAGCCTTATTGATCGCACTATTCCGGCCCAAATTCGTTTGCAAAAAGAGCTCGATATCGCGCCTGCACTTTCAGAGCAAGCCTATTTACAGCATATCACTGCGTTAGGTGTCAAAAACAAAGTCAACAAATCATTTATCGGATTAGGTTACCACGAAACCATTGTGCCTTCTCCTATTTTGCGAAATATTTTAGAAAATCCAGGATGGTATACGGCCTATACACCTTACCAAGCCGAAATTTCTCAAGGACGCTTAGAAGCGCTTCTGAACTTCCAAACCATGGTCATTGAACTCACCGGCATGGACCTCGCAAACGCTTCGCTTCTTGACGAAGCTACCGCTGCTGCCGAAGCCATGATCATGTTTTATAATTCGCGTTCACGTGCCGATATCGCCGCAGGTAAAAATGCCTTTTTTGTCGATGCTGCAACTTTACCACAAAGCATCGAAGTCATGCAAGGGCGTGCGCTCAACCTCGGGATCCAACTCGAAGTTGGTGATGCAGCTCACTTTGAAGGTGGCGCCTCGTATTTTGGCGTATTTGTTCAATACCCCGACGCATTTGGTCAAATCCGCGACTGGTCTGCTTCAATTGCTACATGGAAAGCTCAAGGTATTCAAGTTGCAGTCGCTTCTGACCTCATGGCACTTACCTTACTCAAGTCGCCAGGAAGCATGGGTGCCGATGTTGTTTTAGGATCGGCGCAACGTTTTGGCGTTCCAATGGGCTACGGTGGCCCACACGCGGCTTTCTTTGCGTCAAAAGACGACTACAAACGCAACATGCCGGGCCGCATCATTGGCGTTTCCAAAGATGCCGACGACAACCAAGCATTGCGCATGGCGCTTCAAACCCGCGAACAACACATCAAGCGTGACAAAGCCACTTCAAACATTTGTACCGCACAAGCCTTATTGGCTGTCATGGCAAGTATGTATGCGGTGTATCATGGCCCCGATGGTGTTCGCGCTATCGCTACTCATATTCATGCATTAGCCAGTTCTGCAGCCAAGGGTTTGCAAAACGCAGGCATCCAAGTGCTCAGTACTTCATTCTTTGATACCATTACTGTACAAGGAATTGATACAGCTGCCATCCGAACAGCTGCAGAAGCTGCAGGGCTGAACTTCCGTTACATTTCTGCCGATTCGTTAAGTATATCATTTGGCGAGCCACATGACCAAGCAGCTGTTGCTGCAGTACTTGCTGTTTTTGGTGCAAGTCCTGCCGAGCCTGTTCTTGCGTTACCAAGTGCATTAGTCCGCCAGGAACCTGTTTTATCGCATCCAGTTTTTCAATCGTACCATTCTGAATCACGCATGATGCGCTACATGAAAAAACTCGAAAACAAAGACCTTTCATTGGTTCATTCCATGATTCCGCTTGGTTCTTGCACCATGAAACTCAATGCCGCTTCAGAAATGATGGCCTTGACCAACCCGCAATTTGCAAACATGCACCCGTTTGCGCCACTTGATCAAGCAGCAGGTTACCACGAAATGTTTGCGCAGTTATCAAAAGATTTGTGTGCCTGTACCGGATTTGCAGCAGTTTCCTTGCAACCAAATTCAGGTGCGCAAGGTGAATACGCAGGCCTCATGGTCATTAAAGCATACCACGAGTCGCGTCAAGATTTTCACCGTAAAAAAATGATCATTCCGTCATCGGCGCACGGGACCAATCCGGCCTCAGCGGTCATGGCAGGTTTTGAAGTCGTCGTGACTGGTTGCGATGAAAACGGAAATATCGATATCGCTGAATTGCGTCAGGTTGCTACCGAGCTTAAAGACGTATTGGCCGGTATTATGGTGACCTATCCGTCAACTCACGGTGTTTACGAAGAAGGCATCCGCGAAATCACAAGTATCATTCACGAAAATGGTGGCCAAGTCTATATGGATGGCGCTAACATGAATGCGCAAGTAGGCCTCACCAATCCGGGCAACATCGGTGCCGATGTGTGTCACCTCAATTTGCATAAAACATTTGCCATTCCTCACGGAGGTGGTGGCCCTGGAATGGGTCCAATTGGTGTGGCAGCGCACCTTGCGCCATTCTTACCAGGTAATCCAATGGTTCAATCAGGCGGAAGCAAGGCCATCCATGCCGTTTCGGCAGCGCCTTATGGTTCAGCCTTAATTCTAACCATTTCTTATGCCTACATCAAAATGTTAGGGGCAGAAGGCTTGCGCCGTTCGACAGAAATGGCCATTTTCAATGCCAATTACATTGCGGCAAAACTCAAAGGCCACTACGATATTCTGTATACTGGTGTCAATGGTACTGTTGCGCACGAAATGATTTTAGATTGCCGTGAGTTCAAGCGTACTGCCGATGTAGAAGTCGCTGACATGGCCAAGCGTCTGATTGATTTTGGTTTTCATGCACCAACTGTTTCATTCCCAGTAGCTGGTACCCTCATGATTGAGCCAACCGAATCCGAAGACAAAGAAGAACTCGATCGTTTTTGTGAAGCCATGATTAAAATTCGCGAAGAAATTCGTGAGATTGAAAACGGACATGCTGATAAGGCAAATAACTTACTGAAAAACGCTCCGCACACAGCCAATTGCATTATTAATAAAGACTGGAATTATCCATACAGTCCGCAAGAAGCCGCTTACCCGGTTTCGTATTTACATGATTTCAAGTACTGGGTTCCGGTACGTCGTGTAGATAACGCATTTGGGGATCGCAATTTGGTTTGTTCTTGCCCAAGTGTAGAAAGCTACGCAAACATCAACTAACATGAAACTCGATATTCTTGCCTTTGGGGCGCATCCCGACGACGTCGAACTTTCGGCAGCCGGAACATTATTGCACTATGCCGCACAAGGCAAGCGTATCGGAATTGTTGACCTCACTGAAGGCGAGCTCGGTACCCGTGGCAGCGTAGAAACGCGCTACGATGAAGCTGCCGAGGCCGCAAAACTCCTCGGGCTAAGCGCGCGCAAAAATTTGCGCATGCCCGATGGTTTTTTTGAAATCAACGAAGAAAACAAACGCCTCATCATCGAGCAGATTCGCTTGCATCAGCCCGAAATCGTGTTGGCCAATGCGCTTTCTGATCGCCACCCCGATCATGCACGTGCGGCAAAATTGGTTGCCGATGCCTGTTTTTTGGCGGGCCTACGCAAAATCCGCACGCATTATGAAGGGCAAGAGCAAGTGGCGCATCGCCCACGTTTGGTTTTGCATTACATCCAAGACCATCACCTCGAACCATCTGTGGTGTTTGATGTCTCAAACTTCATTAATCAAAAAATTGAAGTGATCAAGGCGTACAAAACCCAGTTTTACGATCCGCAATCGCAAGAGCCAACAACACCTATTTCAGGCGAGTTGTTTTTCGATTTCATTAAAGGACGCATGTTGCAAATGGGCCGTTCGGCCGGCTACAATTATGCAGAGGGCTTTGTCATTAATCGCTATTTTGGCAGCGCTGACCTCTTTCAATTGCATTAATCCCAATTACTCGTATCCAAGTGTTTTTCCTTTTTCAATGGCCGGAATCCCGTTTGTCATCCAACTAGGTGCGTCTGTCCCCAATAAGTAATGATCAAAAAACTGCCGCATCCGAATCGAGAGGTCAATTTTGTAGGGTAGTTTTGTAAGGTTGTGGTCATCGTCGTTGTAGTTAAGCATCCAACAAGGTTTCCCGAGGCGACGCAAGCCTGTATAGAGTTCAATCCCTTGATACCATGGCACCGCGCCATCGTGGTCATTGGCCATTATTAATAACGGTGTCTGGACATTTGGTAAATGAAATAACGGTGAGTTTTCGATGTAGCGTTCGGGTTTTTCCCAAATGGTGGCACCAATCCGACTTTGTGTCGATTCGTACTGAAATTGCCGACTAATGCCGCTGCCCCAACGGATACCGCCATAGGCCGAAAACATATTTCCGACAGGAGCGCCAGCCATGGCAGCTGCATAACGCTTGGTCATTGTAATAAGCATTGCGGTTTGGTAGCCACCCCAACTTTGCCCTTGCAAGCCCATTCGGGTCGAATCAATCGGGTAGTGTTTTAGTAAATAATCAGTCGCACTCATGATGGCGTTGTATGCCGATTTAGCGGGTTCGCCAGCTTTGTATCGAATATCCGGAACAAAAACCAAGTACCCAGCCGATGCATATTCTGTTGGGTTGATGGTGCTTGCAGATGGTTTTGGGCTTTGGTAGTTATGCAAATTCGTTGAACTCAATTCATAATAATACAACAACAGCGGATACTGCTTGGTCGCATCGTAATTTTCGGGTTTATAGAGCAAGCCTTCTAATTGCTGCCCGTCATAGGCCTTCCATTTAACAGTTTCGACGGTCGCCCAATTGTAATTGTCTTGTTGTGGATTGGCATGCGATAAGCGGATGTCTTGAGCAAATGCAGCATCAAGCAAGTAAAGATCTGGGTAGCACGAAACGTTCATTTTGCGGAATAGGTAAGCATTGGTACCTGCTGCTTTTTTAATTCCTGCAATGCGGTAGGGAATATCGAGGTGTGGAACCAAGTTGCCATTTTCGATGGTGTAAAGCAATTCGTTTTTGTCGGCTTGTCGCTGACCAATCACATAACCCGCACTCAAATTGATGGCGATTGAGTCGCTTTGCCAGGTATTAAATTGCAAATCGATTTGTTGCTTGGTCGCTTGGTCTGCAGAAAGTGAGTGCAGGTTTTTACTCAGGATGTCATAGCTCCAAATATCGTATTCGGATTTAAAATACACTTCGTTTTCGGAGGTATTGTAACCAATAAAACCAACAGGCCCTGCCTCCATAGGTTGCCCGTTGAGGTCTTCGTTCCAAACGATGTCTTTGCGGCGGCAGTTCATGCAACTTAGCGTTTCTGTTTCATTGTCGAGTAGTAGCCATTGATGCACCTGAGGGCTGTAATAAGTAAAATAGCGCCCTGTTGCCGAAAGTTCACCGGCAAAGCCAATTCCATGCGCTAATAGATTGATACTTCCGTCGTTCACTGAAATGCGGTAATAATCGGTGCGGCTCGGCGATTTCCATTGGGTTTCAATGGCATATGCTTCCGAACTTGTTGCTAGTAAGTAGGGGCCTTTTTGACGGGGCTCGAGCTGAACGTGTAGGGTGTCATTTCCAAGTTTCACAAGGCGTTGGCTTTCCAAATGATACACATACAAATCACTGCGCTTGAGGTCTCTACTGAGGCTAAGCAATTGTTGTGCTTGCAATTCGTGGTCTTGATAATGCCAGATATCTACCTTTACTTTTTCACTATCGAGCAAGCTGTCTTTTTCTTCGACACTCCGCGGACATACCCCAAAATACAGGTACTTTCCGTCGGCACTAAATTGCGGGCTCCGATTCGGTGAAACCTGTTGCATGGTTCCTTTTGCCGATTTTTCAAAATCGAGTGAATCACCAAGAAAAAGCTGTTTTTTGCTTTCAAGTTCGTAAATTCCAAGTTGGTAATTTTTCACCTTAGCGGTATCGTCGCTAAACAAATAACTAAGTGCTGTTGCACTTTGATTCCAGTTTAAGTTTTGAACTTGGTTGTGCGTTTGCAGGCGCGCAATAACTTGGCCAGTTTTTGGGTTGTAAATGAGCACTTGAGCACTATCGCTTTTGTCTTTTTGGTGCCGAACTACCGCGATGGCCTCGCCGTTGGCGCTGATCGAAAATTGGGTGATTTGCAGCAATTGAAGGCCTTGCTTCGTTCCGGATAGCACGCACAATTGATGTCCATCAGATTTTGGTGCTTCGGGTGCTTTCGGCGCTTCTTTCCAAAACAGAAGTTGCTTTGCGAAGCTTTTCTTTACAGGTGTCGCCTTGATGGGTTTACTTTCAACAAGGTAAGCCAATACATCGGCATCTTTTGCCTGAGACAGTTGCTTTAGATTCGGAATTTTTACTAACGAATCTTGAGCCCTCCAATAAATGAACAAGGAGTCTTTCGGCCATTTCTTTTTATCAACTTTGTCCAATTCAAGTTGCCGCAAACTATCGGCTGCCGGAGAAACCTTCCAAGCGATGTAACTTCCATTTGGTGCTAAAAGTGCCTCTTTTGCACGGCGCATCGAATCTAATTTACCACTGGCAATATCATACCAATACAATGTCGGGTCGCCTTTGAGTGTGTTCAGTTCATAGCTCACTAACGTCCCACTGGCATTGATTTGTTCTTTTTCAAGTTTGAGCCATTGTGGATAAGCCCGATGATCCAAACTTGGTTTTTGAGCCCATAATGTCAAGTGATTCAAGACCAGCAACAGCAAGGTTGTTCTCAATAAGTTAATTCGCATGAACAGATTTTTTAGATACAAAGAAAACACCAGTAAAAATAAGGCCCATATAAAGGAATTTTTCTGGCGTTATGGCGCTTCGGTAATCGGCCGACCACCCGAGTGTAACAAACAAATAAGTAAATAATACCACCATTATTGGTTGCGTGTAAATATACACACTTGATACCGTTGGGCTCACACTTTTCAAGCCATAGATGGTCAAAAGGTAGGTTAAAAACGTCACACCAATAATGACATATGCAATTTTAAACCAGGCGCTTTGTGGAATGGCTGCAAAATTGACCGCCTGAAGTTGTGACCAAGTTGGTGGAAATAAGAGCAAGAAAATCAGGCCGATGGTAAAAACATAGGTAATCACTTGCAAGGGGCTATAGCGTAGCAATAAGGGTTTGGACAGTACCAAATACAAGGCATAACTTGCTGCATTGATCAGTAAAAAGAGGTCGCCCAACCAAGAAGTGCTATTCAGTTGCCCCGAACGAAGGGTCATGAGAATCGCGCCCGCTGCACCTAATGCAATCCCGGTAAGTTTTAACACACTGAGTTTTTCACGCAATAATAACAGCGATAAGAGTACCACTAAAATGGGATTAATTGCCATAATGATTCCGGAATTAAACGCCGAAGACAAATGCAAGCCATGAAAGAAAAACAGCTGATTAAGAGCAACGCCAAAAAGCCCGCAGGCTGCAAAGCGCCAATAATCTGCTTTTTCGATGGGTTTGCGTTCATAGCATGCAAAAAGGATCCAGAATAAAAGCACAGCGCCACTAACGCGCAAAAAAATAAAACTTGTCGGGTCGAGGTATTCGGGCATCAGGCCTTTTGCCAGCACATGATTGGCACCATACAAAACATTTACGGTTAGTAACGCGATATGGGCTTTCCAATTTGGTGTTTTCATCGTTTCCAGAATTGCCATTTCGACTGCAACACACTACTGCGGTAGTCGTCTAGTTTTTCACTCACACCCTTCATGACTAATTTTTGCAGCAATTTGAGGGTTCCTTTGCTTTGCTTGTAATCAAATTCGTCTGAAAAAAGAGGAAGGAGCCCCAAAAAGTGAATGGTTTTATCAGGTAATTGGATGGGTGTAAGAAGCGCTTCCAAAGCCAATGGCCGAACAAGCATGAGGTAGGGGATGGGTAATTGACTTGGGAAGGTATGGCCGTGGCCTAACCACGTGTCTTTTTCCAAAACATAATCATAGAGTTTTGATAGCCAAACCAAAGGCCATGCTGTGGGTTCTTTGGTGTTCTGACTCAGTTCAAAATAACTCGGCAAAAATACATACAGTTCAATAAAAGCTTCGTCTTGGTGCTTTTCATGAACCGGCATTTGATGTGCGTGCAAGCCTGCAGTCATTAGTAGTTTTGCCCCGTGCTGTTGTGGAAGATCGATGAGGTAGAAGTCTTTTGCTTCAAAGGATATCATTTGGATGTGTTGGCTTCCAAATCGGGCTTCTAGATTTTGTAACATGGGCATGAAGCAAAGGTAGTTATTCCTTATCTTTGTTTTATGTTCCTTTCCCAGCTCCATTTGGTGAATTTCAAAAATTATCCCGACCTCGAATTAGAGCTTGTTCCAGGCATCAATGGCTTGGTCGGTGCTAACGGCAGCGGGAAAACCAATGTACTTGATGCGGTGCACTACCTCAGCATGTGCAAATCCTACCTCAATGTCATTGATCGGCAAAATGTACGTTTTGACCAAGCTTTTTTTTCAATCCTATCGCACTGGAACTTTAACGATACGGAAGCTCAAGTACAAATTGCTTACAAATCAGGCGCAAAAAAGCAAGTCAAATGGAACAAAAAAGAATACGAAAAACTCTCCGATCATATTGGCAAGTTACCGGTCGTGTTTATTTCACCCTACGACCAGGACCTTATTGCGGAAGGTTCTGAAGTGCGTCGCCGTTGGATGGATGGCATTTTAGCACAGCTCGACAAACACTATCTAGAAGAAAGCCAGCGTTACATCAAACTTCTAGAACAGCGCAATGCGGTATTGCGCAATATGTTCGAACACCGACTTTTTGATGCCGATAGCATCGAAGTGTGGGATGCCCAGCTTATCCCATGCGGCACCTATATATACGAAAAACGCAAGGCGTTTCTGGACGAATTTATTCCGGTTTTTCAGCGCTTTTACCAACAAATTGGCCAAGATGCCGAACAGGTCGAAATCCAATACCGCTCGCAACTTTCAGAGGCATCTTTTGCTGAATTACTGCAAGCCTCGGCCCGAAAAGACGCCCTCACCCAATACACCAATGTCGGCGTCCATAAAGACGACCTCTTGTTTCAAATCAAAGGGCATCCGGTGAAAAAATTTGGTTCGCAAGGGCAGCAAAAGTCTTTTATAATTGCATTGCGCTTGGCACAATACGATTGGTTAAAGACCCACAAACAACTCAAGCCCATTTTGCTCCTCGACGACATCTTTGACAAACTAGACCAACTGCGTGTACAGCGTTTGGTCGCGTTGGTTTCTGATGATTACTTTGGACAAGTGATTATTACAGACACCGATCAAGAACGTCTTGAAGCGCTCTTCGAGCGACTTCCCGGTTCACACCGCCTATTCCGCATCGCAAACAACCAACCCGAGCAATTATGAGTGACGAATTCAAGCGCAGTAGCAATGACCAACCACTCGGTGAATTGGTCAATCGTTTATTAAAAGCCTATGGCCTCGAAGATAAAATGAAAGTGTACCGGCTTATTGAGGCTTGGCCAGAACTAATGGGGCCAGCAGTGGCCAGTCGTACCAAAGACATTCGCATCCAAGACAACGTATTGTACCTCAAGATTGATTCTAGCGTCATGCGTGATGAACTGTTTAATGGCAAACAACTCATTTTAGAACGTTGCAATGCCTATGTTGGTGAGACCATCTTACGCGATATTTGGTTTAGTTAATCTCCGTATCTTTGTTATCTAAAATTTCAACTGACTATGTCTAACGCATTTTTCACTGTACCTGTTGCTAAAAACGAACCTGTAAAAGGCTATGCGCCGGGTTCTCCTGAGCGCAACTCTTTACTTGCCACTTATTTAGCGTTTAAAAACCGCGCACCGATCGATGTTCCGATGTATATCGGAGGCGAGCATGTTCGCACCTTGAACAAAAAAGTCATGACTGCTCCGCACGATCATCAATTGGTATTGGGGCACTTTAATTATGGTGGCCCCGAACACGTTACTGCAGCAATTGACGCGGCCTTGGCTGCGAAATCGGCTTGGGCAGCGCTTCCGTGGGAAGAGCGTGCAGCTATCTTTTTACGTGCAGCTGATTTGTTGGCAGGTCCCTTCCGTGACCGCATGAATGCAGCAACGATGTTGGCTCAGTCAAAAAATGTGTTTCAAGCCGAAATTGATGCGGCATGTGAACTCATCGATTTCTTCCGTTTCAATGTGCAGTACATGACCCAAATCTATAAAGAGCAACCCGAGTCATTGCCAGGAATGTGGAACCGACTCGAATACCGCCCGCTTGAAGGTTTTGTATTTGCAGTGACACCGTTTAATTTCACCTCCATAGCCGCAAATTTGTGTGCAGCACCGGCCATGATGGGCAATGTTGTGGTTTGGAAACCAGCCGAATCTCAAATGTACTCTGCTCAGGTTATCATGGAATTGTTTGAGGCAGCTGGCGTTCCTGCGGGGGTCATCAACCTCATTAGTGTTGACGGGCCAGTTGCAGGCGATATCGTTTTTAAGCACAAAGATTTTGCCGGACTTCACTTTACGGGTTCAACTGCTGTTTTCCGTCACCTCTGGAAAGAAATCGGAAGTAACATCGAACGCTACCGTACCTATCCGCGCATTGTTGGCGAAACCGGCGGAAAAGACTTCGTGATGGTTCACGCCTCGGCACAAGCGGCTGAAGTAGCGACAGCACTTACACGCGGTGCCTTCGAATTTCAAGGTCAAAAATGTTCGGCAGCTTCACGCGCTTATGTGCCAGAAAGCCTGTGGCCAGAAGTGAAGCGTATTTTAGTGGAGCAAGTTGCTTCCTTTAAAATGGGTAGTCCAGAAGATTGCAGCAATTTTGTCAATGCGGTTATCGACGAACGTGCCTTCGATAAAATTGCGGGCTTCATCGATTACATCAAAGCGCAACCCGATGCCGAAATTGTTACTGGAGGAAATTACGACAAATCAAAAGGCTATTTTATTGAGGCAACAACCGTCGTGACTTCAAATCCGAAATTCCGTACGATGTGCGAAGAAATTTTCGGTCCGGTACTCACTATTTTTGTTTACCCTGATACTCAATTCGAACAAACCCTCGATTTGCTCGACCAGACTTCAGAATACGCACTTACCGGTTCAATCATTTCCAATGACCGCTATGCTATTCAATTGGCCAACCAAAAATTGGTCAATGCTGCCGGTAACTTTTACATCAACGACAAACCAACAGGAGCTGTAGTTGGCCAACAACCATTTGGTGGTGCACGTGGTTCAGGAACCAACGACAAAGCCGGAGCTGCCATGAATTTATTGCGTTGGGCTTCCGCACGTACGATCAAAGAAACGTTTGTTCCACCTACCGATTACCGGTATCCATTTTTAGGTTAAATAGCCGCCATGAAAGCACAGGTGCTGCTTATTTTTTTGTTGGTTTCCTTGGGCTCAAAAGCTCAATGGCGCTGGTATGTGCAGGCCGAAATAGGGGCAAACAAACAAGAATTGCAACAAGTTGTGCAGCTCAGCGAACAGCAATTTAACCCGGTTTCTTTTTGGCGCTCTACTGCTGGTGGCGAACTACAAGTGGGCTATACCTTTTTAAAAACACTTACCTTATATAGTGGCTTGGGTTATGCGCATCAAAATTCAAGTTATTCGAGCTCAGAATGGGTGTTAGATAGTCTCAATACGTATTACGTATTGAATTGCAATAAGGTAGTCAGTGGTGAATTACTTACCCTTCCTATGGGGCTTGATTTAAAAATCTTGAGTTTGCACCTTGGCGGCGGACTTCAATACCGCTACCGGGTTCAAGGAAACATGCAAAAAACGTATTCGGCAGTCTATCCCGGATCTTCAACAGAAGTGCCATTAGGGGTGGTCAGTGGCCCAAATACACAAGCCAAATTTGACATGGGATATTTTGCTTACGCCCAATACAACCTCACAAAACGTATTGGGATTCGCGCTTCCATGTACAAAGGCTTCCGTGACCTCAGCAACGGACTCGAGGTTGGCGCCTTTCATGAATGGCAAGATTTATTCAATCAACAGTCTTTTGCACTTCGAAATTTACAAGTTAATTTAGGAATCAATTTTCGCTTCAATGATTAAGTCAGGTTGGTTTTTAGCCCTTACATTATGCGTGCTTCCTATGCTTTTAGGCTTTCAAAAAGCACCCGTTGGCGCCACTCACGATTTAAAAATTACCGTAACGCATTTGGCCAATTCCAATGGCTTGGTTGAGTTTGCGATTTATAAAACCCCTGAATTGTTTACCAAAACGGGCAAAACCTGTCGGCTCGAACGCGTAACTGCCAAAAAAGGCGAGGTAAGTACCGTCATTGAAAATTTAGAGGCCGGAAAATATGCCATTGTGGTGTACCACGACGAAAATCACAATAAAATTTGTGACAAAAACTTTTTAGGGATTCCGACCGAGGCCTATGCGTTTTCGAACAACGTACGTCCGAATTTAAGTGTTCCTGGCTTCGATGAATGCGCGATTAATTTGCAGCAAGACCGTCAGATCAGCATCAAAATGGTGTATTAAAGTTTACCGAAGCAGGTTTTCAATAAGGGCTTCTACTTGAATCAAAAGTGAGCGGCCATCGTTTTCGATGCAAAAATCGGCGATTTCACGTTTCTTTTCTTCAGGCCATTGTGCTGCAATGCGTTTTTGGACTTCTTCACGACTGCAGGCATCGCGCGCCATGACACGCTCGATACGCAGTGCTTCGGGGGCGCACACCAAAACCATTGCATCAAAAGCATCCGTTGCTTGTGTTTCAAATAAAATGGCGGCTTCATTAAATACCAACGCACTCGTTTGTTGATGGGCCCAATTTGAAAAATCTTGTCGAACAAGCGGATGTACTAAGGCATTTACATGTTGTCGTAATGCTGGATTTTCAAACAGCTGTTTGGCCATTTCTTGGCGTTGAAAGCTTGAGTCGGCATAAATAGCCTCGCCAAAAAGAGCAATGAGTGCTTGCTTTAATTCCGGATTGGTGGCATAAAGTTGTTTAGCCGCGTTGTCAGAATCATAGACCGGATAACCCATGTGGCGAAGTAGACATGCTACTTCACTTTTTCCGGCACCAATATTTCCGGTTAAGCCTAGCTTCTTCATGTCCCGAAATTAGGAAAGAATTGTTGTAATTTTGCAGTATGTCTTCAAAAGAATGGTTCGCCGAGTGGTTCGATTCATCGTACTACCACCTTTTATATCAGCACCGTGATGCACACGAAGCGCAATGCTTCATTGAGAAGCTCATGACGTATTTGCAAGTTCCTAAGGGTTCACGGGTACTCGATTTAGCCTGTGGCAAGGGCCGCCATTCGTTGACGCTTGCTCAATTGGGTTATGAAGTGGTTGGTGCCGATTTAGCACCTTCAAATATTGCTGCAGCTCAACAAGAGGCCCAAAATTTACAGGCTCAATTTTCGCCCAAATTTATTGTGCATGATATGCGTAAACCGAGCGATGAAGGTCCGTTTTCGGCGATTCTCAATTTATTCACGAGTTTTGGTTACTTTGATTCGATTGTTGAAAATCAGGCGGTTTGTGATGCAATTGCTTGCCAGTTGGCACCTAAAGGTTTGCTCGTTGTCGATTTTTTAAATGCGCCAAAAGTGCTTCAAAATTTAGTATTAAGTGAAACAATTTTGCGTGAGAAAACAACATTTTATGTGAAGCGATGGGCTACCGACACTCATATTTTTAAGAAAATTGAATTTACAGATCAACAGGGGCAAGACCAGCAATTTACAGAGCGTGTTCAGGCACTTCAGCTCAAAGATTTTGAATCCTTACTTCAAGACAAATTTGATATAATTGATGTTTTTGGAAACTATCAACTCGAACCCTACGTAGGAGAAAGCTCAGAGCGACTCTTACTCGTTGCTAGATTGAAATGATGAATTTTTACGTAATTGAATTGACGCTTTTAGCGTCTGTCTTGATTGGTGGCTTCGTGGTGAGTTATTTTAACGCAACCAATAAACACCAAAACATCAAACTGGCACTCGCATTTAGTGGTGGTTTTTTACTTGCTGTGATTTTTGAGCATTTATTGCCTGAATTGTATGGTGCCGGAAATCATGCGCATGCGACCGCCGACGCAAACGCCATTCCTCAGGTAGGTATTTACATTTTACTTGGCTTTTTAATCCAATTGGTTTTAGAGTATTTTTCTGGCGGAATCGAACATGGGCATGTCCACGTTCATAAAGGCCAGGCAATGCCCTGGGCTTTATTTTGTTCGTTGTCGGTGCATTCGGTGATCGAGGGCATTCCTTTAGGGAATATGCTTCAAATAGGAAGCGATCCGTCTGCACAGGTTTTGGTCGACGAAAGCTTTTTTTGGGGAATCATTTTTCACCAAATACCAGTGGCCATTGCGCTCATGAGTTTATTGGTTGCAACCCGTCTAAAACGCCAACAAGCTTGGTTGATTTTGGTCGCATTCGGACTCATGACCCCAATTGGGGTATTCCTCGGTTTAGGAATTACGACCGAACAATTGGGGATCAATGTCAATATGATTTTGGCGGTGGTCGTAGGGATGTTTTTACACATTTCGACCACCATAATCTTTGAAACGACCGAAAATCACAAATTTAATTTGCTGAAATTGGTCAGTATCTTAATCGGAACTGGCTTGGCGATAGGGCTTTTCTAACGCCTTAGAAAGGAAGGTCGTCGTCTTCTTCAGAACTGGCTGCAGTAGCTGTAAAGCCTGAAGTAGCGGCAGCTGGTTCAGCGCCTAATGACATGCTTGATGGACCACCTGCAGGCATTCCCATTCCTTGCCCTTGACGTTCGATGCGCCATGCCTCAATGGTATTGAAGTACTTCACTTCGCCTTGTGGGCTTGTCCATTCGCGCCCACGTAAGTTAAAAGATACTTCGACGGCATCATTGACTTGAAACCCATCTAAAAGCGCACATTTATCTTGAGTGGCTTGAAATAAAATATCTTGTGGATACATCGAGCTTGTGTCGGTCACAACAAATTCGCGTTTTGCAAATTTTTCAGTGACTTGTTGTGTGGCTTGAATGACTTTGATGGTTCCGCTGAATTTAAACATGGAGGATTGGATTAGTTGTTAAACGATAAAAGGGTGAGCCAGGCTTCTTGGAGCTCGTTGAGCGCAAGGTGAGCTTTGGCTTTTTGATGTAATTGCAATTCGAGTTGGCTGGCGTCGTCTTCGTAGTTTAAAAACAACTCCGATAATTCGATCAGTTTGAATTCGTTGACGTCGGTTTCGTTGGGCAATTCTTCGATGCCTGCCAATTGACCGAGGTCATTGGCAGAAAGCACATGGCTTGCCCGGATATCGGCCGGAAGGGCATCGTAGCCAATGCCACATGTGGTGATTGGTTTTTTAATTTCAAACATGGATTGCTGATCGGCACGGCAATACCAATCGCCACCCATGCGCGAAACCAAGTCGATTTTATGTTGGTCAATACCTCCTTGTTCATTCAAGACTTCTGGATGTATGTGCATACGCAGCACCTCGCAAATAATGAGGTTGCCAGCACCACCTTCTTGACCAAGTTCTTTCACTTCATTGACACGGCACTCAAACTGAACAGGTGACTCAGCCACACGAAAAGGACGAATGCTTTCTGAAGCAAGAGGTGTGAAGCCGGCTTTTTCAAATTCACTGACACCAGGTGCATACGGCGAACTGGCCAAACTCATTTGATGCACGATGGCATGATTGACCACGTTGATGACTACTTCAGGTACCACCTTGACGTTGTTGTAGGTGTCTTTGGTAGCGCCCGTACGACCCGAGCGTGCCGGCGAAAAGATTAAGATCGGCGGATTGGCACTAAAGACATTGAAAAAGCTAAAAGGCGCCAAGTTTGGCCTGCCTTCTGCATCAACTGTAGACGCAAACGCAATGGGACGTGGGCCAATGGCACCCAGTAAAAGTTGGTGTAATTTTTGGACCGGAATTTGAGCTGGATCAATCTTCAAATGCATGCTTCAAAGTTACGTAAAGATTGGCCCTAACAGCACTTGAAAAGCCGTGAGTTTTCCACAAAATGCACAAACTTTTTGTACTTTAGCCTGTAAGATTACGGATGAAAAAGCAGCTTTTACTTTTCTTTATTTTTCTTTCGCTCATTGCAACGGCACAAAATCGTCGCAATTCAGAGGGTAAGCGAACCGGAAAATGGGTCTACACCGGTAAAGACCGGCCGCATTCGGGCTATGCCAAAGATGCAAAAGTGGAGGAAGGAAGCTACCAAAATGGGCGCAAAGAAGGCCTCTGGATTAAATACCACAAAGATGGGAAAACCCCAAAACTAAAAGGAAATTACACCAATAATCGCCCAGATGGGAATTACACCCGATTTTACGAAAATGGCCAAGTTTCAGAGCAGGGTTACTTTGGTAATAATGGCTACAAAGGGCCCCTGACACGTTACCATGAAAATGGGCAAGTGGCTTACAAAGCGACCTACAACAACGAGGGGCAAGAAAGCGGTAAAGTGCAGTATTACCATGAAAATGGAAAGCTCGCACTGGAATATACCGTCAAGAGTGGCACCGTGCAAGGGAAAGTGCTGCGTTACAATACGCAAGGGCAACTAGTCAATTCCTTAGAAGTGAGTCCAGACGGCACTGTTTCGAAATTTCAACAAGTACAAGTGAAGCCAAGCCAGACACAACCAATCGCTGTCCCGAATGCAGAAATCTATCCACCGCGCCTCGCCAATCCGCGTACAAAAGGGCTCAAATTTTCGCCGAATGGCTACAACAAAGTATACAACGACAACGACGAAATCTGGATGGATGGCGACTTTAAGAACGGGCAGCTATGGGATGGTAAGGTTTATGATTACGACACCGATGGAATTTTAAAGAAAGTCCGCATCTTTAAGTTTGGGAAGTATCATTCAGATGGCCAACTCTAGTTTCGGCCTTTTGATTACTTTTACGCCAAATTAATCGCATGAAAGCATATGTTTTTCCGGGTCAAGGTGCCCAATTCTCAGGAATGGGAAAAGACCTTTACGAGCAATCCGCACTTGCCAAATCGTTATTTGCGCAAGCTAATGATATTCTAGGATTTGATATCCAGCGCATTATGTTTGAAGGTTCAGACGAAGAGCTGAAGCAAACAAAAGTGACACAGCCCGCCATTTTCTTGCATTCTACCATTTTAGCAGCCTGTCTAGGTGCTGCGTTTCAACCAGATATGGTTGCAGGGCATTCGTTGGGTGAGTTTTCTGCACTAGTAGCTAACAAAACGCTCAGTTTCGAAGACGGTTTGCGTTTGGTCGCACAACGCGCCATGGCGATGCAAAAAGCCTGCGAAGCACAAGCTTCTACTATGGCGGCTATTTTAGGTCTTGAAGACAACGTTGTTGAAGAAATTTGTGCCACCATCGATGGCGTCGTGGTTCCGGCCAATTACAATTGCCCAGGTCAGTTGGTTATTTCCGGAGCCATTCCGGCCGTAGAAGCTGCGTGTGCCAAATTAACCGAGGCTGGCGCAAAACGTGCCATGCTCTTGCAAGTGGGCGGGGCATTTCATTCGCCACTCATGGAGCCCGCTCGCGAAGAATTAGCAGCGGCCATTGAAGCCACTCATTTCGCAACACCAAGTTGTGCGGTGTATCAAAATGTAAATGCGGCGGCAGTTAGCAACCCGGACGAAATCAAACGCAACCTCGTGACGCAACTGACCGGCGCCGTGAAATGGACGCAAATCATGCAGCACATGATCGCCGACGGCTGTACCGAAGTGGTAGAAGTTGGCCCAGGTAAGGTGTTACAGGGGCTGTTCAAGAAAGTTGATCGTGAAATTCCGACAAGTAGCGCAATTTTAGCCTAAGTTTTATGGAATATTAAAAAGTATGCCATCTTGCAAGAAACGAAAACCATGAAAAAGTTACTTGCAGTGTGGATGCTTAGTATAGCAGGAAGCACAGTTGCCCAATCTGTTAGCGGTGATGTGATCGGAACCGTTGTCCAATTTCAAGATCAAAAACCGGTTCAAGGTGCCAAAGCAATCATCAAAGACCAAGACAAAGTCTACCTTGCTTTAAGCGATATCGATGGCCGTTTTCGAATTGTCAATATCCCAACTGGAATGTACGCTTTAAGTATTGTTTACAAAGGCGATACCGTTAGCGGCATAAAAGTCGATGTACCGATTGAGGCCTTCGCCAACGCCGGAACCATTGAATTAAGCGGAAAGGTCCAGACGACTAAAGTCATCATGACAAACAATTCCCGTGAAGAACGCGCCCGCATTCAAATAGGCGAAGTTCCCATGACGACCCTCACGGCCAAAACTATAAAGTACCGCCCCGATAAATTTTCAGTTACCGATATTGTTGCCAATTCGAGTTCGGATATTAAAAAAGACGAAGACGGCAACTTGATGTTTAGAGGTGCGCGCAAAGGCGACATGATTTACATCCTTGACGGCATTAAGTCCAATGAGATTTTTAATGTACCAAGTTCTGCAATTGGACGTATGAATATCTATACTGGAGGCTTGCCTGCAAAATATGGCGACACGCTTGGAGGAGCTGTCATTTTAGAAACAAAAAGTTACTTTGATTTGTACCGAGAGTGGGAAATGACACAAGAAGATTAGTACTCAATTTTCCAGAGAAATAAGCCTTGTGCTGGCACAGAGACCGCTGCTTCAGAGCGGTCTTTTGCGTTTAAAACCGTTTGAATTTCAGCGGGACTGAGTTTGCCAGAACCCACCTCGACAAGCGTTCCGACAATAGCGCGCACCATATTGCGCAAAAAACGGTTGGCACAGATTTCAAAGACAAGCTGATCGTGCTCATGAAACCACTTGGCCGAGAACACCTCGCAAATCGTAGTCTTGACATCGGAATGGGATTTGGCAAAGGAAGCAAAGTCTTGGGTGCCGAGCAAGTAGTGCGCGGCCTCGTTCATGGCTTCAACATCAAGTGGCGTTTGAAGGTACCAACTTCGGTCACTCGTAAACGCGTTTTTTTTCAGGTTGATAAAATAGCGGTAGCTCCGTTTTTTAGCGTCAAATCGGGCGTGTAATGCATCGGATACCTCCCAAGCTTCAAAAAAGGCCAAGTCAGGAGGCGTCATGCGGTTTAATTTAAAAATCAATTGATTCGGATCCCAATCTTGAGGCAAATCGGTATGTAAGATATAATGTTGCGCATGCACGCCTGCATCGGTGCGTCCGCAACCGACCACCTCGATCGCTTGATTGCCATGTAGTTTTGAAAGCGCCGCTTCAATTTCGGCTTGAACACTGCGTGCATTGGGTTGTATCTGCCAGCCGTGGTAGGCAGCTCCGTGATAAGCTAACGAAATAAAATAGCGTGGCATAGCCTCAAAGTTATTCTAATATGAGGCGATAACCACTCGAATAATCGACGTAATAGTCAAAGCCAAGCACTTGAGTACCTGTAAATCCTTTCGGAAAATACCAGGTAATAATGGCCGTTTTTTCGTCCAGTACACCGCCACCGGTGATGCTTCCTTGTTTGACTTTGATGTCATCGAGGTTTGAAATTGGGAATTGATCTTTGATAATAACAGGAATGGCGGCGGCACCGTTGTTTTTGAGTGTGATTTCCCAGGCCACTTCAAAGCGTTCGCGCGAACCGATGGTTTTCGATTTCGATTTTTCTTTGATGCGGTTGCGCTCAACACTGATGCGCTTTTCAATACCAAACGAAACCGAAATGGTGTCTTTGATGGAATTGACATCGAGGTATGAAGCGCCCATGTAGGTGCCGTCAAAGTAGATGTTTGATGCGCCACTCATGAGTTTGAGTTTTTCCCAACCCGAAATTTGAGCCGACAAATATACGTTTTGATCCAGTTTCGGAATGAGGTGGTACTCATAAGAGGTATTCAGGTCGTATTCAGCAATCGGAACGCGGTGTTCAAAACCATCCGTTGGGATGCTCATTTTAGAGACAATTTGGTAGTCGATGCGGAGGTCTTTCTCTTGGGTTTGGGCAATCGCATTTCCCCATGCAGCACTTTGATCTGCACGATCATCTTCGCTATAAGCAAAAAGCATTTTTCCTTTTCTGCCGATCGACTTTCTTTCAAGCTTCATCACCGATGTCTCTGATAACTTATCGGTGGCCGCAAATCCATAAGTGCTTGCCGAAGCATCTCCTATTTCGTCGTATGCCACAGCTTCTCCAAAAGTCATATCTACACCTATCACTTCTTCGAGTTCCATTTTTTGCGGCACTAAAAAGAATTTAAGGTAAGCGGCAGTTATGGCCTTTTCTTGCCCAAAATACCCAATATAATTGGCAGATAGGGCCGTTTCACCTTTTGGCACAAGGACTTCAAATTTGCCTTCAAAGTTGGTAATGGCGCCCAATTGTGGGTTTGAATTAAAGCTGATTTTTGTAAATGGAAGTGGCTCACCAGTAGAAGCGTCAATGACTTCGCCATGAATTTTTTGTCCTTCAAAACTCACACTCGGAATGTTGTGTGTTGGTACAGGCTTTCTGACGGCTTGGTTGTTATAGTAAATATTCCAGGGTTCGAGTTTGGGTTCTTCTTTGTTGTCGTAGGGGTCATTGGTCGATAGCACCATATTGACGTCCGTCCAATTGATGCCTGTTTGTTGACTCACCAATGCTTTTGCTTCGAGTCGGACGGCTTTGCCAATTCCGTCACTACGCATGTCGTAGTATGGTTTCCAGGTTGCTTTTGGGCTGATGTAATTGAGTGTAAACACTGCATTTGTTTCAGTTTTTACATCGATTTCAACGACAATTTCAGAGTAGTTTACAACGGGTTTCGAACGTTGTGAGGTGATTTCTTGCTCTAGTTTGTTGAGTTGCTTAAAGATGTCTTCGAGTTCGGTTTGGATTTGAGCTTGTCGGGCCGAAATCTCGGTCAGTTTCGTGTGCATGAAGGCATAAGCTTCTTTGAGTTCGGCAATTTTAACGCCTTGTTCGTTCCCTTTGAGGTCGCTGTTGCGCAATAAAAGGGTTTTGTCGAGGTTCAATATGGCGTATTCATCGCGTAAAATGACATCGCGGTTTTCAAGACGTTTGCGCTCTTGATTGAGCTTGTCCATGTTGCTGGCACTGATGCGCTCGTCTTCGTAGTTTTTGCGCGTATGCACTGACAAAATGGTGAGGTTTCCGTTTGCTTTTACTTGCACTGTATTCGGATCAATGAAGTCTGTAAGTTTTTGAAAAACAAGTTCTTGTTTGCCAGGTTGCAGGTTGATCTTTTGAACGTGCTCGAGTTGCGCACCTGTAAAAAACACCGTGACTTTTTCAAGAGGCGCTTGAACGGGAATTTCTTTTTGAGCAACGAGTGGGCTTCCGATTGTGGCAAGCATTAAAAGTGAGAGAATCGTACGAATCATGAGCTTTTTATAAGGTTGTTGCAACGAATAACGAATGAACTTTAAAAATCTTACTTAAATGCGGCTTCAATTGTCTTGAAGTCAATGAAAAAGAGGTTGTAACTAAACAAGCCGTCCAATTCACTGACCCCCGCCATGGTGGCTTTTTGGGTGCTTGGATTGTATTGGAAATGTGTGTCGTCGTTGCTGGTATTTACAGTCGCACCTAGATTGGTAGGTGCTGACCACGTTTTCCCTTCGCGTTTACACACAAATACGTCGTAGCCGCCCATGCCAGGTAACGCATCTGAAGAAAAGAACAACCACTTTCCATCTGGGGTAACATAAGGGGTCGTTTCGCGCCCTGTTGTATTTATGCCTAGCGGCAATGCTTCTGCTTCGCTTCCCCAAACACCATTGGTTTTGCGCACGACAAAAATATCGGTGGCATACTTTTCGGCCCGCCGGTCGCTCACAAAATAAATCTCTTCCACATACGTATATTCGTCGAGCCACACGGTATCTGATTTACTGGCCGCCCCTTCAAAAAACGACGTATTGAGCCCAGGAATGGAACGAATGACTTGTTTGTCATCCCAGGCACCAGGTGTTTCGGTACTCAATTCAAAAATGTCTGAACTTTGAGTACTGAGTTCTTTCGAAGCGCTTGTATTTAGTGTGCCAAGGGCTGTTTTTTCATCGGGAGAAAGGTAGCTAAGGGCATCAAAACCTTCCGTATTTAAAAGGTCGTTCTGACTAAAGTCGAGTACAAAATTCTGGTTTTCAGCATCGTAATGCGCCATAAAGATATCTTCAAAAAAGCGTTGGTCATCGGGGTTGATATTGGCGCCTTTTGTATCCGGATTGCGGGCAGTAAAATAAAACGAACGGCCATCAGTTCGCAAAATTGGTCCGTATTCGTCGTATTTCGTATTCAGATTCGCACCTAATAATTGGCGTTGCAATAACACGCCTTTTTGCGCTTCAGCAAGTGCAAACTCACATTGAGCAATAAGAACAGGCAAGCCAAGCTCTTCGGCGTCTTTTTCTTTCAAAGTTTTTGAACATTCGCTGTAAAATGCGTTCGCTTCTTTTGATTTCCCTAACGTTTGCGCAATTTGACCGGCCAAAAATAAATGCTCGGTCGTTTTCTTGTCTCCCAAAAGTACCAAGGCTTGTTGCAGGTGCTCTTCTGCATAATGGAAACTGCGCAAGTCAAATTCAGTATTAGCCAGCCAATAAAAGGCATTGGCATTTTCAGGATTTAGTGCAACCGCTTGTTTTAGTAACATGTAGGCATTCGAACTTTGTCCGCTTGCGTATTGTTCCATTGCATTGTTAGTAATGCGTTTTGAAGTTGTTTTGTCCCAAAAACTTATTTTTTGTTGAGCCATTAAAAAGGTTGGAGCGACCAATATGGCAGAAAAGAAGAAGCGCTTCATAGAATGTTTTTTACAAAGTAAATCAAAAGTCTGAAATTGCCTACCTTTGACTAAATCCTTTTCCATGTTTGTAGGTCGCTTTCTTTATTTCACTTTCATTTTAGGGTTGTTTTCCAATTGTTCGTTGGCGCAAGAGCCTGCTCCCGAAAAAAAACCTGACTACTCCAACTGGACCGAACTAACCAAAGGCATGGAATACCGCGAAATTGATGCGCCCATCAAGTCGTTTATTGGCGATTCCAAATTGTCCATTTTACGCCTAGATCCAAGCCAATTTCAGTTCGACATCTACAGTGCAACACAATACGACTCCGTACCAAAAAATGCCTATTCTTGGGCCGATACTTTTCATTTAAATGTGGTCTTTAATGCTGGAATGTACAGTTTAGGAAGTCCCTTGCATAGTAGGGCTTTTTTGCAATCGAAAGACCACATCAACAATGGTAAAATCCTCGAGAATTTTAATTTAATGATGGCACTGGGGCCTAAAAATCCGGCCGAACGAGCCAATATCGAAGTGCTAGACCTCACCTGTGCCAATTGGGAACAAGAAAAACAACACTTTCATTCCTATGCGCAAGGCTTGCGCATGATTGATTGCAACGGAACGCCGATGAACTGGCAAAAGCGGGTGCAATCATGCAGTATGTTAGTTGCTGCCGAAGATGAAAAAGGATGGTTTTACCTCGTATTTACACGTTCTCCATACACCCATAACCAAATGATTGGGTTCTTGAAAGAAATGCCGGGTCAGTTGCACGATGCCATTTATTTGGAAGGAGGACCTGAAACCAGTTTGCTAATTGATGTCAATGGGCACTGCATTGAAAAGGTTGGTTCTTGGGTTTCAAACACCTGGGCGCGCGACGACAACGACCATTTTTGGCCTTTACCAAATGTGGTTGGCATCAAGCCACTACCTAAAAAGTGACAAAAATCAGTTTTTTAGCGTCATTGGCCTCATCGATTTTTTAAAATAGTTTACCCACCTTTGTAAGGTTCAACGGAACCACTCATTCAAAACATCTACTGGTTTTCATACATCTAACGACTGTACAACTTCCATAGTAAAGAGGAACAATCAGAGCATGGGTTTAGTAATCAATTTTTTCCTCTTGAACAGTAGATCAAAGCCACCTCAAAAGGGTGGCTTTGTTGTTATTTTGGCATATTTATTGCAAAGCGCGCAAACTAAAAAAAGACTTTTTTGTTTGTAATTTAAATCGATTTGTAAATGACAGGCCAACCGCCCTTGAAACGTTTATTGCGCATTTTAAAACCAGATATCCGAGAAATTCGAGACATCTATTTGTTTGCGATTATTGCAGGAATCTTAAGTCTTGGGTTGCCGCTAGGGATCCAAGCCATCATCAATTTTATTCAAGCAGGGCGTGTCAGTGCGTCTTGGTTTGTTTTAGTGGGGCTAGTATTAAGTGCAATTACGCTAAATGGATTGCTCAATGTGGCGCAAATGCGCCTCACTGAAAATCTTCAACAAAAATTATTTGTGCGTTCTTCTTTTGAATTTGCCAGTCGCATTCCAGGTATTCAACTCAAAGAATGGGTGCAGCGTTATGCACCAGAATGGACAAACCGATTTTTTGAAACCATCACCATTCAAAAGGGACTCAGTAAATTACTCATTGATATCAGTGCGGCAAGTCTACAGATCTTATTCGGACTGCTCTTGCTTTCGTTTTACCATTCCTTTTTTATTGTGTTCGGGCTTTTATTGATACTCGTCATCGGGTTGCTTTATCGCTTTACCTCCAAAAAAGGTCTCGAAACCAGCCTCGAAGAATCAAAATACAAATTCAAGGTAGCCAATTGGATTGAAGAAATCGCGCGTACCCGATATACCTTTAAGTTTTTCTCTAGCTACGACATTGTTTTGAAAAAAACGGATGCGCAAGTCAGTTCATATTTGGCCGCCCGCGAAAAACACTTTAAGGTTCTTGTGGCTCAATACTACAGTTTAATAGCGTTTAAAGTCTTAATTACACTTGTCCTTTTAAGCATTGGCGCGTTGTTGGTACTCAATCAACAGCTCAATATTGGCCAGTTTGTAGCAGCTGAAATTATCATTGTATTGGTCTTGAATTCTGTCGAAAAATTAATAGTCAGCCTCGAACAGGTCTATGATGTGCTTACTGCAGTTGAAAAAATTGGCGAATTAACAGAGCTCAGCTTGGACTCAACTACAGGACACGTGCTCGACAATTCTGCTGGCATAGCGCTTCAGATGGAAGGCTTGAGCTATAAAAGTCCTTGGCAAAAGCAGCGCAGCTTTTCTGACCTTCATTTTGAAGCCAACGCAGGTTCCTGGACGCGTATCCATTCACAAGATCCGCACAACACGCGGCTCTTCTTTTACCTCGCGGCCGGGTTTATCACACCGAATTCAGGAAGTATATTCGTCAATCAATTGCCCATGGCTCATTATAACCTGAAAAGTTACCAGCATCAACTGGCAACATGCATGGCTTCCGATCAATTGATTTATGGAAGTGTCCTTGAAAATATGGTGTTGGGCCGTGAAGCATTGACACTCGAACGCGTCATTGATCTTGCCGCCGCTATTGGTCTTCACGACATCATTTTGCAGTGGCCAGAGGCCTATCAAACCCAATTGAATCCGGAAGCACTCACGCTTTCTGAAGAAGTCAACGCACTTATTATCATTTGTCGGGCTTTGTTAAGTAACCGAACACTTTTGATTTGGGACGAACTTGCGAAGCCGGTGTCTGAAGAAAAAGCCCTGTTAATCGGGGGCTACCTAAAAGCCCACTTTTCCGGCACGATTCTCATGAGCACGCGTCATGAATCGCTTCAACAATTTGTAACCCATCAATTTGAGCTTTCTTCATGCTAAATCTAACACCAAGCAATCAGAATCCAATCGCGATGGATGCATTTGAGTCCTTGCAAGGCCTAAAATCTAGTTCAAAACCTCTTCGCAAGCGTTTTGTTTATGGATTATTAGCGCTATTGCTCATTGTCCTTTTTTTGCCCTGGACGCAAACGATCCAAGCAGACGGAACCGTAAGTACATTGCGCCCTGAACAGCGTCCGCAAGAAATTCAATCACTCATTGCAGGGCGAATTGAAAAGTGGTACGTCAAGGACGGCGATTTTGTCCGTAAAGGCGATACCATTCTCTTCATTTCAGAAATCAAGGAATCTTATTTTGACCCGCAACTTGTTGGGCGCAGTGAAAATCAATTGAAGAATAAAGAGTTGTCGGTGCGCTCGTATAGTGACAAAGTCCGGAGTCTCGATCAGCGCATCGATGCCTTGATCGAAACCGGAAAGTTAAAACTTCAGCAGGCCACACTAAAAATCAAACAAACCCAACTAAAACTGAGCGCCGATAGCATTGAATACAGTGCGGGTAAACTCAATTACCAAGTGGCAAAAGAACAGTTCGAGCGCTTTGAAAAATTGCACAAAGAAGGCCTGAAATCGTTAACTGAACTTGAAACACGTAAAGTTGCCCAACAACGGGCGCAAGCAAGTATGCTTCAAGCCCAACAAAAATGGATGCAAAGTCGAAATGAAATTAGCGACGCACGCATGGAATTGAATGCCATCGAAACAAAGTTTCAAGACGAAGTAGCAAAGGCTGAATCGGATAAATTTACCGCGCTGTCAAGTATGTATGAAGCAGAAGTGGAAGTCAGCAAATTGCAGTCACAAGTAACCAATTACTCGATTCGCAATGGAATGTATTACGTGTTAGCTCCACAAGATGGTCGCATTGCTTGCACCTTAACAGCCGGTTTGGGTCAAACGGTAAAAGCAGGTTCTCAAATTGCGAGTATCATGCCAAGTAGGTACGATCATGCTGTTGAATTGTTTGTGCGTCCGATGGACATGCCACTGGTTCATCCTGGGCAAGTCGTTCGCTTGCAATTTGATGGCTGGCCAGCCTTGGTCTTTTCAGGTTGGCCCAATTCAAGCCTTGGAAGTTTTCCTGCAAAAGTATTAGCCATCGATCAATTTACAACGGATAATGGCATGTTTCGCCTATTGGTTGTGCCTGTAAAAGGCCAAAAATCATGGCCAAAAGCACTGCGCGTTGGTGGCGGTGCGAAAGGCATCATGCTCTTAAAAACAGTACCGGTATGGTATGAGTTTTGGCGCGTCATCAATGGTTTTCCGCCTGATTTTTATACCAAAAAAACCAAGTCAAGCAAACAGAAATAGCCAATGAAATCGAAACTACTCTTCTTTCTATTTGTGCGCTTTTCGTTCTGTACAATGGCCCAGCAGGCAATCCGACCCGAGCAGGTTTTTTTTCTGGTGATGCAAGAACATCCGATGGCCAAGCAAGCAAACTTGTTGCCTATAATGGCAGAAGCCTATGTTCTGAAAGCAAAAGCCGGATTTGATCCGAAATTCAGTTATGATTATGCGCAAAAAAACTACAATGACCAAGTTTATTACCGCTTATCAGACCTACAAGTGAAGGTTCCGACATGGTATGGTTTAAGCGTCAAGACAGGTCTCGAAAGCAACCAAGGAAGCTACCTTAATCCGGAAAGAAGTACCCCAACCAACGGCCTTTGGTATGGCGGGCTAAGCGCCAACCTCGGAAATGGTTTAGTGATTGATGAACGCAGGGCCGAATTGGCCAAAGCCAAAATTTACGAGTCCGCATCACAACAAGAGCAACGTCTTAAACTCAACGAGTTGATGTTCGATGCGGGAAGCGCTTATTGGAATTGGTTACTGACCTTTCACGTTCAAGTGATTTACCAAAGTACTTTCGAAATAGCCACTACGAGGTACCAAGCAGTCAAACGTAGTGTCGAGCTTGGTGATCGTCCGGCGATCGATACGGTAGAAGCACGCATTCAATGGCAACAACGCCAGGCATTGTGGCGTCAGTCTGCTACGGACTGTTTGAATGCACAACAAGAATTGAATCGCTTTTTATGGTTAAATGGGGAGCCGGTCGTGTTAGCTGAAGGGGAACAACCGATTTCATTGATTGAATTTCAGGCAAGCACTCCAAAATCCATTGATGCGGGCCCTTTAGATAGTACCGTGAGTCAGCATCCCTATTTGCAATTGGTAGATTTTAAATTGGCCCAACTTGATGTGGACCGAAAATGGAATAAAGAGCAGCTCAAACCTGTCGTCGAATTGAATTACAACCTGCTCAATGAACCTGTTCAATACAATCCATTTGTGCAATTCTCAGCCAACGATTACAAAGTCGGGATTCATGCCGAAATGCCGCTTTTACTCCGAAAAGAGCGCGCAAATTTGGCGCTTACTGAATTGCGAATTGAACAAAATCGATTCGAAGCTCAGCAACAACAAGCGCTTTTACTGACAAAGATGCAAAATGCACGAAGGGACTACCTCAATGCAGTCGAACAACAACTGCTTTTTCGAGAACAGGCGATGGATACCAAACGATTGTTAGAAGCAGAAGCTGCTATGTTTACGCAAGGTGAAAGTTCGTTATTTATGCTCAATAACCGCGAACAAGCAGCCATTCAGGCTCAGGTTAAATGGCTCGAGTGGCAAGTCAAAACAGAACAAAATTGGCTGAAGTGGCAATTTTTGAATGCGCGTTTGGTCGATTAATGCGCATTTTGGGCAGCCACCCACAGTTGAATAGTCGATAAAATTTCAGGAGCGATGCTTTCGTCAAGAGTGGCGTATTCACTGATGGCACATTGCTGGCAATGTTGAAATAAATGATTGAGTCCTGGCACTATATATAAAGTACTTTTTTCAAGCGAGGCAGGACTTAAATGTTGGCGAAAACCAGCCTGATTTTCGGTAGCGGGAACTTGAATGTCGTTTGCGCCATTGAGGATTAAAAAAGGAAGTGTCAGTTGCTTTAAGTAGCTTTCGGTCTCAAAACTTAAAAACTGACGTGCCCAGTCGTTATTGAAAAAAGCAGCCAATCCATTTGCCACTTCTGACAGACTTTGCCCTTTTAATAAACTCACTGGAATCGAATCTTGGTTGGCTTTTAACCAACTGTCTACTTCTTTTAAAAACTCATTTTGAGTCGTGCGTAAGGTAATTTCGGCACCCGCTGCATAAATGCGTTGATTCCAACGGCATTCATTTTCGCTGAGTCCACTCGCTTTTGGAATTAAATACTGCTGTGCAATAAGCACCTCTTTGCCAGATGTGCCCACAGATGCCGCCTCAATAATCCCGACGATTGCGTTGCTTTGGACCGCCGCTCGAAGTGCGGTCATGCCACCTTCTGAATGCCCGTAGATAAAAATGTTGGCTTTAGGATAACGCTGCTTTAATTCCTTGACAATTGCAACCAGGTCTGATGCAAAATCAAGCTGCGAAGCGCTTGCGAATGCACCACCGCTTTTACCGGTACCCCGATCATCGTAGCGAAACGAGGCGATGCCATTTCTGCCCAAATAGTCGGCCAATACCCAAAATGGTCGGTGTCCTAAAATTTCGCAGTCGCGGTCTTGGGGGCCAGATCCTGATACCATAATGACCAGCGGAAAAGCGTTCGACTTCTCTAATTCGGGTAGAATTAAGGTTCCTGATAGCTTTATTTTTTTTGTGGGTGCAATTTCAATTTCAGCTACGGAGTAGGGGAATGGTGCTTTTGGATCTTGTGGCCTGCCGCTTGGTGTTTTGGCTTGTTGAACAGTTTTGTAAAATACCGCCTTCCAGGTGAGTCCTGATTGTGTCATCGTGCCTACGAGCGAATCTCCTTGAAGATGAGCCGCATAATTAAGGCCAATCGCCTTCCAATCAAACCATAAACTATCGCTAAATAACACAAAGTCTTCCATGACTTGTGGCTTTAACTTTGGTTGATCCGGAATCGCTACACGAATGGCTCCATCGCGACCAATTCCCTCGACTTGTAAATCCATCAATAGCGATTTGCCGGCTACCTGAAAGTTGCTGTGCCAGGTTCCTTGGATTTGAGAATGAAACGTTGGATGAACACAAGAAATAAGGGCTATTAATAAAAGATGCTGGAGCTTCATGTTTAGGTATTTATAAGATGATGTGCCCATTTTTTTCAAAAGTTAGTTCAACGCGTCAATTCAAAGCATCAATTCAATGCATCAATTTGAACGATATTCTGGAAACAAAGAAAGAATCCCTATTTCAGAAGCAGCGCAAATTCCGCGTTCGGTAATAAGTCCGGTAAGCAAACGGGCTGGTGTGACATCAAAGCCGTAGTTTGCTGCAGGCGTCGTTTCGGGGCAAATTAATACCGGCTCAATCGTGCCTGCTGCGGTTTTTCCAATGACATATTTCACCTCATTTTGGTCGCGCTCTTCAATCGGAATTTCGCGCAAACCATCCCGAATTTGCATATCAAGTGTGGTCGATGGCAAGGCCACATAAAATGGAATCTGATTGTCTTTGGCAGCCAATGCTTTTAAGTAGGTGCCGATTTTATTGGCCACATCTCCGTTACGGGTGGTGCGGTCAGTCCCTACAATCACAATGTCGACCATCCCGTGTTGCATCAGATGCCCGCCGGTGTTGTCAACGATAAGTGTATGATCAACGCCGTGTTTGGTCAGTTCATAAGCCGTCAGGTTGGCGCCTTGATTGCGTGGGCGCGTTTCGTCAACCCAAACATGAACCTTGATTCCTTTTTGTACAGCTTGGTAAATAGGAGAGGTTATCGTTCCCCATTCGATACAACCCAACATGCCGGCGTTGCAATGCGTTAAGATGTTAACCGTATCGCCAGCTTTTTTTGCTGAAAGTTCTTCTAATAGTGGCAAGCCATGGACGCCAATAAGTCGGCAAGTTTCGATGTCATCTTCTACTATCTGATTTGCGGTCGCCCAAGCGCTTTCTAAAAAATCATCGGCAGTATCGAGTGCTGCCTGCATCCGGTCAAGTGCCCAAAACAAATTGACAGCAGTTGGTCGGGAAGCACGTAGCACCGAAAAAGCTTCGTCAAGAAACGTGCCGTCATGCCCATTTTCGATGAGTTCGCGAACGGCTAAGAATATTCCGTAGGCTGCCGTTGCACCAATGAGTGGTGCGCCACGTACAGTCATGCTTCGGATGGCCAGGTCTGCATCTTTATAGGTTTTTAATTGTACAACAACAAATTCATGTGGCAATTGACGTTGGTCGATTACTTCGATGTGTCGTTCGGGTGTTGTCCAGATAGTTCGGAAAGAGGTTGACATAAAAATAGGCATTAAAAAAGCCCGTCTGGACGGGCTTTCGAAAAGTGTAAAGTTAGATGCCGAAAGCGGCTTTCACTTGATCGACAAAGTCGAGTTTTTCCCAGGTGAAGAGTTCAACTTCGCGGCTCACTTTAGTGCCGTCTGGGGCTGTAAATGTTTTGGTAACGACTTCATTTTTGCGTCCCATGTGGCCATAAGCTGCCGTTTCTTGATAAATGGGATTACGCAATTTCAAGCGTTGCTCAATAAAGTAAGGGCGCATGTCAAAAATTTCAGAAACCTTATTAGCGATTTCGCCGTCAGACATGTTGACTTTAGAAGTTCCATAAGTATTGACATACAAACCACAAGGTTCTGCAACGCCAATCGCATAAGAAACCTGAACCAATACTTCGTCGCATAAACCTGCAGCAACAAGATTTTTAGCAATATGACGCGTTGCATAAGCGGCCGAACGGTCAACTTTTGATGGGTCTTTTCCGGAAAAAGCTCCACCACCGTGTGCACCTTTACCTCCATAGGTATCGACAATAATTTTGCGACCTGTAAGTCCGGTATCGCCATGTGGGCCACCGATTACAAATTTACCAGTTGGGTTGATGTGGTAGGTAATAGCCTCGTTAAATAAGCCCTGTAGTGCAGGCGTCAATTTTGCTTTGACACGTGGAATGACAATCTCGATGATGTCTTGTTTAATTTTTACCAACATGCTTGCTTCGTCAGCAAAATCGTCGTGTTGGGTAGAAACCACAATTGTGTCAATGCGTTGTGGAACGTTGTCATCCGAATATTCGATGGTCACTTGTGATTTTGCATCTGGGCGCAAATACGGAATGAGAGCAGGTTCGTTGTTACGAATCCAAGACATTTCCTGTAAAATTTTATGAGCCAAGTCGAGTGCCAACGGCATGTAGTTGTCGGTTTCTTTGGTGGCATAACCAAACATCATTCCTTGGTCACCAGCGCCTTGTTCTTCTGGGTTTTTACGCTCAACACCTTGGTTGATGTCAGATGATTGCTCGTGAATCGCCGATAAAATACCACAAGAATTGGCATCGAACATGTATTCGGACTTGGTGTAGCCAATCTGGCGGATGGTCTCGCGTGCAATTTTTTGAACGTCGAGGTATACGGTCGATTTTACTTCACCGGCTAATACGACTTGCCCGGTTGTAACCAGCGTTTCGCAGGCTACTTTTGAGCTTGGGTCAAAAGCCATGAATTGATCAATAAGGGCATCAGAGATTTGATCTGATACTTTATCTGGGTGTCCTTCAGAAACGGACTCAGAGGTAAATAAATAGGCCATTTAATAACTGTTTGAGTGCAAAGTTACGAAATAAATGTGCTTTTTTCACGTGCAATGCGACGCAATAATGGATTTGGACGGTAGCGGTCTTCGCCGTATTCAGCAAAGAGTGCTTCCAATTTCTCAAGTACCCAATTAGCACCAAGCTCATCAGCCCATTTCAAGAGGCCTTTTGGGTAATTCACGCCTTTTGTCATGGCGAGGTCAACCGCTTCGGCACTAGCTACTTGCATAAATACGGCATCGGCTGCTTCATTTATTAGCATAACCAGTATGCGTTCGAAAATACGTTGTCCAAGTTCTTGATTTTCGGTCGGATGTGGCAAATTGGTTTCAGCAGTATAATTGTAAAAACCACGTCCTGATTTGCGTCCTAAAAAGCCGGCTTCTAGGTGGCGTTTTTGGGTAAAAGATGGCTTGAATCGGGGGTCGTAATAAAACGCCTGAAAAACGGTTTCGGTAACGGTATAATTGATGTCATTACCTATGTAATCCATCAAGGTAAATGGTCCCATTCGGAAACCACCAAGCTGCGTCATGGCCCAGTCAATGGTGGCAAAATCGGCCCAGCCTTCTTCGTAAATGCGCAAAGCTTCGCCGTAAAACGGACGCGCCACTCGATTGACAATAAACCCAGGGGTGTCTTTACAAATTACTACTGATTTGCCCCAACTTGCAATGGTTTGTTCGACGGCCTTTGTAATAGCGGTGCTGGTTGCAACTCCTGGAATGACCTCTACTAGCGGCATCAGCGTAGCAGGGTTAAAAAAATGGATGCCAATAAAACGTGAGGCGTCTTGCAAACACGCGCCAATAGAAGCGATCGAAAGGCTCGATGTATTGCTTGCCAACACACATTGCGGCCCCACCACTTGCTCAAGTTGTGCAAATAATTCGTGCTTGACGGCAAGGTTTTCGATAATGGCTTCAATGACAAGACTTGCATCGGCATGTGCATGAAGTTGGGTCGAGAAATTGAGCTTGCTTTTCCAAGCTTCAACTTGTTCGGTACTAAATTTCCCTTTCTCAACGAGCTTGTCGAAAGACTGATAGATGGAAACTTGGGCTTTCTCGAGTTGTACTTGTTGGGTGTCGGTCAAGACGACCTTGAGGCCTGCTTGAACTGCGACCTGGGCAATTCCGGCACCCATTGTACCGGCACCTACAACGCCTATTACTGTTGACATATTATTTTCCTTTAAATTGTGGAGCTCTTTTTTCTAAAAAGGCCTGCACCCCTTCTTTAAAATCGTGGGTTTGGCCTGCTTCAGTTTGTAGTTTTTCTTCAAGCTCAAGTTGTGCTTCAAGCGTATTGGTTGCCGATGCTTGAAGTGCCTGCTTTGTAAGTGCTAAGCCACGTGTGGGCATGTTTGCCAATTGGTCCGCAAATTGCTGTACATCTTGGGCAAAACGCTCGTTTGGGAACACTTTATAGATCATATTTAGGCGTTCGGCTTCTGTGGCCATCACTTTTTCTCCGGTCATCATGAGTGCCAGCGCTTTTTGCATACCGATTAAGCGCGGTAATAAAAAAGTTCCTCCAGAATCCGGAATCAGTCCGATTTTTGAAAACGCTTGAATAAACGAAGCGCTTTCAGTGGCCAAGACAATATCGCAAGCCAATGCAATATTGGCGCCTGCCCCTGCTGCCACACCATTGACGGCCGCAATGACTGGCTTTTGGAGCGCTTGAATCTTTAATATGATCGGATTGTAGTGTTCACGTACAATGGTTTGCAAAGCAGGTCCATTTGGGTCGGTTGCTTCAGCAAGGTCTTGTCCGGCACAAAAAGCCTTGCCTTCGCCCGTCAAAACGACGGCGCGAATGCTGTCGTCGTTGGCACAACGATCAAGTTCGTGTTGCAGCTGTAAAGCCATTTTGCGGTTGAACGAATTGAACACCGCAGGTCTGTTCATGCGAAGGGTACAGACCCCATTTTCGGTACTAGAAAGAATTTCACTCATGCGTTTTTTTATAGCGTGCAAGTAACGATTTTGCCCGTTCTTGCATGGTTTTTCTTAAATGTTTTGGTTCGATCACTTCTACCTCTCCAGCATAGCCGAGCAAAGTTCGGATGAATTCTTCAGAAATCAGAATCCGAAGTTCAAAAATCACTTGCGAATCTGTTTGTGAGGTGATTTTTTGAGACTGGTGAAAGGGTTGTGAATCAATATAGCGTGCAGCGATTGGGTCTGCGGCAAGGACGATGCGATCTGGGCTGCCTTTAAATGCTGTAATCCCGATGGCATCTTGAAAATAGGCTGTTGGGTCAAACTGAGCGGGAATTTGCGCTGCTTCATCGGTGGTTTTTAGTTCGCTCATTCGGTCCAGTGCAAAGGTCATGATGTCTTGCTTTTGCGCATCAAAGGAAATGAGGTACCAACGGTTGCGGTATTCTTTTAAAAACAACGGACTCACTTTGCGCGGTTTCGAAAGCTGCTGCTGAAAACTCGTGTACATAAACCACACCCGATTTTTGGATTGAATGGCGGCGAGTAGGCTGGGCAAAAATTCGTTGCCTCCTGTTGAAACAGCCGATTCAAACTGAATGTAAGCGTGTAATTCGTTGTTTTGAGCGTGTTCACCAATTGAAACGCGGTCTACAATTTTATCAATGGCTGACCCAAATTGTTGAAAAAAGGGGACTTCACGAAATTGCTGGAGCGTATTAACTGCAAATCGTATCGAGTCAAGTTCGGCTTCAGAGAGTGGAACATCGTTGATGCTAAAGTCGGGGTCCTCGTAATAGTAGCCACCTTCACGTTTGCTGTAGCGAATGGGGGCGTCGTGCTCCATACGCATGTTAAACAAATCTTTTTCGATGGTCGAATCGCAGATGTGTTGGCCTTCTTCGGAACCGAAAAGTGCTTCTTCACACGCACTTCGAAGTTGTTGTTTAGAAGGGAATGACTTGTATTTATTGCGCAACATTCGGTCAATGATGCGGTAACGAATCAAGGCATTTTTAATGTGTGGCATTAGACACTCAGTTCTTTATTGTGGTAGCCAAATAACTCAAAAAACTTAATCGCTTTCACCACTTCATACGGAACATCGTCTTCCCAACTTTGGACACCTGCTTTGATTTTACTGAGTACATCGTCTGATAAAATGTGTAGCAATTTCTGGTTGTACTCGGCAATTGGGGCAATTTTATCGTTGGCTTGCATGTACGAAAGCAGTCCTTTTAAATTTTCTGGAAGCTTAATATTGCCTAAATGGTAAAGGCTGCCGTCGTCGACATTTAATGCCGGATAAACGTATAGCTTGACATCATGACCAAAGCCACGACCAAAGGCTTCAAGTAAGCCGCCTGGTAAGTTGTCGTAGTATTTTTCATCGAAAATAATGTGCAAGTTATAGATGCCCATAATGACCCCAACCAGATTTCCACGTGCAATCGAGGAAAGGTACTCGAGCATTTTATAATGCTTGAGGTAGTTCGAAATCATAACGGTATAGCCAAGCGAACCCAAAAGTTCGGCGCGGTCTAGAAAGTCTTTGTCAGAAATTTTTCCGTCGGCGGTGAGGTCTTTGAGGGTCAGTTCAAAAACAACTTCTGTATTTTCCGGTTTGACACGGTTTTCTTTGATAAAAGCTTCGCGTGCTTTTTCAATCATGTCAATGTGTACTTTGGTGACGGGTCTGAACCGTCCGCGCATGAGTAAAATGTTCTTTTTATAGAGTGCGGTAGAAGGCTGAAGTACGTTTTTTGCAAGGTCAAACATGGTAGCATTTGTGATGCCGCGTCGCACTAAATTAAGCGCAATGATGCGGTTGTCCATGTCTTCGAAATCAGGGCCTGAAATGCGCAGCATGTCAATTTCCATGCGGTCTGGTGGCAAACGATGTACAATGCCATCGATGAATGAATCGGTGTTGTGTGATTGAAAATAACACGCATAAACCAAATTAACGCCTAAAATACCTAGCGCTTCTTGCTGAGCCTTGTGGCTGTTGTCGTGCATTTTAATGTGCAAAACCACATGATTTGGTTTTTTACCAATCCCTAATTGAAAGCGCAAACCAACCCAGCCTTGCCCTTGATTTGTTTTGTGGTAGTTGAGCGATTCAACGGTGTCACAAAACGCAAAAAAGCGCGCTTCTCGATTTTTAACCGGCAAGATTTCTTGCAAATGGTTAAATTCTGTTTCGAGCATCGTAACCAAGCGTTCTTCGCAGACATAACGGATTGTTTCGCCATACATCGAATCTGAAACCTTCATGTCATAGGCCGATTGCGTATAGGCGATGGTTCCAGAACTGCCCCCCGCTTTAAAAAAATTGGCCGCCACTTCCTGGCCGGCACCAATTTCTGCAAAACAACCATAAATGTCTTGGGTCAGGTTTATTTTTAACGCTTTTTCTTCTGTCGTCAGACGGCTTCCATCACTCATGTTAATGTGGGTCTTTGAATTTGGTATTGGTGGTAAACGAGTAGTCGGTAAGGGTCAGTAGGAATTTTTTGAGCAGGTACTTTTCTTCGGTAGTCAGTTGTACCCCTCCTTGACTTGCGTATTCGATAAGCGGATCAATCGTTGATGAGCCATGCACGCCACTCGAATAATGATCAATGACTTGATCTAAGGTTGCAAATCGGCCATCGTGCATGTAAGGCGCTGTGAGTGCAATGTTCCGTAGGGTCGGGACTTTGAACTTGCCATCGTCTTCGGGGTTGTGTGTAATGGCTCCACGACCTTTGTCGGTAAACGTCGCATCGAGCCCGTTGTTACTGTATTTTTTGACGCGCATTAACGGGCCATTATGGCAATGAAAACAATCGGCGCCATTGAGGCTTTTAAACAAATCGTAGCCAGCCCATTCTTCGGCATCGACACTTTGTAAAACACCCTGCTCTTGGCTCGTCAGTGAAAATCCATTTTCGTATTTGTACATGACATCGTATTTCGAATTGGCCGAAATCATGGTGCGAATAAATTGGGCAATGGCTTTAGAAACTTTGATAGAATCGATTCCTGGCTCGCCGAAGGCTCTAAAAAAACGGTTGCGGTAATCGAGGTCGAGTGTCAACTTATAAACTGCATCTGGCCAGCTTTGGTGCATTTCGATGGGATTAGGAACAGGCCCTAAAATTTGTTTTTCTAATGAAGCTGCTCGGCCATCCCAGAAATAAAATTGATCCCAGCCTAAATTGATCAGTGCCATCGATTGGCGATTTCCTTGAATGCCATCAATTCCGGTCGAAAACTGATGTGGATCTGAAAAACTATGTGACGGCATATGACAAGATGCACAACTCATGGAATCGTTCCCACTTAAGCGTTTTTCATAAAATAACCAACGTCCGAGCTCGACTCCTTCTTGTGTCATGGGATTATCTGAAGGGATAATCATGTCTGGGAAATGCCCCGGAATTTCGAGCGCATACGGATTTGCTTGAAAAGTGGTTTTGTCTTTTCGGCACGAAGCAAAAAGCAAAAGAAGTCCGATGCAAGCAAGGTATTTCATGGCTAATAAAGGCTTATTGCCGCTTTAAAATTCTGAATGACTTTGGCGGTAAGGGCCTCTTGCCCAGCGGCTGTGTGCGTCAGGTGTTCGTTTTTTAAATCAATAGACTGTGCAGGGTTGGCTAAAAAAGCTTCGAGGTCGATCTTTAATTTGCAGCGGCGTGTATTGGCGCCGACGTCTTGCCAGTTGAGGCCCGAAAAAGTCAAGGCTTGTAAATACGCATCGGTTCCGATATGAAAACTGAAAGATAAGTCAGGATTGGTCAGCCCGTCAATTAAGGTATCTACCTTTCCTTCGAGGTTCATAAAAATATAACCCGGATTCCAGCCCCAATGCATCGGGCCCGCATTGCTGATGTTTAGAGGACTGTCGTTCGGAAATGCACTTGGATCGAGGTGATTGAGGCTACTATCAACACCTAGTTTGAATTGCAGGCTTGCAAATTTGCTGTAGTCTGCTTCTTGCTTCAGCAAAAGGCTTCCTGTTTCACGGTAATCAAATAGACAGGCTTGTTGTAGGGAAGTAGTGCCATTTCCGAGCAATGAAAAATAACACTTGAGTTCGGTAAATTTTACTTTGTATCCTTGGGGGCTGGTATAAATACTATCCATGTAAAAAGGCAAAGCACCAAAGGTAGGTTGCAGTTCTAATTGGATGTAATTCTTGACCGGCACGGGCTTGTCTTTTCCGCACGATAAAATGCTTAAAGCCAAAATCATACTAAATAAGATCCATCTCATTTAACAAAAATACGCCAAATCGTTCAAAATTGTTCGTATTTTTAAAAATTGTGCAAGAGCTCCAAACACCAACAAACAAGCCACCTGAAAGTACCTTAACGGTCCTTAGTGCTTCGGCCGGAAGCGGTAAAACCCATCGCTTGGTTTTGCAGTACCTGCTTATTTTGTTACAAGACCACGCAAGCCAACTAAAATTCAAGAGTATCGTGGCCATGACCTTCACAAATAAGGCGGCTAACGAAATGAAAAACAGGATATTACAAACGTTAAGCGGGTTGGCTTATCCGGCCACACGCGATCAAAAAACCACTGCAATTCTTGAAAATTTACGCGCCGTATCTTCTCTAGACGAAAGCAGTATTCAGCGCCGGAGTAAAGCGGCCTTGCATGGCATTTTGCATCGTTACGAAGATTTTAGCATTTCAACCATTGATAAATTTAACCTTCGCCTCATTCGTTCGTTTAGTCGTGACCTCGATTTGCCCGCCGATTTTGAAGTCATACTCAATGAAAAATTAGTGTTAGAAGAGGTCATCGATTTGCTCATTTCCAGACTCGGCATGTTTGGCACTGAAGACCTCACGAATTGGATGCTTCGTTACGCCAGAACAAAGGTAAACGAAGGTGAATCATGGGATTTCCGCAAATCTTTAGTCGATTTTGCCGATATTTTGAACAAAGAACGAAATGCTGAGTTGGTTCAACGCCTCTTGTCTTTTTCATTTGACCAAGCCGATTTCGAGTCGTTAGGAAGGCAGCAAAAACAGCTCCAATCAGCATTTGAAAGCAGCTGCCGCAGCATCTACCTCGAATGTGCGCCATACCTCGGTTCGCATTGGAAAAACAAACGTGATACCGATCGCATAGCCGCATTTCAACACGCCGAAAATTGGGGCTTAACTACCAAAAATGGTGATTTTTTTAGCGCTACTTTTCATCAACAACTGACCGAAAACAAATGGGGAGTCCCAGCCAGCCTTTGCGAGAAATTACTAAACTTAGAAAGTACCTACCATCAGATTTATGCCGACTTCCTGTTGCTGGAGTTGTATCGCCGTAACTTTTTTAATATGGCCCTTTTGCAATACGTTGCGCAGCAAACTGAACAGCGCATGCACGACGAACAGCAAATTCGAATTTCTGAATTTAATCGACTCATTAGTCAATTGGTTCGAGGAGAAGAAGCCCCGTATATTTACGAGCGATTAGGCATTCGTTACGAACATTTTTTATTAGATGAGTTTCAAGATACCTCGCGATTGCAATGGATCAATTTGATACCATTACTCCACGAATCAATTGCCAATAACCGTCAGAACCTCATTGTTGGCGATGCCAAGCAAAGCATTTACCGCTTCAACAACGGTTTAGCTGAGCAGTTTGTCGCCCTACCAGCCATTTACAATCCGGATCAAGATGCCCGTTTGGCACAATTAAGTCAGCGCTTTGAACAAAGTGGAAGCAAAGAAAAATTAGCCTTTAATTACAGGTCAGCACCATTGATCGTGGCGTTTAATAACCAATTATTTAAGCAATTGTCGGCCAATTTACCCGCAGAAATGCGCGCGTTCTATGACGACCTTTCCCAAACTTCCAAAACAAACCTTGAAGGCTATGTTTACATCGAAAGTTTGCCCAATAAATTGCCCGAAGAATTGGCACAAGCGAAAGTACTTGAATGTGTACGGGAAGCGCTAGCCGATGGCTACCAGCCAGCAGATATTTGCATCCTTACTGACACCAATAAACGTGGGAATGCGATGGCGATGGCCTTGACCAGCGCACCAGAACAATTCCAAGTGCTTTCACAGGATTCGTTGTTGATTGCCAAGCATCCGGCAGTACAGCTTTTAAAATTGTATTTGCACCGTCGTGCTAAACCAGCCAACGAGACCTTACAAAAGCGTTTCGCCGAAGCCTATTTGCGCTATCATAAGCAATTTGATGTGGCTTCGTTTCTCGAATTTATTCAGGAAAAAGAGGTTGAGGGCAAACGCTACCGTCAGTTTAATGACCGGCAATTTTTACGCAGTTGTTTCCATTCAGAAGAGGCCTTTTATTTGCCCTACGAAAACTTGTATGATTTACTATTACAAGCGTGTAAAGTACTGCGCATCGATGAAAGCAAAGAGCCGTATGTGCACCATTTTTTAGATGTGGCCTACCAGTTTCAGCTGACCCGACAATCAGAATTGCTTCCCTTTTTAGATTACCTTGAAGCACAGAAAGACAAAATGGCGTTGCAAATGCCGGCATCTTCTGAGGCCATTCAGATCATGACCATTCATAAAGCCAAGGGCTTAGAATTCCCAGTGGTCATTGTGCCGCATCTCGATTTCGATTGCAGCATTCGTGGTACAGCAAAGTTTTTGATTGAAACCGATGATTCAATTACGTACGCGTATCCGACCGAGAAAATACCAGTCCTTCAGCGTTTTAGAGTGCGCGAGTTACAAGCCATTTTACTTGACAAACTCAATTTGTTATATGTTGCCTTAACGCGACCTGAGCAGCGCTTGTATCTATTTAATCATTTCGGAAAAGATGGCGTAGGTCAATTGGTTCATGCGGCCTTGCTCCAGCAATTTCCGCAGCTTGAAAATGAGCCTGTGCAAAGCCATGGAACCCGCAGCACTCCGCAAAGCCATCAGCCAGCAACTGAATCCGTGTTTTATACGCCAGCATCCTTGAACGAGCAATTGTGGTATCCTTCAGTTGTTTTTAGGAATCAAGCACCAGCCACTGTTTTTCAAGACCAACAATTCGGTATCGCCTTTCATGCTGTTATGGCTGAATGCAGCGAAAGCTCAACACTAGAGCAGGCCATCGAAAATGGACTCGAAAGTGGGCTCGTTGCCCGTGAACAAGTAGCTTCACTACGCAAGGCGGCCCTTCAGTTTTGGCACTATGTCGCCGAAAACAAACTTGATCAAGGGCTGATTACGCAATTCAATGAACAACGCATTATTGCCGGTGTCAATGAACTGAAGCAACCTGACAAAGTTTGGGTAAAGGCAGAAGAAGTACTGGTATTTGATTTTAAAACCGGAAAAAAACAAGCAAAAGATCTGGAACAAATTGTGCGTTATGCCAACTTACTCGAATCGATCTTTAAAAAACCTGTACGGGCATTTTTATACTACAGCCAGCTGAATTTATTCTTGGAGAGTTGAGATGCGCTCACCTGCCGCCATCTTTAAGAAGGTGTACACTAATGGGTGCGGGAGGTCGCGGGTCGAGGAGATTTGCGGACAAAAACTGGTGGCCATAAAAAACGCATGATTGCGCAAGGAAATCACTTCTGGGTCATCAAACTGATTGACTGCCTCTACGTCAATGTATTGCCCCACCAATTGTTCTAAAAGCTGCGGGTACAAGCTGTAGCGCGTTGCGGTCAATTCGGTTTGGCTGCAATTTTCATATAGACGCTCTAATGATTTGCTGCGCGGACTGATTTGAACGCGTTCAAAGTGAGCACCTTCAATAAGGTTGTCAGAGATTAATTTTTCACCAAAAGGGTTGAGGTGCTGCGCTGTAATTAAATAGTCGATAAGTGATCGAAAACATTCTCCAGTGAGAAAGATCGGAATGCGAAGTTCGACAAGTGTTTTGAACACGCCACTTAAAAAGAAGGGGTTTAAATAGGGGCCAGGAGCAACCCAAATCCCATCAAATTGCTCGTAATAAAGCTTTTTGTGCTGAAGTGCTTCATTGATCTTGATCCAATAATAATTGACTTCGATATCGAGGAAATCGGAAGCATGGTCCAAGGAAAGATTGGTCGCGTGGTGCGAGTTGTAGGTGAAGTTGTAATCGCCTATGATTGCTATTTTCAGCGCTTCACTCATGGGCTGCCTAGAAAGGCTTGTGATTAGCGTTTAAACCAAGCACGGTATTTTGCGTTGGTCACCGGAATGGCTACGTTTCCACCGGTCGTTGCATCGATGTAGTAAGTGCCTGTAAGGGGGTCTATGTATTTTACCAAGCAGCTGAAAGTTACTTCGAATAAGGAGTAATCGCCGCCGCCATCAGAAGTTTGCTTCACAACGGTAAAGTTTGCCAATTGGCCAGGTACGGTTTCGTCTGATTTCCAGACAGCACCGGTGTCGTCGACGTATGTAAGTTCGACACCATTTAAACTATTGGCAATCAATGAGGCCATGTTTTTGAATGGAATTGGAGTGGCTGAATTTGTCTGGTGGTAATCGTTGAACATAGCTAATGTGGGCTCTGAACTTTGTGAGGCATCCCATTCTAAAGAACCAAAACGGAAGGCAATGCTGCGCATGCTTTGTGGTGAAGACATACCTGATGTGAAAATTTCTTTCGACATCATGGGTGATGGATTCATGATTAAGGTATCGAAAGCATAGCCGGTGAAATAGTTCACATTTTGCGTCATTTCGATGAGGTCGCCGTTGATGGTGGCGGCAAAACTTGCATTTAAATCGGCTTTGTTGCTTGGCGGCGGAATGACTTCGTGATCAATGCATGAAGTAAAAATTCCGACAAGGAAAAAGGCATAAAGAGCAAAGCGTGTAAGTTTCATAGTTGCACTGTTTAGGCTATAGTATGTTCAAATTTATGCCTATAAACGGAATAAAGCAAGAAAAGATGCCTTCTTCGCAAGAAAATTATCTAGTGTGCCTCGGAAAGAAAGCTTAGAAAATCAAGAATTTGGGGCGTGTGTAGTTCAAATGCACCGTTCTTGACCATCGAAAAAATCTGATCAGCTGGAGCTTCGGGGGCTCTTTTGGAACCTTTCGTAATGAGCCAATCGGCTTGGTATTGCTTCAAGATTTCTTGGTAATTTTCCAAGTCTATTTCCGGTAATTTTACAGATGCAGGAGCTTGAAATTGGTAGAAAGTCCAGTTGGCTTCTTCGAAGATAAAGAGGGCTATAAAATCATGTCCGATTTGAAGCAAGCCCGGAATTTTTGAATAGACTTTTTCGAGCACAATGTCGGAGAATAACGCTACAAATTGATTGGCTTTTTCCGGATCTTCTTGCGCTAATTTTCGCCATTCAAGATCGTAAAGTCCATTGACCACTAAAAACTGGGTGAACTCCGTTTCGAGGGCTGCCAATTCAGCAGTTGTCAGTAGTCTGAATCGCATTAATTGGCTTCGGAAGGGCTCACCTCTAGGCTGATGTCGAGCACATCTGAGATGGTTTTTTGAGTAATTGCTTGCTCGAGCGTAAACACATACTTGCCTTTGAAAGGAACTTTTCTGCGTGGAAATTGCAGCACATGTTCGACGATAGTCCCTGACTTTTTGCCTATCCAATTTCCGTCGGGGTAGGTGGTCTTGATTTCGTAAGGCTCGCGTACTTCTTTGCCATAAGGCGGCTTGGTGTGCATAAAAATCCAAAGGTTGCTGTACGCGTAGTCGGTGGTGCTACGCAGCGTTACAATAAAATCGTAGAGTTGGGCGGTGTCTTGGATATCCACTTCAAAACGGGGTTTCACCGACTGGCTCCAGACCTGGTTTTTGAAGGTATACGATTTCGTGTAAAGTGCCTCTTTTGTACACGCACTAAGTAACACAAATAGCAGCGCAAAAAGACTAATTAGCTTTTTCATTTTTAGGCCCAGATTGTGGTTTGCGGTTGCGTCGGTTTTGGTTGTTCGGACGTTTTTTCTTGGCAAAAGATTTTTCGAATCGATTTAAGCTATCTTGACCAACCACATTTTGGTAGCCAATCTCTTCGACCTTTTCTTTTACTTGTGCAAAGTCGGCCAAATCTTTTGGTTTGACCCCTTCTTTGTTGAGTTTTTTGATTTCTGCCACGCGCTCTGGGCTAAGTGCCACCATGCCTGTTTCGCCGCGGTATGCGTACCAAATAATGCGCTTAAATACATCGGTTTTCATGTGCACGGCGTCGCCTTTTTCGGTTAAAAGTTTGCCGTCAACTTTTGGCATTGACTTGATGGCATCGAGGTACATATCGAGCTCGTAATTGAGGCAACATTTGAGCTTGCCGCATTGCCCTGCTAATTTCTGAGGATTTAACGAGAGCTGTTGGTAGCGGGCCGCAGAGGTAGAAACTGATCGGAAATCGGTAAGCCATGTAGCACAACAAAGTTCGCGCCCACATGAGCCAATACCACCTAAACGAGAAGCTTCTTGACGCGAACCAATTTGGCGCATTTCAATGCGCACCTTGAAGCGGTCGGCCATGTCTTTGATTAGCTGACGAAAATCGACGCGCCCTTCGGCTGTATAATAAAAAGTGGCTTTTGAAAGATCGGCTTGGTACTCGACATCCGAAATTTTCATTTCCATATGAAGGTTCATGGCGAGGGTGCGCGATTCATACATGAGGTCTTTTTCAAGCGAACGTCCTTTGATCCATTTGTCAATCTCTTCTTGATTGGCAATGCGAAGGATTTTTTTGGATTCAAGGGCTTTTAAATTTGGCGCTTTCTTCTTGACTTGAATGCGTGCCAATTCGCCAAGTGCCGAAACGATCCCGATATCGTAACCCGGGCTGGTTTCAACCACGACGATGTCGCCAACTTGAAGGGCTAAATTGGAAGCGTTGCGGTAAAATACCTTGCGCGCATTCTTAAAGCGCACTTCGACCATGTCAAAGGTGTTTTGTCCGGCTGGTAAGGCGACATTGGCAAGCCAATCGAATACCTCGAGTTTGTTACAGCCACCACTACTGCAGGTGCCGTTGTTTTTACAACCTCTTGGCGTTCCACCACCACTACTACAAGACGCACATCCCATGAACTATTTTTTTCGTAAAGTTAACAATTTTCGATTAGGCCTGATGGATGTAACGCATCGTTTGAAAGCACAATTGCGTAAACAAAATGCGTGCATTGGCATTTCGGTCAATGTGGTAATATGCAGCATCAAAAGTCGCGATGAATTCACGAATGTTATTTCCACTAATATATGGCGCAAATTTTTCAAGGAAAGCGGCTTCTTCTTTGGATACACGCGTCAATAAATCACCCATATAATTTGTAAGCAGGCTCTGACGCAGCATGTGCAAGCTGTATTGAATAAAAAGCTTTTGCCGCTCTTTGCCCGTGCTGGCCAAGTCATCGGCCCAATCCATCATGCTAATAACTTCCTTTTTGTAACAAACACGCATGAGCTGAATGAACTGATCCCGGTAAGTTGATTGGTCTTCGGAGGCTTCGAGGTAGGCTTGCGCCTGGAGGTAATTCCCGTCGGCAAAGGCCGCAACGGAGTCGGCTTGGTTTGCAGAAAGTGCGTGCAATTTTTGTAAATGCGCGCTTAACGCATGACTTTCAATTTTCGGAACACGAATGTGTTGCGTTCGGGATTGAATGGTGACCAACAATTTTGAAGCGGATTCACTGACCAACAAAAACAAGGTGTATGCAGGCGGTTCTTCGAGAATTTTAAGCAATTTGTTGGCGCAGTCGGCATTCATTTCTTCTGGCATCCAAATGATCATGATTTTGTAACCGCCTTCAAACGATTTAAGGCTCAGTTTTCGAATGATATCTTTGCTTTCTTCAGTCCCGATAATGGGTTTGCGCTCTTTATTGTCGATGCGTTGGGTCCAGGTAAATAAGTCAAAGTAGGGGTCTTCTTGAATTTGTGCGCGCCAATCTGTTGCAAAAGCGTCAGAAGTTTTGGCAATGGCCTGTACGACTGGATACACAAAATGGAGGTCGGGATGCTGAAGCTCTTTTACTTTTAGGCAGGACGGACAAGTACCGCAGCTATCGGACTCAGAAGGATTTTTGCAAAATAAATACTGGGCAAACGCAAGTGCCATGGGCAATCCGCCGTGACCAGCCGGACCTTGCAGTAACTGGGCATGTGCAATCTTCTCAGACTTGATTTCTTTTATGAAATCGAGCTTGAGTGCATCTTGGCCTATAAGTTGCTGAAATTGCATGCTCAAAAATACGCAAAATCGAAGAACTAGTCGTCGAGGCCTTTGATCACTAAAACAATCTCGCCACGCGGCTCTTGTTGTTCAAAATGCGCTTTTAATTCAGCGAAGGTCCCTCGGTGGTAGGTTTCGAAATGTTTACTAATTTCTCGGACAACGCAAGCTTCGCGGTCAGGGCTGATCCATTCGCAACATTGTTCGAGTGTTTTGCGCAAACGATGCGGCGATTCATAAAGTACGACGGTGCGCGTTTCGAGTGCTAAGGCTTGAATGCGCGATTGCCGCCCCTTTTTGTGCGGTAAAAACCCTTCAAATACAAATTTGTCGCACGGAAAACCCGAAGCCACTAGCGCCGGCACGAAGGCCGTAGGGCCAGGCAAACATTCGACCTGAATGCCGGCTTGCACACAAGCACGCACCAGTAAAAAACCAGGATCAGAAATTCCAGGTGTTCCGGCATCGGAAACCAACACTGCTTGTTCATGTTGAGAAATGAGTGCGATGGTTTTTTCTAGGAAACGGTGCTCATTGTGTGCATGAAAAGCAAGTACTTTTTTCTTTAGTTCAAAATGCGCGAGCAATTTGTGTGTCGTGCGGGTGTCTTCAGCAAAAATTAGGTCGCATTCTTTTAGGATGCGCAGTGCACGCAATGTGATGTCTTCGAGGTTGCCAATTGGGGTCGGGACAAGGATGAGTTTAGCCATAACTTAAGCAAAAACAGCACGCACCACTTCTTCAATTTTGGTGCACGGAATGATTTGAATGTGTTTGTGTCGACTTTCAATGCCTTTCGAATAGCGCGACACGATGATTTTTTCGTAGCCCATTTTTTCAAGTTCAGACAAGCGTTGCTCGAGCCGATTCACGGGCCTTAACTCGCCACTAAGACCAATTTCGGCAGCAAATGAAATGGTTCGTGGAATCGCTAAATCGGCATTAGACGACAGAATGGCCATGGCTACAGCAAGGTCAATGGCTGGGTCATCGACTTTGATACCACCAGCAATGTTTAGAAAAACATCTTTGGCACTTAAGCGAAAGCCGCAGCGTTTTTCGAGCACTGCCAATAACATATTCAAGCGTTTGACATCGAAACCGGTAGACGAACGCTGTGGCGTACCGTATGCTGCACTACTAACAAGTGCTTGAACTTCAATTAATAAAGGCCGAATTCCGTCGACCATTGACGCAATGGCCACACCACTTAGTGCCTCGGTGCCGGCCGAAACCAATACTTCTGACGGATTGGAGACCGGAACCAAGCCTTGCCCTTGCATCGAATAAATGCCAAGTTCGTTTGTCGAGCCAAAGCGGTTTTTAATGCTGCGCAATAGGCGGTAAATATGATGGCGATCGCCCTCGAATTGCAAGACGGTATCGACCATGTGTTCGAGCACTTTGGGCCCAGCAATGGTGCCATCTTTGGTAATATGCCCAATTAAAAAGACTGGAATGCCCGTTTGTTTGGCAAAGCGCAGCAGGTTGGCCGTGCACTCACGAACCTGCACCACCGAACCGGGCGATGATTCGACGCTGTCAGTGTAAAGTGTTTGAATTGAGTCAATGATGAGCAATTGGGGCTTAACTTCTTGCGCCTGATTGAGGACCTGTTGTAGGTTGGTTTCGGTAAGTAAGAAACACTGTTGGTTGTCGAGGCCTAAACGCTCGGCACGCATGCGAATTTGCTGCTCAGATTCTTCACCAGATACATAGAGGACCTTTAGTTGTTCTTTGATGGCAAGTTGCAAGAGTAAAGTCGATTTTCCGATACCAGGGTCGCCACCAAGTAAGGAAATGGAACCCGGAACCAAACCGCCACCCAACACACGGTTGAGTTCGAAGTCTTGAAGTGCAATGCGACTTTCTTCACTGCGTTCGACTTCTTGCAGCAATACAGGTTTATTGGCCCGGCTTTCTTTTGAAAAAGACACCACATGTTTGGTGCTTTTTTCAAGAATTTCTTCAACCATAGTATTCCATTCCTGACAAGAAGGACATTTTCCAAGCCACTTTGGAGACTCATACCCACAGTTTTGACAGAAAAATGCTGATTTAACTTTTGCCATTTGAAGAATTGATTTCGAACAAAGGTAATTTAATTTTTGCCTTTAAAGCTGTCTGCCAAGTGCTTATTCCGGGTGTTTACGGATGTAGGAAAGATTTTTTTGCAGAAATTTTCATTCCGTGTTTTTCAGAATACCAAAAACTATATTTTTGCCGTGTAATTAGTCATCAACACTATGTCCAAAAGAAGAAGCATCATTAGTTACGACAAACTAACCATCGAACAGAAAAAACAAATCCTGCGTGATTTCCCCGATGGATACATCAATCACCTCACAAGCATTAAAACGCCAACCGGTGAAGTGCTTGATGCATTAGTTTGGGAAACCGACGAAGTCATTTACTTGGTTAAAATCAATAAAATTACCCCTAAGGCAAAACCTGTCAACGAAGAAGAAGAAGATTTCGAAGACGACTTTGACAAAGGTGATGACCTCAAAGATGACGACCTCGACAAAGACGACGAAGAAGAAGAAGACGATTCGTTCAACGATTCCTACGACGACGACGCTTCAGACGACGATGAAGATTAAGTCCAGTTAGCCAACTTTTTTTAATTTTGGCTAAATGCATGCTGATCACACACTTTCCGACTTTCACTATTGGTTAACAGCTAGCCCTACTATTGATCAGGTTGGGGTTACTGAGCGTATTGCCCGCATTCAAGCACGAAGCGTGAAAGGCGCAGCCAAATTACACGGTCTGCGTATGGTACTCAACATGATCGACCTCACGACCTTGGAAGGTAAAGACAGTCCAGCAAAAGTGCGACAGCTCTGTTACAAAGCACAGCATTTGCATGAACAAGCAGAAGGCTTACCCACCGTTGCAGCAGTGTGTGTGTACCCAACAATGGTCGAAACCGCTAAAAAAGCGCTGGGCACTTCAGGCGTAAAAATAGCTGCGGTCTCGACGGCTTTTCCATCCGGACAGGCACCTTTTGAAGTCAAAAAAATCGATACGCTTTTTGCAATCGATCACGGTGCCGATGAAATTGACATGGTGATTTCTCGCGGTAAATTTTTAGCCGGTGAATACAATTTTGTGTACGATGAAATTGCGGCAATCAAAGAACTTTGCCAAAACAAGGCACGATTAAAAGTGATCTTTGAAACGGGCGAACTCGATACCTTAGATCAAGTTCGTCGCCTGTCTGATTTAGCAATCGCAGCAGGCGCCGACTTCATCAAAACCTCTACGGGTAAAATTCCGGTAGCAGCAACGTTTCCAGTTGTATACACGATGTTAGGTGCCATTAAAGACCATTACGACCGAACCGGCATTCAAATCGGCATGAAACCTGCCGGCGGCATTTCTTCTTCAAAATTGGCGTTACAACACTTACTATTAGTAAAAGAAGTATTAGGAGAAGCATGGCTTACTAATGAATGGTACCGATTTGGCGCAAGTAGTTTGGCCAATGACGTACTCATGCAATACCAAAAACAACAAACAGGTAAGTACCAATCGGCTGCTTATTTTTCAATTGATTAATTATGTCTAGTTCAACCTGGAATCTCGAACCTTCGCTTGAATCGCGCGGAGTTGTCTCGTTAAAAGAACGCTACGAGCTGTATATTGATGGCAATTGGGTCGCACCAAAACAGGGCCGTTATTTTGATTCAATTAATCCGGCAGATGCACAGGTACTTGCGCAAGTTGCGTATTCAGACAGTGCCGACATTGACCTTGCCGTTAAGGCAGCCCGCAAAGCCTATACCCAAGTTTGGTCAAAAATGAGCGGGACCGAACGTGGCAAGTATTTGTTCCGAATTGCCCGACTCATGCAAGAAAAAGCCAGAGAATTGGCTGTACTCGAAACGCTAGATGGCGGCAAACCCATCCGTGAATCGCGAGACATCGATGTGCCCTTAGCGTGTAATCATTTCTTTTATTATGCGGGATGGGCCGATAAATTGCAAGAAGCGTTTCCGGGTCAAAAAATGGCAGCATTAGGTGTCGCAGGTCAAATTACTCCTTGGAATTTTCCCTTGTTAATGCTCGCTTGGAAAGTAGCGCCGGCCTTAGCCTGCGGAAATACTGTTGTATTAAAACCTGCTGAAACCACTTCCCTGACAGCACTTAAATTTGCCGAAATTTGTCAAGAAGCAGGGCTACCAGCCGGGGTTGTTAATATTGTCACAGGTTTTGGCGATAGCGGTGCTGCACTTGTGGCGCATCCCGATATTGATAAAATTGCGTTTACAGGCAGTACAGCGGTTGGGAAGCAAATTCAAAAAGCGTGTATCGGGACGTCCAAAAAAACAACCCTCGAACTCGGCGGAAAGTCAGCAAATATTATTTTAGAAGACGCCCCAATAGACGCAGCGGTCGAAGGGATCATCAATGCCATTTTCTTTAACCAAGGACATGTGTGTTGTGCGGGTTCGCGCTTGTTTGTTCAAGAATCGATTGCTCAACGCGTGATTGACAAATTAAAATTCCGGATGCAATCCTTGTACTTAGGGAATCCGCTTGACAAGAATACAGACATAGGCGCCATTAATTCTGAGAAACAACTCCAGACGATTGCCTCGTACATTCAATTAGGACTTGCAGAAGGCGCCGAAATGTATCAACCCGATTGCACGGTCCCTTCAAGCGGATATTATTGCAAACCAACTCTTTTTATCGACGTCGCGCAAAGTATGCGCATCGCGCAAGAAGAAATTTTTGGACCGGTACTTACCATCCAGACTTTTCGCACGATTGATGAAGTCATTGAGAAAGCCAACAATTCGCCTTACGGGTTGGCCGCCGGTGTTTGGACCGATAAAGGTTCGCGCATTTTTGGGCTGAGTCAGGCACTCAAGGCCGGTGTGGTTTGGGCCAATACCTACAATAAATTTGATCCGGCTTCTCCTTTTGGAGGCTATAAAGAAAGTGGATTTGGTCGCGAAGGCGGTCTTCACGGACTCAGTGCTTACCTCAAACCTAGTTTCTAATGGAAATCCTAAAAACATATAAACTTTACATCGGCGGACAATTTCCGCGGACTGAAAGTGGCCGTACTTACGAAGTCCTTGATGCACAGCAACAAGTCATTGCCAATGCTTGTTTGGCATCTCGCAAGGATGTGCGCAATGCGGTTCAAGCCGCCCGAAAAGCACAGGCTTCATGGGCAAGAAAAACCGCGTTTAACCGCAGTCAGATTGCTTACCGTATGGCAGAAATGCTCGAGTCGCGCAAAACGGCATTCGAACACGAACTGTGTCAGATGGGTGCAAATGTTATCGAGGCAAAAGCCGAAATACAGGCCAGTATTGATCGGATCGTTTATTATGCGGGTTGGGCCGATAAATACCAAGCGTTAATGGGGAGTGTCAATCCGGTATCTAGTTCACACTTTAATTTTTCAATTCCTGAACCAATGGGCGTTGTCGGAATTGTGGCCTGTCAAAAAAGCCCACTTCTCGGCCTACTTTCTCAATTATTACCGGTTCTTATTGGTGGTAATACTGCGGTAGTTCTTGTCAATCAAGCACAACCTTTAGCAGCAATCTCGTTAGCCGAAGTTATGGCTACTTCTGATTTTCCTGATGGAATTGTGAACTTACTTTCTGGCGATATCCATGAATTACTTCCGATCTTAAGCGGACACATGGACGTAAATGCATTAAGCATCGCACAAATCGAAGATTCTTTGGTAAATGATGCACAATCAGAAGCTATTGACAACCTCAAACGCGTCATGAGTTATAGTATCGATTTTTCGCAGTCAGCGGCCCAAGGCTTGTCTTATATCTCGGACTTTCAAGAAATCAAAACCACTTGGCATCCGATTGAACAAATCGGAAGTGGCGGCGC
>JBDLQL010000004.1:0-88159 GCA_039800565.1 Bacteroidota bacterium | reverse complement strand
ATTCCTGCTCTCCCTTTTTTCGGGCTCAGTTATCCGATATTTTTAGCATTAACAGTTGCCCTAGGTGTACTGTGGGCCATGGCCAGATCGCGTTGGGCCATCTATTGCCTATTGGTTTTACTCATTGGTGGTAAACTGCATTTTCGAAGCGTCGCCACCACCCTTAACGCGCCACAAGATGCCGATTCAAGTGCGCTTCATGTCCTGACATACAATGTACGCTTGTTTGATTTATTCAACCCAAAACCAGCCGATGCGCTGCATTCGCGCAACCAAATTTTTGAATTTATCCGAAGTCAGGACCCGGATGTCTTGTGTTTGCAAGAATTTTACCACCAAGACAAACCAACAAGTTTTGAAATCATGGACTCGTTGCAGTCGATATTAGCCTATAAAGATTACCACGAACGCAGCGCTCATAAACGCAGTACACGTCAAAATTATGGCATTGCCCTCTTTTCCAAATACCCCATGATTGCTCGCGGCGACGTCATGTTTGACAGTCAGGGTATCCATGATTTCAATTATTGCATTTATGCCGACATCATCAAAATGCAAGATACTTTCCGTATTTACAATGTGCATTTACAGTCGATTCGTTTGCATACCGATCCGCATATTGAAGGCGAAGAAGTCAATACCTATGGCAGTAAAAAAGGTGCCATTGCTGTGTATCGCAAGTTGAGACTTGCCTTTGAAAAGCGCGCCGAACAAGCCCGCCGTGTAGTTGAGCACATTCAAAGCTCACCCTATCCTGTCATCGTATGCGGCGATTTTAATGACACCCCGATGTCGTATACCTACAATCAATTCCATCGGTTTCTAAATGATGCCTTCCGCAGTTGCGGTTTTGGACTAGGCAGTACCTATGTGGGGCGTTTGCCGGCAGGTCGCATTGACTACTTGTTTTACAGTGCTGGGCTAGTACCTACGCGCTTTTCAATTCAAAAACACACATACAGTGACCACCGTGCACTCAGTTGTTCGTTTCAAAAAGTGAAGCCATGACACTCGGCATCATTGATTGTGGAAGTCAAAAAACGCCGGCACTAATAGATTGCATCGATTCTCTTTGTGACTACCAACTCATTGGCTTAAACGACATCCATCTCGAAACAGCGCTGCAACTTGACGGACTCATTTTTTCAGGTGCACCGCTACTCTGGACCGAACAAAACTTGTTGGCACTGCTTGATCAATTTGCTTGGCTTTGCGACTATCCAAAGCCGATTCTAGGCATTTGTTTTGGTCATCAATTACTCGGACAATGCTATGGTGCACGTGTAGCACGAATGCGCGATGACCGCGACTGGCAAGAAATCGAAATCGTGACCGCAGACCGCTTGTTTGAGCGTTTGCCCGATTGCTTCGACATGCGTGAAGATCATTGTGAACACATTTCAATCGCGCCAAATTTTGTGCAGTTAGCTTGTTCGGACGCCTGTAGCAATGAAGCCATGAAACACCGCGACAAAGCACATTATGGGGTTCAGTTTCATCCAGAAGTTTCTGGAAATACCGGCTACACTTTACTTGAAAATTTTGTCTGGATTGTCGAAGATCAGTTACTTACCCGCAATGGAGAGTAAGCGGGCTTTGTCTAGGACATTGATTTTACGCGTCTGGACCTCAATAATGCCCTCTTCTTTAAAATCTTTGAGCAAACGAATGAGCGTTTCAGTGGCGGTCCCTACAAAGTTAGCGAGGTCTTCACGACTTAAGTTAATCGGTTCTTTTTCAAAGACCTCCATTAAAATAAGCATTGCAAATGCCAAACGTTCGCGGACCGATTTTTGAGCCATATTGGTAATAAAATCGGCACGATCTGCCAATTCTCGTGAGAGTTCTTTGATGATGCCATTGCGCAATACCGGATTGCTGTCCATGAGGTTGAGAAAATCGTCTTTTCCAATAAAGCAAATATTACTTTCTTCTAATGTTTCGGCGGCAACTTTGTACGGTTCTTCGCTAAACATCGCGCGAAAGCCTACCATTTCGCCTGCTTTGGCAATATGAATGATTTGCTCTTTACCTTCGTCGCCACGTTGGAAAATTTTAACCATTCCTTGATTGATGCAAAAAACGCCGCGTGGAAACGAGCCTTCTAAGAATAACGATTGGTGTTTTTTGTAATAATTACAAGCACGATGCGAATTCAGGTGATCGAGTTCATCGTTACAAAAACCACCCAGCAGTGAATTGCTGCGTCCTGTGCATGTCTGACAGGTGACGTGTTTGTGTGATTTATCGAGCATTGGTGGGCGATTAGTTCTTTCAAATGTACCAAAAAAAGTGAAAAAAATGAAACATGATGCAGGTCATTTTTTGCAATTCAGAATCGTTCCAAATTTGTCACATGAAACCCTTGGAGCTCATCCGCAAATACAATGTTCCCGGCCCGCGCTACACCTCGTATCCGACTGTTCCTTTTTGGAAAGTCCCTGACATGCAGCTAGCAGACTGGGAGTCAGAGGTCAAGCAGGCAAGCAGTAGACTTGAGAACGGCAGTTTAGGTGTGTATGTGCACCTTCCTTTTTGCGAATCGTTGTGTACCTTTTGCGGCTGTCATAAGCGCATTACAAAAAATCATGCGGTCGAAACGCCGTATATCGATAGTGTCATTGCGGAATGGGCGCTCTATCAAAAACTGCTGCCCGAAAACATTCAGATTACCGAAATCCATTTTGGAGGTGGCACGCCCACTTTTTTTTCAGCAACTGAATTGGTGCGTCTGACTACTGCTTTGTGCAACGCGAACCAAGATCAACGTGATCAACTTGACCTCAGTTTTGAGGCCCACCCCGGATCGACCTCTGAAGCTCATTTACGAGCCCTTTACCAAGCTGGCTTTCGGCGTGTTTCTTTTGGCATTCAAGATTACGATCCGAAGGTTCAAGAAGCCATCCACCGCAAACAGTCCTTTGAACTTGTGGCGAGTGTGCACAAGCGGGCCAAAGAAATCGGTTACACAAGCATTAATCACGACTTGGTTTATGGCTTGCCTTTCCAAGATTTGAAAGCCTTTGAACACACTATTGCACGCACCATTGAATTGATGCCCGAACGCATTGCCCTTTACGGTTATGCCCATGTTCCTTGGATTAAAGGTACCGGACAACGCGGCTACGACGAAAGCAATTTACCCAAAGACGAAGTCAAACGTGCCCTCTATGAAATGGGCTACGAACGTTTGTTGGCGGCAGGTTATATCGCAATTGGCATGGATCATTTTGCGCTGCCTGGCGACTCGCTCGAAATAGCGTTTCAACAAAAGCAACTCCACCGCAATTTTATGGGCTATACACACCGCCAAACCGACCTCATGATCGGGTTGGGCATGTCTGCTATTTCTGATTCATGGAGTGGCTTTGCCCAAAATGATAAAAGTGTTGAAGCCTACCAAGAACGCATTGCCCAAAACGAATTGGCGGTTTTTAGAGGCCATTTTTTAAGCGAAGAAGAACTTTTAATTCGACGCCATATTTTAGACTTGATGTGTCATTTTGAAACAAATTGGCAGCATCAAAGCCTGCTCGACCCCATTTATCCGGAAATTCGCAAACGCCTACAACCTTTACTTACAGATGGGCTCATCGAACTCGACGAAAACGGGCTGCGTATTTTGCCACAAGGATATGCATTTGTACGAAATGTGTGCATGACATTTGACCTCGACTTGCACGGACACACGTTTGATAAACCACTTTTTTCTGCCACCATTTGAGTACCGAAGGCTGTTATCATTGTGGAGAGGCCTTACCGCCTAGACCAATTGTGCGCGAGCAACATGCCTTTTGTTGTACCGGTTGTGCCAACGTGTACAGTATCTTGCAACAACACAGCATGGGTGATTTTTACCGCTACGAAGCGCAAGGTGGTGTCAAGCCTCGAAAAGAACGAGCCGATCAATTTCAGTTTCTAGATTTAACTGAAATAAGAAAGCGTTACATCCAATTTGAAAATGCGCAACAAGTTCGGGTGACCCTTTCTTTACCAAGTATTCATTGTTCTTCCTGCATCTACCTGCTTGAAAATTTACATAAAATTGACGCCCGCATCCGTTCGACTCAAGTGCATTTCGGTCGCAAAGAAGCGACGCTTGTTTTTGATCCCAAGATGGCACTTTCTGAGGTAGCGAAACTCTTACACTATGTAGGCTATGAGCCCGACTTTGGGCAAAGCAACACCAAAAAACAGCGCAAAAAAACCTTTTTATTCCAACTTGGTATTGCAGGCTTTGCCTTCGGATCAATCATGTTGTGGAGTGCCCCAGAATACTTCGGACTCGGCAAAGAAAATCCAGGATTCAGAAACTTCACGGCTTTTCTGAGTTTCATTGTAAGCATACCGGTTTTGTTTTTTTCGGCACGCGATTATTTCATTTCCGCATTTAAAGCACTGCGCAGCAAAAGCATCAATCTTGATGTGCCAATAACAATTGGCATCTTAGCCTTGTATTTGCAAAGTACCTGGCAAATCATCAGTTTGCAAGGGCCGGGTTACATGGATAGTTTTGCCGGTTTTATCTTTTTTCTATTGATTGGCAAATGGTTTCAGAATCGCACATATGAATCGATGGCCTTTGACCGCGACTTCACTTCCTTCTTCCCGGTGGCTGTACTACGTTTGATCGATGACAGGCAAGAAATCATTCCGGTTGAAGCATTACATGAAGGAGATGAAATTCACATTCGCCACGAAGAAATTATCCCTTGCGACTGTATATTACTGAGCGACAGTGCCTATATTGATTACAGCTTTGTAACCGGTGAGGCGGTACCCGTGAAACTAGAGAAAGGTGCTTTTGTGTATGCTGGGGGCCAAATTCAGGGCGTAGCTGCCCGTTTAAAAGTTGAAGCCAGTTCGCAACGCAGTCATTTGACGCAACTATGGAATGAAACCAAGGATAAAATTCCAAGTCATCAATTGATTCGGTACCAAGATCGTTTGGCCCAGTATTTCTTGGGGCTTGTCTTGCTGATTGCCGCAATCAGCAGTATTGCATGGTATGTTATCGATGCCCATCAAATTCTTAAAGTTATTGTCTCTATTTTAATTGTAGCCTGTCCATGCGCACTCGCGTTATCAGCTCCGTTTACGCTCGGTAACGCCATGCGACTACTCGGAAATTCTGGCCTTTATTTAAAAAATACCTCCGTTGTAGAAGCGCTGACAAGCATTGACACCGTGGTATTTGATAAAACAGGCACCCTTACCGACCCATCAAGTTATCAAGTGCGCGTAATTAGCGATCAGTTATCCGATCAAGATTGGACCTGTTTTGTCGCGATGGCCCGACAATCAACACACCCGCTTTCACGTGCGTTAAGCCAGGTATATGCACATCTTGAATCGTGCGATTTAACCCATTTTAACGAACGGAAAGGGCTGGGGATTGAAGCCCAATTCGCCAACCAAAACTACCGTTTAGGAAGCGCCATTTTTTGCGAAGAACAAAGTAGCGGAGGCAGCGAGTTATTTTTAAAAGTTGACGGACGCTGCGCGCATCTTCAATTTGTAAGCAACTTCAGGACCGCCGAAATTCAAACCATTCTTCAGCAAATTGGAGCGGCCAATTGTCATGTGTTGTCGGGTGATGATCAGCGCGATAAAGAGGCCCTCTTAACACTTGGTTTTATCGAATCTCAACTTCATTTTAAACAAAGCCCACAAGACAAATCGGATGCCATCGCAGCCATGAAAGCAAGCGGCAAACAAGTACTGTTTATCGGAGATGGGCTCAATGATGTCGGCGCTTTAGGCAGCGCACATGTTGGGGTCGCCTTGTCGGAAGACATGTTTCGATTTACACCAAGTTCTGATGCCATTTTAGATGCCAAAGCACTGCGCTTATTGCCGCAGTTTCTAAAAATTGGACGTTATTCTAAGAACGTGTTGATTGTCTGTTTGGCTTTTTCGCTGACCTACAACTCGATCGGACTCGCCGTCGCCATTAGCGCCCAACTGACGCCATTATTTGCTGCCATTTTAATGCCGATTAGTTCCATCACCATTGTACTGATCAGTACTTTGCTGTTGCAATTTAAATTTGGTACAAAATTGAAAAACTGACATTAATCAGCTTTTTTCAAAAACACCTGTCATACTTCTTCCGTCAGAACAACCCGAAATTTGCAACATGGGAATGATTTACCTTATGCTAATTGTCAGTTTGTGCATTGCAGCCTTCTTTTTAGGCTTTTTCTTTTGGGCGACCAAAATGGGGCAATTTGACGACGACTATACGCCATCGGTACGCGTCCTGTTTGAAGATGAACCAACAACTAAAGATGAATAAATATGGAAGCAGAAAAGTTTAGTTATGACAACCGCATTGTACGCAATTTTGCGTATGCCACGGTCATTTGGGGGGTAACAGGGATGCTTGTTGGCTTAATTGCCGCACTCCAATTGGCATTCCCTGATTTTTTTAATGACTACCTCGGATTTCGGTACATTTCATTTGGTCGTATCCGACCATTACACACCAACGCCGTCATCTTTGCATTTGTAGGTAATGGTATTTTTATGGGGTATTATTACTCTTTGCAGCGCCTGCTCAAATCAAGAATGTGGTCCGACAAAATGAGTTATTTGCATTTCTGGGGCTGGCAAACCATCATTTTATGTGCCGTCCTGACCCTTCCATTTGGGATTACATCTGGAAAAGAATATGCTGAACTCGAATGGTGGATTGACATCATGATTGCTGGTATTTGGGTGCTTTGGGGCTGGAATATGTTTGCTACAATCCTCAACCGTCGTGTCAAACACCTTTATGTCGCTATTTGGTTCTACATTGCCACCTTTGTTACGGTTGCGATGTTGCACATTTTCAATTCATTCGAACTTCCGGTTTCGTTCTTAAAAAGTTATTCGTGGTACGCAGGTGTTCAAGATGCGTTGGTTCAATGGTGGTATGGTCACAATGCGGTGGCTTTCTTCTTAACCACTCCATATTTAGGCTTGATGTACTATTTTGTACCAAAAGCCGCGAATCGTCCTGTCTATTCGTACCGTTTATCCATCATTCACTTTTGGGCGCTTATTTTCTTATATATCTGGGCTGGACCACACCACTTATTATACTCTACCCTTCCAGACTGGGCCCAAAGTTTAGGCGTTGTCTTTTCAGTGATGCTTATTGCGCCTTCTTGGGGAGGAATGCTAAATGGCCTTCTCACCTTACGCGGAGTTTGGGACAAAGTACGCGATGATGTCATGTTGAAATTCATGGTGGTTGCCTTAACCGCTTACGGGATGTCTACGTTTGAAGGCCCCATGCTTTCCTTGAAAAATGTCAATGTGATTTCTCACTTTACAGACTGGACAGTTGCACACGTGCACATTGGTGGTTTGGGTTGGAATGGGATGATGACCTTCGGAATGCTCTACTGGTTGTTTCCACGCTTGTACCGCACCGAATTGTATTCGAAAAAAATGGCCAACCAACATTTCTGGATTGCAACACTTGGTATTTTACTCTATGCCATTCCAATGTACATCGCCGGCTTTATGCAAGGTCTTATGTGGCAAGATTTTAATCCAGACGGAACCTTGACCAATGCTGACTTCTTAAAAACCGTGACGCAATTGAAACCATTCTATGCCTTGCGTTCAATAGGTGGTTTACTGTATTTGTCTGGCGCATTCTTGATGTTCTACAACCTCGTCAAAACAGCCAAATCAGGCTCTTTACTTGCCGACGAACCTGCCGAAGCCGTAGTAACCAAAGACCTTCATGTTGAAAGCAAAGGCGAATATTGGCACAAAGTCATTGAGCGCAAGCCGATTCAATTCATGATTTTGAGTTTAGTGGTCGTGGCAATTGGAGGAGTGATTGAAATCATCCCGACCATGATTGTCAAGGAAAACGTACCTACCATAGCGAGCGTAAAACCATATACGCCACTTGAATTAGAAGGCCGCGATATTTATGTACGTGAAGGTTGCTACAATTGTCACTCACAATTAGTGCGCCCACTTCGATTTGAAACAGCGCGCTATGGCGACTATTCGAAGTCAGGTGAATTTGTGTACGATCACCCGTTCCAATGGGGTTCTAAACGCACAGGGCCAGATTTGGCACGTGAAGGCGGTAACACCAAAATTCGCAAATCAAATTTCTGGCACTACCAACACTTAATGGCGCCTAAAGATGTGTCTCCAGGTTCTTTGATGCCGGCTTATACATGGCTGCGCGAAGAAAATCTAGACCTGTCATTAACGCCAAATAAGATTCGTGCCATGCAAACTTTAGGCGTACCTTACGCCAAAGGATACGACGCAAAAGCGGTAGCTGATTTGAAAAAACAAGCGCATACAATCGCTGAAGACATCGTTGCAACAACACCGAAACAAGTGCTTGCAGGTGTTAATCAAGCTACGTTAATTAAAGACATCGAACAAAAAGAAATTGTTGCAGTCATTGCTTACTTGCAACGCTTGGGTCTCGATATCACGGTCAAACCTTCAACGAAATAAGCGATGCTACGCTTTATCAAACACAATTTAACAAGTATTTTCAACGTCGAAATCTACCCCTTGATTACGCTCGTTTTGTTTAGCCTGTTTTTCTTAATCGTACTGCTGTACGTCTGGAAACTTTCTAAAGAGCGCATTACTGAAATGAGTGCATTTCCACTCGATTTTGACCAACAAAATGAAGAACTAACCAAATCAGAACAACAATGAAAACGATGAAATTTTCCATACTACTGACAATCGTTTTAGGATGTATTCAAACCACTAGTTGGGCCATCGATGGTGCTAGCTTATTCAAATCGCGTTGCAATACGTGCCATATGATCGACAAAAACTCGACAGGCCCCAAATTGCAAGGTGCCAAACAACGTTGGACAGACGCTGGCGAAGCCGAACTCTTATACAAATGGGTCCAAAATTCGACCGAATTGATTGGTTCTGGCAAAAGTGCGCGCGCCAAAGAAGTTTCGGCTTTTAGCCCTACAGCCATGCCTGCTCAAGCTGTAAGTAATGAAGAAATTGATGCGATTTTTAGTTACATCGATAGCTATGTTCCTCCAGTTGAAAAAACAAGTGCTGTTTCAGATTCAACGGTCGTGACAGATCCTATAATGGCGACAGACTACAAAGCCAATTTGTCTATTTTCAATTGGTTAATGGTCCTGACTTTCATACTTATTATTGCTATTATTGTGTTGGCTGGTACCATTATCACACTTATGAAGTCAGATTACTTTAAAGAAAAACTCAAAACAATGAGTTCGACAAATCTGCTTATTTTGGTGATTAGTACCGGAGCACTTTTGATGAGTAATTCGGCCTATGCACTTGATTTTGTTGGTCCAGGTGAAGGCGAAAAAGACGGTCCTTGGTTATTGGTCGAAAGCATCGATTTACTAGCTGTATTAGTCATTGATGTCATTTTATTAATCGTTGTGTTGTACCTCCGCCATTTGTTCAATCAAATGCTTGCTATGGTAAAACCGAAAGCAGCCAATGAACCTACCCCAGTCGTTGCGAGCTTCCAAAAAGTCAATAAAGTACTTACCGATGCCGTTCCAATTGAAGAAGAACACAAAATTTTACTTGAACATGAATACGACGGCATCCAAGAATTAGACAACAACTTACCACCTTGGTGGGTTTGGGGTTTCTTCGCCACAATTGTGTTCGCAGTCATCTATTTGTTCAACTACCATATTTTGGGAACCTCAGATTTGCAAATCAAAGCCTACGACAAAGAAATCAAGAAAGCCGACAAAGAAGTACAGGCATACTTAGAAAAAATGGCAATGAACGTTGATGAGAATACAGCAACGCTCCTCACCGATCCGTCAGACTTATCAGAAGGCGCTTCCATTTTTGCCGCCAACTGCGTGGCTTGTCACTTAGAAAAAGGACAAGGGCAAATCGGACCAAACCTCACGGACAAAAATTGGATTTATGGCTATGACATCAAGGATGTGTTCAAGACGATTAAAAATGGTACTGCCAACGGGATGCCAGAACACTCGTCTAAATTCAATCCGGTCCAAATCCAAAAAGTAGCTTCTTATGTACTTTCTTTGCCGCCAGCTGCAGGCTTGGCCCCAAAAGGAGACATCATTGAAAAATAATTAAATGCACTAGCTATGAGCGAACATGATGAAGCTTTCCGTGATCGGATTGCAACGGTGAATGAGAAAGGTAGACGCGTCTGGATTTTCCCGAAAAAACCATCAGGTTCATTTTACAACAAACGTAAACTTGTTAGTTATTTCTTACTTGGGCTCCTATTCGCAGGTCCACACTTGCGAATAGGCTCAGAGCCTTTTTTAATGCTCAATGTCATTGAGCGAAAGTTCGTGATTCTTGGTCAGGTCTTTTGGCCTCAAGACATGTACATCTTTGCTGTATTGGCCATTTTAGCAGTCGTATTTGTCATTTTCTTTACTATTATTTTTGGACGCATATTTTGCGGGTGGGTCTGCCCTCAAACCATCTTTATGGAAATGCTCTTTCGTCGGATTGAGTATTTTATAGAAGGTGATGCGGCCGAACAACGACGCCTCGACCAAGCACCCTGGACCACCTCTAAAATTGCAAAAAAGACAAGCAAACACGTCATCTTTTGGCTGATCTCCTTCCTGATTGCCAATACCTTTTTAGCATACATCATCGGATCCGACGAGCTCTGGAAAATTCAAACCGATCCACTTGGCAAGCACCTTGGCGGATTTACAGCTATTGTCATTTTTACCTATGTATTTTATGGTGTGTTTGCGTTCTTGCGCGAACAAGTTTGTACCACCATTTGCCCCTACGGACGTTTACAAGGCGTTTTACTCGATCAAAATTCTATGGTGGTCGCCTATGACCATGTCCGTGGTGAAGGTCGCGCAAAAATTCGAAAAGGCGAAGACCGTGCTGCAGCTGGAAAAGGCGCTTGTATTGATTGCTTGCAATGCATTCATGTCTGCCCCACTGGAATCGATATTCGGAACGGAACACAACTCGAATGCATTAACTGCACCGCCTGTATCGATGTTTGTGACCACATGATGGATGCCGTTGGCCAAGAAAAAGGACTCATTCGCTTTGTTTCTGAATTGGGAATCCAAACCCGACAAGCCTTTCAATGGACGCGCCGCGTGAAGGCTTATACTGCGCTATTAGTTGGTCTATTTCTGACATTAGTCATCCTGATTGCATCGCGCACCGATTTCGAAACCACGTTAATTCGGCAACGTGGCTCTACCTATCAAATGGATGACAAAGGCCACATCACAAATATTTACGAGGTTGACTTACTTAATAAAACGCATCATCAGTACCGTATCAGCTTCAAACTAGAAGATAAAAATGGACAAATTGAAACGGTGAATAAACACATGATCTTGAAGCCAGAAAAAGAGCTAAAAGAACGACTGATCATTCGTTTCCCGGTAACTTACATCGGAAGAGGAACTAAAAAAATTAAAGTGCGCATCTACGGAAATGGAAAAGAGATCCAAACCGTAAAAACCAAATTTTTCGGACCAATCTTATAATTATGAGTTTTAGAAATGCTGTTATCGTTGCCATGGTTGCCTTTATCTTTTTCATTGGCTATATGGTTGTTGTGATCAATTCCGAAAAGTCCGAATTGATTGCCGAAGATTATTATGCCCAAGAAAAGACACTTGACGCAGACTTGCAAGCCAAGCAACGTGCCTACGATGCGGGGTATCCACTTGAAATGAAAGAACACGACGGAAATCTTTATTTTCTCGCGAAAAATAAAGCTCCGATCCAAAAACTTCATGTCGATTTTTTGTGCTTTAACGACAAACAAGCCGACCTCAGTTTTGACATTAAGGCCGGGCAACATTTCCCGGTTGCTCAATTGAAAAAAGGTGCTTATGAAATTGAAATGCGTTACCAATTAAATGGAAGTACGTATCTTCAACAAGCATCTTTTTCTCGTAAATGAGTTCTTATTACGTAATCGCTTTTATTCTCGGTCTTCAGGCAACACTTCATTGTGTGGGCATGTGCGGGCCATTAGCCTTTGCTGCCCCCTTTGATCGCAGTACCAAATGGAAAGCGTATCTCGGTAGCTTTTTATACAACCTTGGCCGAATCTCAGGCTACAGTTACCTTGGTTTTTTAGTGGGTCTCATCGGAATCAGTGCGTACTTTTTGCAAAGCATACAAGTTATTTCAATCAGTACCGGAATTTTACTCCTAATAAGTACGTTTAAAGGCTCACTCGAAAATTGGTACATCATCCGATTTTTTAGTCAAAAATGGGGGAATGTGATCGCATCCTTATTTCCAGTACTAAAAACGGCTCCAAATCGCCTGAAAGCATTGCTATTTGGGATGCTCAATGGATTTCTACCCTGCGGTATGGTCTATTTGGCTTTGCTACATGCGCTAAGTGCACCCTCTTTACTAAGTTCTATTTTGGCAATGGTTAGTTATGGCTTAGGTACGCTGCCTGTGATGTTGTTGCTTCCGCTCATGAACCAGCAATCGTTAAAAAAATACATCCATCCCATTTGGCAAAAAATTGGACTCTTGTGTGTTGGTTTATTACTTATTTTGCGGGGCCTCAATTTAGGCATTCCATTTATTAGCCCTTCGATTGAATTACCTACTGATGCACATCAACAACCTTCAGTTGAATGTTGCAAAGCGATACAACACTAATTGATAGCAACAAAAAAGGGAGCGTTTAGCTCCCTTTTTTGTATCGGCATGTTCCGAATTAGAGTTTAATAAACTTAACGGCGTCTGTTTGTTTACCTGAGTTGAACTTCACGATGTAAGTTCCTGTAGGAAGATCGTCACCATCGATGTGAAGGTAGTTTGTACCTTCTGTCATGTGTTTTGTAATTGAACGAACCAAACGACCTGTAATTGAATAAACTTGTACAGAGACTTCACCAGAAACAGCCAATTCGAATGTTACTGTTGTGTTGTCACGTGTTGGGTTTGGATAGGCGCTCAATTTCGTTTTAAATTGATCGGCTGCAGGGCCATCGTTGTTTTGTGTACTTAGGTATTGGGTTGTTCTCCAAATTCCACGGCCAAATGTGCCAAGGTAAATTTCGCCCGGACGTCCATTACCTTCGTCAAAAGTTCGCCAGTTTTGACGCACTTCATAAACTGGTGTTCCTTCAAAACCTTCAGAACTATTTTGCCATGTAGCACCACCATTTTCTGAAATGAAGGCGCCGCTAGAAGTTCCGACAACAATAATGTCTGGATCATTGCGATCAACGATACCATCGTATGTTGCAATACCAGAAACGATTGTACCAAGGGTAGTGAATGTTGGTGCGCCAGAAGTGGCATTTAATGAACGCTTGTTAGCACCACCAAAACCAGCAAAACAAAGAAGGTCATTGGCATTACTTGGATTGATGGCAATTCCTTCATAATTGGCATTCGTGATTTTTAAGGCAGTTGTAGCGGTAGGAGGCGTCGTTGTAGAGCCTTGGATGACGTAACCAGCCATCGAGGCAAAGTTTGGATTACTGGTGTAACAAGAACCTAAACCATCGATGCGCCAAACACCACTTCCTGCACTGATGTAGCAGTGGTTAAGGTCTTTAGAAAATTCAACATCGATGCTGTTAAAGGTACCTCCACCAATACCTTTGGCAACACAAACCCAAGCTGGGTTTGTCACAGAAAAGCGCGTTGCGTTGCGCGTTCCCCAAAGTTCACCACCGTTGGCATTGACATAAACCAAGAACCACGATTGGTACGGGTCCTGAACACGAAGGGTATCCCAACATACATTGTAGATAACTGTATCAGTTCCCATAGCGACTGTTTCGCCGGTAGCTGCGTTAATTCCGTAATTGACACCACCTTGGGTTAAGGAAGGATCGTACGCCAACGTATCGTCAAAATACAATGCGGTAGATGTAACATAGGTGATGGTATCTCCTGAAGACAACGAAGGAATGCGTAAAATAGAACCTGAACCATAGTTCTTTGTAGGTACATACGTTACGGAATCTTCAGAGTTGAGGTCGTAGTTTTCAGCTAAGAACAATTCGGTGTGGAACGGATGGTAAGAACTACCGTCGGTTCCTGGTGGATCATAAGTTCCTGGAAGTGTTGGCGCAAAGTTCGTCCAGTTCACACCGCGATCTCCTGAACGTGAAATCGAGTTGTAGTAAACAGAAGAGAACATGACGTTCGGGTTGTAGAACGAAATTTCACATTCAAAACCATCACCGCCATTAACTTCTTTAAATTCTTGGGTTGTAGACAAACTAAAGTCATTGTAGAGTGTTCCGTTATCTTGCGCACCACCCATAACACGACCCGAACAGTCAAATGCAATGCCATAGAATTGAGTGACATTGTATCCGCGGTTAGCTGGGAACCAAGTTTCACCAAAATTGTTTGTGATTCCAATACCACCGTCGTTACCTACATACAAACGGTTGTTCGCATCGAATTTCATTTCGTGGTTATCGGCATGTACATAAACTGGTGAACTCGGGTTGGCAAACCACAACGAGATTTTTTCAAAACCACCCGATGGTGGATTGTTGACGGTTTGTTGCCATTGCCATACGTCAATACCGCCAATGAACAAACGCTCTGGATTGGTAGGGTCAACGCTAAGAATACTGTTATAAGTACCTTGATCGCGGTAGATGTCAAACTCGTTTGGCGGGCCAGAAGCTCCTACAAATTGCGTCCAAGTTGCACCGTTATCGTGTGATACGTGCATTGATAATAAGTTCGAATTGGTACGTGTCGCGTAAAGCGAGTATTTGTTCGCACTGTTTTTGATTGGCGAAATTGCATATTCGATTAAAGCGGCACCTGTAGGTACATTTCCGCTTGCAGATGATCCTGATTTGTCGGTAAAGTTCGCTCCGCCATTTTCAGAAACATAGGTTTTGTTTGAACCGTAAGCGCCAATAATGACCTGGCCGTCTTTTGAGATTGCCAATGAAAAACAGCCACCCGTACCTGCGGTAACGGATGTCATGCTCGCATCGCCAAGCTTCCACTTTTTAAGACCAGATGCCGTTGCCATCCAAACATAGTTGTCGGCATCAGAACTTACCACTTCATTACAACTTCCGGTCCCTGGAATGACATCCCATGTCGCACCAAAATCGGCAGAGTACCAAACACCGTTACCACCCCAACCTTCTGCACTTGAACCTGTTGCAACATATAAAACGTTGTCATTGGTCATGGTCATGCTCGAGATGAATGGATTACCACCTGAAGTAATGTATGGAACCACGCGTTCCCAATAATTTCCTTTGTTGTTAGAAACAAACAAACCACCTGACACTCCACCAGCCCAAACACGGTTGTTATTGGTACGGTCGATGCAAATGGCACGTGTGCGTCCACCAATATTGTCCGGACCCATTGATTCGAAAACAATCGATTTCGATTTTTTCATTTTACGGATGTCCTTTTCAATTTGCATTAATTTTTCACTTGAAACAGGTTGGCCGGTAGTCACATCAATGTAACGTGCTTTTAACCATGCCATCGCATCGTCTGAAGAATGTTGCTTAAGCACACTCAGATTTGCTTGGGTGTAAACACCTGTTTTTGGAATGTAATTATAAACTGCTACTGCAAGCGCAACCGCGCTCGCAACTATCAGAGAACCAAATACATAAACCTTTTTGTTCATAGAAAACGGTATTAGGGTACAAGTTATAGTGTGCCAAATTAAGAAAAAATCTTGGAACAGTGATGCATTCACGCACGGAATTCCATATTAATCTTCAAAAAAGGGCTCAATGAAAGAATACGAAAAATTAAAGCTCAAAGAGGTGCTTCTCGGCATGATAAGAAGAACGCACCAAAGGGCCACTTTCTACAAATCGGAAGCCCATTTCCAAGCCAAGCTTCGCATAATAATCGAATTGCGCTGGTTCAATAAATGCAGCAACAGGCAGGTGTTTTGGGGTGGGTTGCAGGTATTGACCAATCGTCAAAATATCGACCTGAACCGCACGTAAATCTTGCATCGTTTCAATCACTTCTTCTACACGTTCACCCAAGCCCAACATGATGCCAGATTTGGTGCGCATTCCGCCTTTTTTCAGACGAAACAAAAGCTCTAGACTTCGGTCGTATTTGGCTTGGATGCGTACTTGTTTGGTGAGGCGGCGCACGGTTTCTAAGTTGTGCGAAACGATTTCTGGGGCTACATCAATCAGCACTTGTAAGTTTTCCCATTTGCCTGCAAAATCTGGGATGAGCGTTTCGAGTGTGGTACCTGGTGATTGCTGACGAATGGCGCGTACCGTTTGGGCCCAAATTTCGGCGCCGCCATCTTTGAGGTCGTCACGATCGACAGAGGTAATAACCGCATGTTTGACACCCATAATTTTGACAGAATTGGCCACACGACCTGGCTCAAATAGATCGACAGGATCTGGTTTTCCGGTCTGTACGCCACAGAAGCCACACGACCGGGTGCACACATTGCCAAGAATCATAAATGTGGCGGTTCCTTCACCCCAACACTCACCCATATTTGGACAACTGCCGCTCTCACAAATGGTGTGTAATTTGTGTTCGTCGACAAGGCCACGAACTTTTCGGTAATTATCACCGGTTGGCAATTTGACACGCAACCATTTTGGTTTTTTCATTCGGATAGGCTGTTCTTCCATGACTTATAATACGTTTAATCGCTTCAGTTCTTGACAAAGTACTTCACGTTCATTAACAATAGTTGCGAGTAATTGTGCGTCAGTTTGGCGACTTTTTGCAAGTAAGTTATAAGCGGCTGTTACTTGATAATAGGCAACACTAAGAATAGGAATGAGTAAAAACAAGCATATCCAAACCAGGCAAGGTATATCAATAAAAAAAGAAAGCCCTAAAAAGAGGATTGAATTCCAGATTGGAAGCCCTAAGATGAGCAACCCGAGCTTGGTAGAAGACCAAAAAACAGGACGTTTAAAGGTTTTCTCGACAAAACGTTTGATGAGCAGAAACGGAACAAACGTTGTCAGTAAAGCCACTAAATAAAAAGGAAGTAAGGCCAAAATTTTAGCGCGCATTTTGGCTTTCCAATTCGGAGCCACTGCAAACCAATAGACCTCTGCTTCGCTTAGCTTTTGTTGAGCCAGTTTATCGAAATAAATGGCAAGTTTCTCTTTGAACGAACGCATGTCTGCCGGCAATTCGGTACCATACGAATTAAGGTGCAAGGCTAGTTTTTGGGCATACTTCCAGCGCTGTTCTAATGGCGCATTTGGATCTGAACAGGTCGGATGCATGCCTTTTCTCGATAGCATTTGAAGCTGCTCGTGAAAGGTGCAAAATTCTTCCTGCTCGACATGCGTAATTTGAGCACGCATACGCGTTTCAAGCTCGCGATTCAACTCTGAAATCACCTTTGCAGGATTTTCAATGTATGCGTCTTTATAGGTGTTTAGCACAATAGGTTCAGCTGCTGCAATTAAAACATCGCCGCGCATTTTACCCGGATCTGTATAATTGATGCCAAGCCCTTGGACTTGAATGTCAACAGACCAATTTAAGTCTTCAAGTGCGGTGAATCCGATACGGATGGCTCCTTTTTTGATGGGTTTAAGACGGCGTTCAAAAACATCATCGGTGAGCCCTTCACCAAAAATCAATAAGTTCCGATTTTTTGCCAATGTTTCGGTGGCTTTCTTAAATACCTTTTTGTTTTTTTCAGTAGAATTCCCGCCGTCTTGTTGCCGGTAAATCGGAATCATGTGTGCCAACCAAAATAAAGGCTTCGTGACCCGGTTAAAAATATCGGAACGCGTCATGAAATAAACAACTGGTTTGCGCAAGCGCGCAATCACCAATGGATCTAGAAATGCAGAGGGGTGATTACTGACAAAAATGGTACGACCAAAACGTTTTTTTGTCGGATTGATCTGTTTTACTTTTCGAAAAAAGGCCCAAAAAGCAAGCGTTAATGTGTTCCAAAAGAGAAAATACAGCGGTCTCATGCTGCGAAATTACCAATTTTAGATAATTTCGCCTCAAATATATCTGTATGAAACGTATTGGTCTTTTTTGTGGTGGGTTTTCATCTGAGTTCAACATTTCGATCAAAAGTGCACAAACCATTCAAGCCCATTTTCCAACTCAGTACGAATTAATACTTATCGAAGTAAAGCGTCCAAACTGGGAAGCCAACTACAAGCAAGAAAAAGCCGAATTTGATTTAACGACGGGTTGTATTCGAACAGCACAACAGGAAGTGCAACTCGATGCTGCGATTATCTATACCCATGGTGAACCCGGAGAAAACGGTAAAATTCAAGCCCTGCTTGACATGCTGCAAATCCCCTACCTCAATGCTGGCGTTTTGGCTTCTTCGTTGTCTTTTGACAAATGGTATTGCAATCAATTTTTGCGGGCATTTGACATTCCAGTAGCGAAATCTGAATTGGTCTACAAACACCAACCCATCGATGCTGCACGCATAATTGCTGCGCTCGGTCTTCCCTTATTTATCAAACCCGCCGATTCCGGTTCGAGTTATGGCATTTCGAAGGTAAAGTCCGAAGCTGAATTGCTTCCGGCTTTCGAAAAAGCATTCCAAGAAGGAAATAGCGTTGTGGTTGAATCTTTTTTGGATGGCACCGAAGTCACTTGTGGTGTTTACCGCACAACTACTGGCATTCAAGCGCTTCCACTTACTGAAATTGTTTCTGAAACCGAGTTTTTCGATTACGAAGCCAAATATGCCGGTAAATCACAAGAAATTACACCAGCTCGCCTGCCCGAATCGATTCGTGATCAGGTCCAAGCCCAAGCCATTTCGATTTACCGCTTATTAAACCTGCGATCCATTGCCCGCATCGATTTCATGATCGTAAATGATGTTCCGCATGTCATAGAAGTCAATACCACTCCCGGATTTTCGCCAGCAAGCATTGTTCCTCAAATGCTAAATGCGGCAGGAATTTCAATTACCGATTTTTGGCAAAGCCTTATTTCGGCCGAGCTTGGTCTGTAACAAGCGCATTTAAAAAGGGTTCCATCTTTTTTGATAATGCCGCCCCACTGCCGACAAAATCATTGGCGATAATGGCAAAAACAATCTGATGGCCATTGGCAAGCTCGACATAGCCTGCATATGATTTAATCCCACGAATACTTCCACTCTTCGCATGGATATGTCCTTCACCAACTTGCCCTTTACAGAGGTTTTTTAAGGTACCACTTTGCCCTGCAATCGGCAAACTTTTATAGTAAATTGGAAAATACGTTTCCTGTGTTTGTTGCGCTAATAGTTTCACGTAATCGGCAGCAGAAGTCGCATTCATTTTTGACAAGCCACTTCCATCGACAAGCGCTGCAGGCCGGATGTTCCAGGTTTGCAATAAAGAGTCCATCACCTTTAATCCATTGGCATAGCTTCCAAGACCATATCGCTCGTAGCCCATCAATTTTACGGCACTTTCAGCAAATAAATTGACGCTTTTTTGATTGGTCCAAAAAACGATTTCTTCCAGGCTGCGACCTTCTTCACGATAGACCAAACGAGCCTGATCGGTACGCAACAAAGTGCTTGAAAATGGCGATCGGCTAATTGGCCCACCATCGACGCGAACTCCGGAAGCCTGTAGTTTTTCGTAAAAAAGCTGGGCAAGCAAGCGCTCTGGATCAGGCATGCTCGCCTTCACCACAAAACTAGCACGTTGGGCCGGCAAAAGTCCTTTTATGGTACGATGCGCATCATAGGGTTCGCCATAGACAAACGTTTCATCGCCACTAACAGCGCCTGCTTTTGCTTCAATTTGAAGCCTATAATTCGAATCATTTGGAAATAGTGAACGCAATTTCAACGGTGTCCCAGCCGGACCTGTCGAAAAATCCAATTGAATGGTGTTGTCGTAAAAATTGATTCCAAACGCACCGCATCCGTAGTAATTTCCCATGTCAATGGGCTCCCATCCGATCGGGTTTTTCTCCATCAAAAAGGAACGTGCATCGGCAATTAGTTGACCTTCAATTCCGCGAATACCGAGCGCTTTAAGTTGCTGAACCCAGGTTTCTAAAAATGCAAGTTCCTGGCCGCTTGCATTAAAAAAATGGGACCCCAAACTTGGGTCGCCATAACCAATAATCCAGACATTTCCTTTTAAGATGCCGTTCTGAATGGGTCCATCGATATAAATATCGGTATGCGCTTTATAAGTTGGCCCTAATTCATGCAAAACAGCGGCAGTACTAAAAAGCTTTGTAATGGAGGCACTCGGTAGGCTCAGATTGGCGCCAGCACTGGCCAAGGTATCGCCAGTCGTTAAATCAATGGCGCAAACACTCCAGCGCGTTCCTTTTAATTGCGAATCTTGCAGCAACAAATCAAGCTGATGTTGTGCATGTTGGGCACGAACCTGCAAGCCACTTAACGTCATAAAAAAGAAAAGGAGAAATTTGTTCATGTACAAAGATGATAAAAATCGCTAATTTTAATCCCTAAAAATTCGCACATGCTCCGTTTCCAAGAAGAAGCTATTTCTGGCTTATTAACCATCTACCCTTCGGCCTTCAAAGACGAACGCGGCTACTTCATGGAAACCTTCAAGGACGAAAATTACGCCGCTATTTTACCCGGTGTGCGTTTTGTTCAAGATAATATTTCATGTTCGTCTAAAGGCACTTTACGCGGCTTGCATTTTCAGGCACCACCATTTGATCAAGGCAAATTAATCCAAGTGTTGCAAGGTAGTGTACTCGATGTAGCGGTTGACCTCCGTAAAAATTCTGCCACCTACGGGCAGCATATTAAATTGGTTCTAAGCGCCGAATTACCGGTCCAATTTTACATCCCTCCCGGATTTGCACATGGCTTTATGAGCCTCGAAGACAACACGCTTTTTTCCTACAAATGCACAAATGTATACTCCAAAGCACACGAGGCATGCTTGCATTTTGCTGACCCCACATTAAACATCCATTGGGGCGAAGGGGGCATCAGTCCGATTGTTTCTGAAAAAGACCAGCTAGGGCAAGCATTTGCTCGCTTTCAATCGCCGTTTTAAGCAATGTCCAAACCATCTCCTTCTAAAAAGCTGCAAGAACTCCAAATTCACGGAGCCCGCGCGCACAACTTAAAAGACATTCACTTAAGTATTCCCCGGCATCAGCTTGTCGTATTTACTGGGCTCAGTGGCAGCGGAAAATCATCTTTGGCTTTTGATACCATTTTTGCAGAAGGCCAACGCCGTTACATCGAAACCTTTTCGTCGTATGTCAAGCAATTTATCGGTGGGCTCGAACGCCCAGATGTTGACAAAATCGATGGCCTCAGCCCCGTTATTGCGATTGAACAAAAAACGGTTTCGAGGTCGCCTCGTTCTACCGTAGGTACCATTACCGAACTTTACGACTTTTTTCGGCTTTTATTTGCACGTGTCGGCACTGCGTATTCGTACAATACGGGCGAAGCGATGGTTAAGTATTCTGACGACGCCATTGCCGAACGCATTTCACACGATTTTTTGGGCAAGCGTGTCGCGCTACTCGCCCCGCGCATCCGTGGCCGAAAAGGCCATTACCGCGAACTTTTTGAGCAAATACAGCGTCAGGGCTACACCCGCGTACGTGTCGATGGTCAGCTTCTCGAAATCGAAAAAGGCCTCAAACTCGACCGCTATAAAACCCACGATATCGAAGTGGTAGTGGACCGATTTGTGGCGGGCCAAGTCGAACACAAGCGGGTCTATGACACGGTAATTAGTTGCATGAAAATGGGCGAAGCCAGTATGATGGTTCTTGATCTGGACACCAATGAATTGCGCCACTACAGCCGCTCCTTAATGTGTCCAAGTACCGGCATCAGCTACCCCGAACCAGAACCCAATTTATTTTCGTTCAATTCACCATATGGGGCCTGCCCATGCTGTAAAGGCCTTGGTGAAATCAGTGAAATTGACCGAACGAAAATCATTCCTGACCCAAGTCTGTCGATCCGTAAAGGGGCCTTTGCGCCGCTCGGCGAATACAAACGCAGTTGGATTTTCGACAAAATGGAAGCCCTTTTAATCAAGAATGGGTACTCGCTCCAAACACCAATAGCAGACATCGACAACGAGCTCATCGATCTTTTTTTATTTGGCAACGATGACATGGAAATCAGCGCCGAGCAAGACCAAGACCGTTTCGAAGGTATCATGCAATTCATGACGCGCCATGCCGAAGAGTCTTCGGCTGCCATTCAACGTTGGGCACAAGGCTTCATGAACAAAGTCGAATGCCCCGAATGCAACGGGGCCCGTTTACGAAAAGAAGCGCTGCAGTTTAAAATCGGAGGCGCCACAATTGGCAATTTGGCTCAATTGGATTTTCAAGAATTAGCAGCATGGTGCCAAGACCTTGAAAGTCACCTGAATGCCGATCAAAAACGCATCGGACACGAAATCATCAAAGAAATTAGAACCCGCTTGCAATTTATATTAGAAGTTGGTCTGGACTACCTCACAATGCACCGCAGTGCGCGCACCTTATCAGGTGGCGAAGCGCAGCGCATCCGCTTGGCTACACAAATTGGAACCGAACTGATCAATGTATTGTATGTACTTGACGAACCATCTATTGGCTTGCACCAACGCGACAACACCAAGTTGATTCGATCGTTAGAACGACTTCGCGATATTGGAAATAGTGTTCTTGTTGTCGAACACGACAAAGAAATGATGGAAGCCGCTGACTACATTGTAGACATTGGCCCAGGAGCGGGCAGACACGGCGGCCAAATTGTTTATGCAGGTAGTTATGCAGACATGCTAAAAGCAGATACCCAAACTGCTGCCTTCCTGAATGGCATCAAAAAAATTGAACTCCCAAAGATCCGACGCCAAGGTAAAGGCCAACAGTTGCTATTGAAAGGCGCCACCGGACACAACCTTAAAAACATCGATTTACACATTGATCTAGGAACCTTTACCTGCATTACAGGAGTCAGTGGAAGCGGAAAATCATCCTTGATTAACCAAACGCTTTACCCCATTCTCATGAATCATTTTTATGAGGACATTCGCAAGCCCCTGCCCTATACCTCCATTGAAGGCCTCGAACACCTCGACAAAGTCATCGAAATTGATCAAAGTCCAATCGGTCGTACGCCACGCTCCAATCCGGTCACCTACACAAAAGTGTTTGACGAAATTAGAAGTGTGTTTGCCAGCTTGCCAGAGGCCCAAATTCGTGGCTACAAAGCAGGGCGCTTCTCATTTAATGTAGCCGGCGGAAAATGCGAAACCTGCAATGGCGGTGGTCTAAAACTCATCGAAATGAACTTTTTACCCGATGTGTATGTCGAATGTGAAAGTTGTCAAGGAAAACGCTATAATCCAGAAACACTAGAGGTTCGTTACAAAGGCAAACACATTGCCGATGTGCTCAACATGACAATCGATGAAGGCGTTGCCTTTTTTGAACCTTATCCAAAAATTCACCGCGTACTCAAAACCTTACAACAAGTCGGTTTAGGCTACATTCAGCTTGGGCAATCTTCAACAACCTTGTCGGGAGGGGAAGCACAGCGCATCAAATTAGCCAGTGAACTTTCTAAAAAAGCCAGTGGAAAAACCATTTATATCTTAGATGAACCCTCTACAGGGCTTCATTTTGAAGACATTCGGATGCTGCTTGATGTCTTGCACCGTTTGGTGGACGAAGGCAATACCGTCGTTGTGATCGAACATAATTTAGACATCATTAAAACGGCCGATCGCATCATTGATATTGGTCCGGAAGGCGGCTTTCGAGGTGGGCGGCTTTTGTTCAATGGCCTTCCTGAAGACTTGGTATCACAGAAAAAAACAGCCTCCTACACGGCGACCTATCTAAAATCCGAAATCCAATCGTGAAAAAACACGAGAAAGCATGAGCATCACTAAAAAAAGCGTTAATTTTGTCGCTCCAAACTAGTAAAGACCTTTTTAAACTTAAATACAATGGCATTAGAAATTACAGACCAAAACTTTGATGAGCTTGTCATGAACTCAGACAAGCCCGTGATCGTAGACTTCTGGGCAGAATGGTGTGGCCCTTGCCGCATGATCGGTCCGGTTATCGAAGAAATGGCAACCGAATACGATGGCAAAGCGGTCATCGGAAAAGTAAATGTAGACCACAATATGGGCGTGTCTGCACAATTTGGAGTACGCTCTATCCCAACAGTACTCTTTATCAAAAATGGCGAAGTCGTTGACAAATCTGTGGGGGCGGTTTCAAAAGCCGTACTCGCCGAAAAATTGGAAGCGTTAATGTAACTAGTCAAAAGGGAGCTCGCTCCCTTTTTTTATGCCATGGAATCATTTTGGAGAAGACTTCGTTATTACGGACTTGGCTTTGGGCTAGGCCTCATTCTTACGTTTGGTATTTTCAATTCCAGAGGCTGTAGCTGGATGCCCTCCAATCGTGTCAAAGACGCCATGAACAAGCGCATCTGGCTCATTGATACTCAGATCATCACTAATTTCTACAAACTGCACAAGCTCAACGATAAAAAATTCTACCGACTGATCCAAGACGCGGACATCTCCTTTTCCAAAAGCATCCGACACGGCCGCCACAAAGTCTATGAGCTTACTTTTACGGATGGCAACAACAAAGAAGCCCATTGCAAGGCCCTCATGACCGACGAAAGTTTCGTGGTAGAGTTTCGACCTAAAAGTGAAGGCTGCAAAGAAGTAAAGAAAGTTCATGCTCAAATTGTGCATGTTCCTCAAAATAAAAATTTAGTTTATTCAGACGACAATCCTTCGTTAAAAGAACACCTGCATTCCATTGGTATTCAAAACGATACCCAACTCCAAAAACAACTTTTAAGCGGGTACTTTGATTACCAAAACTCAAGGCTCAATGAGCAGCCAAGACCCCTTCACGTCTTTGCTTTTCGACCTACTCAGCACAAAAAAGTGGCTGTTGCGGCTTCTTGTATTTGGTACAAAGACAAAATCAAAGTTTACAACCTTAGCGACCTGCCCCTCGACTTTTAGTGTAATTCACATTTTTCGTTTCGAAATTGTTTAAAAGTTCAGTAATTGCATCCCTGAACTGCTCGATGATTTTTTAATTTTGAAGTATGGAATTTACTGCCGAGCAGATTGCGGGTTTATTAGAGGGCGAGGTCGTTGGTGACGCAAGCGTTTGCGTATCTGGCTTGGCTAAAATCGAAGAAGGGCACAACGGGGCCTTAAGCTTTTTGTCCAACCCGAAATACGAAACCCACATTTACTCCACTGCATCAAGCATTTGCATTGTCAACAAAAGCTTTCAGCCCAGCAAAACACTACCAAGTACCCTTACACTTATCAAAGTCGACGACGCCTATGCGTGTTTTGCTAAATTATTGGCGCTCTACGACAGCCTCAATAAAAAAGAAGCCGTCATTGAGCAACCTTCATTTATTCATGAAAGTGCTCAAATCGGTCAAGATGTGTATATCGGGGCTTTTGCATACATCGGTAAAAATGTCCAACTAGCAAACGGCTGCCAAATCCATCCAAATGTCGTGATTCAAGACAACGCAATTATTGATGAAAACAGCATTTTATACGCCAATGTAAGCGTCTACAAAGATTGTAAAATTGGAAAAAACTGCATCATTCATGCCGGAACAGTCATTGGCTCAGACGGCTTTGGTTTTGCCCCTGACGAAAATGGTGTATTTAGCAAAATACCACAAATCGGCAACGTGGTTATTGAAGACGACGTCGAAATTGGCTCGAATTGCTCGATTGACCGCGCCACAATGGGTTCAACTTACATCCGAAAAGGTGTTAAAATCGATAACCTTTGCCAAATTGCTCATAATGTCGACATCGATCAACATACCGCAATGGCCGCTCAAGTAGGCATCGCCGGATCTGCCAAAATTGGCAAGCACGTTATGATTGGCGGCCAAACAGGTGTCGCTGGCCATTTGAGCATTGCCGATGGCACTAAAATTGTCGCGCAATCTGGCATTCCGTCAAGTGTGAAAAAAGCCGATACCCTTATGGGAACACCGGCAATTCCTATCAATGATTACAAACGCTCTCATTTTGGATTCCGAAAACTTCCCGGAATCATTACTAAAGTTTACGAACTCGAGCAAAAACTAAATGACTTGCTCAAAAAGAACAACGAATGATCGAAAAACAACGCACCATAAGTGCACCCCTCGTTTTTGAAGGTGTCGGTTTACACACCGGCGAATTTGTCCGTATGGAAATTTGCCCAGCACCTGCTAACCACGGCTACAAATTCCAACGCACGGACCTCGAAAATCAACCGATCATTAAGGCCGATGTCGATTTAGTAGTCTCGACCGAACGCGGCACAACGCTTGAGTCAAATGGCGCGCGTGTATACACCACTGAACACGTGTTAGCCGGCTTGTATGGTTGCCAGGTCGATAATGCGCTTATTAAAATTGACGGGCCCGAGATTCCAATTCTAGACGGCAGTGCCCACCTCTATGTGAGCGCTATTGAAAACGTTGGTTACGAAGAGCAAGCTGCACCCCGAGAGTACTTCGAACTTTCTGAAAATATTCCGTGGGAAGACACCGAAAAAGGCATCGAATTTTTAGCCATTCCGGATGTCAATTACCGCCTCACCGTTATGGTCGATTACAATTCTCCGGTACTTGGCACTCAACATGCCAGTATGTATCATATCGGCGAATTTATTTCAGAAATTTCTAAATGCCGCACCTTTGTTTTCTTGCGCGAACTCGAATTTTTAGCCAAAAACAACCTCATCAAAGGCGGTGACCTTGACAACGCAATTGTTTTGGTCGACCGAACCGACGTCCAGCAAGACGAACTCGATCGCTTAGCTACCATACTTGGTAAAGAAAAACTTCAAATCTCAATCGACGGCATTGGTGTCTTGAATAGCACCAAGTTGCAATACGAAAACGAACCTGCACGCCACAAACTGCTCGATATCGTCGGAGACCTTGCCCTTGTTGGCAAACCCATCAAAGCACACATTTTAGCTGCCCGACCAGGTCACTCAGGCAATGTTCGCTTTGCAAAAGTGCTGAAAGAACAAATCAAAAAACAACAAAGTCAAGGCCGAAACTTTGACCTTAGTAAAGAGCCTCTTTACACCACCCAAGACATCGAAAAGATGTTGCCGCACCGCTATCCATTTTTAATGGTCGACAAAATCATGGAAATTCACCCAGAATCGATCGTGGGCGTTAAGAATATTACCATGAACGAACCGATTTTTACAGGGCATTTTCCTGGAAATCCGGTCTTTCCGGGGGTGTTGCAAATAGAAGCCATGGCACAAGTTGGTGGGATCTATGCACTTTCACAAGTCGAGGACCCACATTTGTATTCGACTTACTTCATGAAAATCGACAATGTTCGCTTTAAACAAAAAGTAGTTCCTGGCGACACCGTTGTGTTCGAGTTGGTACTCACCTCCCCCATCCGTCGTGGATTGGTCGAAATGTCAGGTACTGCCTACGTCAATGGGAAGGTCGTTTCAGAAGCCAGCATGTTGGCTCAAATTATTAAAGACAAAACAGAATGATTTCTTCCCTCGCTTCGGTATCGAAAGATGCCCAACTTGGTCAAAATGTGCGCATTGACCCATTTGCCGTGATTCACGAAGATGTCGTTATTGGCAATGGCTGCCGCATCCATTCCAATGCTGTTTTGTATCCAGGCACACGACTTGGCGAAGATTGCGAAGTGTTTCCGGGCGCAGTTATTGGTGTCATTCCACAAGATTTAAAATTTGGCAACGAATACACTACCGTAGAAATTGGAAACCACACCCGCATCCGCGAATGCGTAACCATTCACCGGGCGACTTCCGACAAATGGAAAACCACTATTGGCGACAACTGCTTGCTCATGACTTACGTGCATGTGGCCCACGATTGTCAGATCGGAAACAACGTCATTTTGGCAAGCTACACCGGCTTATCCGGTCACGTCACGATCGAAGACTGGGCCATTTTAGAAGGCAAAGCAGCCGCCCAACAATTTACACGCATTGGCAAACATGCGTTTATTGGCGGTGCTTCACTTATTCGTAAAGACATTCCACCATTTATTAAAGCAGCCCGCGAACCCCTTGCCTTTGCAGGCGTCAATTCAGTAGGTTTGCGCCGACGTGGTTATTCTGACGAACAAGTACGTGAAATTGAAGACATTTACCGCATTTTATATGTGCAAAATAGCAACCTTGCAAAAGGCATCACAGCAGTCGAACAAAGCATGCCTGCTAGCCCACTTCAATCCGAAATCTTAGCATTTATTAAAGGCTCCGAAAATGGCGTCATCCGAGGCATGATATGATACATCGCGGACAAGAACTCGAATTAAAAATTACAGATTACGCCTTTGGCGGTCGCGGCATTGCAAAACTAGAAACCGAAAACGGACAGTATATAGTTTTTGTAGACAACGCCTTTCCGGGGCAATTGGTACGTGTCAAAATCGAAACCAAACGCAAGACATTTGCCGAAGCCAAATTACTCGAAGTCGTCGCACGTTCCGAACACGAAACCGTTTCGCAATTCCAAGAAATTTCTGGCGGGCCGTATATCCATGTGCCTGTTGCACTTCAAGAAAAATACAAACAAGAAAGTACCATAAGTACATTCAGTCGATTAAGTGGCCTCTCCGATACGCTTGCTAAATTCGATGGCTTTATCTCCTCACCTGCGCATTATTTTTACCGCAACAAAATGGAGTATAGCTTTTCGTGCATTGAACACGATTTAGCAACAAACGAAGAACTCGACGATGCTTTTGCACTCGGTTTTAAGCGTCGCGGCACCTGGTGGAAAGTAGAAAGTTTGAATAAAGCTTCTGGTTTATTCGACGAAGCTTGGGAAAACAAGCTCCATGAAATCCGCAATTACTTAAAAGCAACAGGGCTTCCGGCCTGGCACCCGCCTAAAAAGACCGGATTTTTCAGGCACATCGTTGTCCGAAAATCATTTCACACGGACCAACTATTAGTCAATTTAGTGACTTCCGGTGAAGGCCTCGAGTCCTTTGACGCCATGGCTTTTGCGCATTTTTTACAAGCATTACATCCGGGTCGTATTGCGGGCCTTTGGCATACCATCAATGACAACGTCGCTGACCGTGCAAAAATTGAAAATGGGCAATCGACCCTTTTAGTTGGAAAACCTGTTATCGAAGAAAAACTCTCTGGTCTGCAATTTCAGATCAGTATGGAAAGCTTTTTTCAGACCAATCCGGCTTGTGCCGAGTTACTTTATTCGAAAGCGCTCGACTACCTTTTTGAAACGCCTTTTGAAACGGGTGATGTGGCCATGGACCTCTTTTGTGGAACAGGCACCATTGGTCAATTAATGGCCCAACGTGCACCTGAAATTCAAATTATTGGGGTCGATATCGTCGAAAAAGCGATCGAAGATGCCAAAAGTAATGCCGCTAAAAACGGCATCCATTCGATCTCTTTTTATGCGGCCGATGTCGGTAAATTCTTGAAAGAATACCCCATGTACCAAGGAAAAATCAAGCGCATCATGCTCGATCCTCCGCGTGCGGGCATTGCACCAAAAACACTTCAAAAAGTCATCGATTTAGGCGCCGAAGAATTGGTTTATATTAGCTGCAACCCATCGACACAAGCACGCGATGCCAACACATTGGCACAAGCGGGTTATGTACTCGCTAACTATTGTTTGGTCGATCAATTTCCACACACAGGCCATATTGAGTCGATCGCTAAATTTAAAAAAGCATGAATGTTGAAATCATTGCCATAGGTGATGAATTACTGATTGGCCAAACGATTAATACAAATGCATCTTGGCTCGGACAAGAGTGCACAAAACTTGGAGCCAACATCGTCAGAAGTAGTGTCATTGCAGACGAACCCGCACACATCATTGAAGCGCTGCAAACTGTTTATCCAACAACTGATCTTATTTTAATTACCGGTGGTTTGGGCCCCACCCAAGACGACTTAACCAAGCATACCTTGGCGGCATATTTTAACATGTCGTTAGCCATTGACCCTGAAACATTAAAACACATTGAAGCATTTTTTGAAGCGCGCAAACGCCCTATGCTTGAGGTAAATATTCAGCAAGCAGCTTTACCAGTTGGCGCTCGTATTCTGAAAAATAGAATTGGCACTGCCGCAGGCATGTGGTTCGAGCAAGACCATCAAGTCTTTCTATCGCTTCCTGGTGTCCCTTACGAAATGAAAACCATCATGCTCGAAGAAGCTTTTCCAGCGCTTCAAGCACGGTTTCAAATGAACGCATTATTTCAACTCACAGGGCTTACCCAAGGAATTGGCGAATCCTTTTTGGCCGATCGCTTTGCTGATTGGGAAAACCGCATCCGAAGCGCCGGTTTTGGCTTGGCTTATTTGCCCTCGCCAGGCGCCGTTAAATTGCGCATTACTTCCAAGAAAGGCCCAGAAGATCGTGCTCAAATCGAATCGTATTTCAACGAGTTAAAAGCAGCAATTCCTGAAGCTTTTTATGGCTATGGTACCGAGCGTCTCGAAGAAATAGTCGGAAAGCAACTCCTAGAGAAACACGCAAGTATCGGTACAGTAGAAAGTTGTACTGCAGGCTTATTGGCGAGCGCCATTGCACGCGTACCTGGGGCCTCGGCTTATTACCAAGGCGCTTTGCTTACTTATTCAAACGAACTCAAACAAAAAGTGGCCAAAATTGATGGCAATTTGCTTCAAAAACATGGCGCCGTCAGTGAAGAAGTGGCCCTTCAGATGGCCGAAAATGGACGAGAATTATTGGGCGTCGATTATTGTTTAGCAACAACCGGAGTGGCTGGCCCAAGTGGCGGCAGCCCAGACAAACCTGTTGGCTTGGTTTGGATAGGATTGGCAGGACCAAATGGCAGCTTCGCCAAGCGTTTTTACTTTGGCGATGACCGCGGGCGCAACCTTGACATGACGGTGTTAAGCGCATTAAATTGCTTGCGTTACCACCTCTTAACAAGTGCTTAAGGCACGTAAATTTTAAAACTTTTTTGTTCAATTTGAACCAAATAGAACCCTGTCTTTAAGTGACTTCCTTCTAATTTGGCAGCGCTACCCTCTTGCACAAGCTGGCCCGATGTTTCGTAAATATGGATTTGAGTGCTTGGCGCAAGTCCTGATAGTTGCAATCCTTCCAAATCCGATACACTCACAGATATCGGTGAATTGACTTCATCAATCGACGAGACTGAATTGTATATCAATTGGACATCATCGATAAGTACTTCATCATTGGCCGCTCCGCCACCAGGAATGTGGTTTGTCGAGAAGGTCAGTAAAATAAATTTCGGACTTAAACCTGTAGTTACAGTGTAAACAAAAGGAACTGAAAAACGCTTCCAAGCGCCATTAGTCGGACTATAATTGATGTCGGCATCGGCTACAACATATGGCTGTGTGGCTGCATCGACCGGATCATGGGCCGCATATTGATCGTGGATGACGGCATGGGCTCCGGCTTGCTCGGAACTGGCTGCGGTGTATTTTGCCCAAAAGACCAACGAGTCAGGCGCTGTGGTTAATGCTTCTGAAAAGTTGGCATCGTCAATTTGCGAAAAATTGTAGTTACTGGCACTGCTCAAGGAAGAACTCCCCATATTCATGCGACCGCTTGTCATGACACCATTGGCCATTACACCCAACGTGCTTTTTGACCAAATACGTGCGCAATAGGTTCCGGAAGCGCCTGCACGTATGCTACTTGAGCGTTCGATTTGCTGTGAACCAAAACCTGAAAAACTACCGGTCGCGGATTTAAATCCGTTCCAATTTGTGGGTTCTTCTTGATTCGAACCAAGGTTATCCCAAGATTCAAGATTGCTATTGCCAATCTGTTGCGCACTTACGATCCCAGAAATGAGGAAGCTGAAGCCAAGTAGTAGTCGTTTCATATATTAGAGGTCTATCTAACAAATATAACATTTTAGGTAACTTTACAAAGTGGAAACAGCAATAAAATACCCAGTAATGGAACATTTCTTCACCCTCCAAGGTGAAGGAACATATAGTGGAAGAGCGGCTTACTTTATTCGTCTTGCCGGTTGCGATGTGGGTTGTGTGTGGTGCGATGTCAAAGAAAGTTGGACAATCGTGCCCGAACAATATCTGACGATCGATGCGTTACTTGCCGCCATTCATGCAAGCGGAGCCGATTTTGTAGTTATCACCGGAGGAGAACCAACCATGCACAATTTACATGCTCTTTGCGAGGCCTTGCATGCTGAAGGAATGGAAATTGCGATGGAAAGTGCGGGTGTTCATCCGCTTCAAGGAAAAATCGATTGGTACTGTTTTTCACCAAAAAAATTCAAGGCTCCTATTGATGAAGCCTACCAACTTGCCAACGAACTCAAAATAGTCATAAGCCATCCGTCGGATTTGGAATGGGCCGAAATGCATGCCGCAAAAGTAAATCGCAACTGCCGCTTGTACTTGCAACCCGAGTGGGAGAAACGCGCACGTTTTTTGCCAGAAATTGTTGACTACATCAAACGCAACAAAAAGTGGAGAATCTCGTTACAGACGCATAAATACATGCAAATTCCATGAGGTCAACACTCCTCTTTTTCTTGTGCATCCAGTTTGTTTTTTGCGCGTGCACGCACGCACAGTTTCCTTACTCTACAAGCAATAAAAAAGCCATCAAGTATTTTGAAGAAGCACAAAAAGCACCCGATATCGAGCGCAATCCACTGACTGGTGCCAAAAATTTTGATGCCGGATTAACGTTACTCAATAAAGCACTCGAACGCGATTCGAATTTCTGGGAGGCGCACCTCATGAGTGCCGAATTTCTAGAATACAAGCGTCAGTATCAGGCTGCTGCCATCCATTACCAGCGTGCCATTCAAATTGACCCACAACACAGCGTTAGCGGTAGCACGTACTATTACCTGGCGGCATGTCAAATGGCTTATGGCGATTACAAAGGTGCCAAAGCTACACTGTCGATTTTTCTGAGCAACCCAAACGCAAAAGAAAACCTGATCAATTTAGCCTACAAAATGAAGGCCTGTGCAGACTTTTCGATTGAGTCAATGGCACATCCGAAACCTTTCGAACCCATCAATGCCGGCCCCGGCGTCAATACCACCTATCCGGAATATTACCCGACCCTTACCGTTGATGCGCAGCAACTCTTATTTACAAGAAGACTGCCAACAAGCAATGACGAACAAGAAGATTTTTACGTTTCGTTGCGCGACACCGTGCATCAAGAATGGTTCTTGGCCAAACCGATGCCGGGAAACATCAACACCCCTTGGAATGAAGGAGCCCCTACCATTTCAGGTGACGGACGCAAACTTATCTTTGTCGCCTGCACCGACCCTTCGGGTGTGAATTATGGTGGAAATCGCCAAGGGAAAGGGAGCTGCGATTTGTTTTACACCTTCAAGAATGGCAAATCTTGGAGCAATCCGGTGAATTTACCCGGCGACGTGAATACCTCGAATTGGGAAACCCAACCTTCAATTAGTGCTGATGGCAAAACACTCTATTTTATTCGTGCCATCCGCGGACGTGAAGGCCGCGGAAATTCAGACATTTATGTATCGCACCTACAAGATAACGGAAAATGGAGTGCCGCCGTTGCCCTACCAAACTACATTAATACCGACCAAAATGAAGAATCCGTGCAAATCCATCCGGATGGTAAAACCTTATACTTTGCTTCACGCGGGCACATTGGTTTAGGTGGGTCTGATTTGTTTGTAACGCGTCTTGACGAGAAAGGAAATTGGAGTAAACCTGAAAATTTAGGCTACCCAATCAATACCCTTTATGATGAAAATTCATTACTGGTTTCTGCAGAAGGCGACATCGCATTTTTTGCCTCAGACCGCAAAGGTGGCTATGGCGCACTTGATATTTATTGGTTCAAACTTCCACAAGAAGTACAACCTGTTAAAACGTATTATTTTGAAGGCTTCGCTTTTGATGCCCAGACTAAAAAAGCACTTCCGGCTCAACTTCAATTGACCGATTTAGAAAGTGGAAAAACAATTTTCAATGGCAATGCAGATGCCTTTGACGGAAAAATCACACTGCCTTTGCCATTAAATAAAGACTATGCTGTGCTTGTTTCGCATCCGGGTTATTTACCGTTTAGTTTGAATTTTAACATGACGCTGAGCGAAAATGCACAAAGTTACCACCTCAATATGCCGCTCAATCCAGAGCTTTCGCAAGAAGAAAACATCTTGAGCAATGTGTTTTTTGACCTCAATAAAGCGACCTTGCGATCACAATCAGTTGTCGAATTAAAACAGTTGGCGAACTACCTCAATACGCATCCAAAATTACGCATCGAAATTGGAGGGCACACCGACAGCCGCGGCGACGCGAAAGCCAATCAAGTCCTATCCGAACAACGTGCAAAAGCGGTTCAGGATTTTCTAATCCAAGAAGGTGTTGCGTCCACAAGACTGAGCTATAAAGGGTATGGATCGAGCCAACCGATGGTCACGGATGCCGAAATTTCAAAATTAAGTCCTGCTGCTCAAGATAAAGCACATCAACGCAATCGTCGAACCAGTTACCGTATTTTGCCATGATTCCATTTTTAAAATTGATTCGTTTTTCGAGCTTGGTTGTCATCAAACTGAGCATGATTGGTGTGGTGTTCAACTTATATTGTGCAAACCCTTCCGTTGTCATCGATTTTCAGTACGTCGATTTCATACTTCTGCTCTTTTCCACATTAATTATTGCCGCTGCGGGTTTTGTTATTAATGATTATTTTGACCTCAAGGCAGACCGCATTAACCACCCTGAAGGCATTGTGCTCGAACGCTATTTAAAAAAGCGTTGGGCAATATTATTGCATTGGTCGTTAAATGCACTTGCCGTTTTGATTGCCCTTTATTTGTCAATAAAATATGAAAGTTTGGTGTTTCTTTTCGTGCACCTCTTGAGCATTAACCTCTTGTGGTTTTACAGTGTGTCGTGGAAACGCAAATTGCTTCTCGGTAATGTGGTCATTGCACTTTTACCTGCTTTGGTCTTGTTACTTCCAACTTGGTATCTTCAGGTACTCAATGAAAGCAGCCTCCCCTATTCTCCATTTCATGCCGAAACGTGGTCAACGTACCTCGATTACCGCTTTGTGCATTACATGGCTGTTTGTGCCTTCTTTGTGACACTTAGTCGAGAATTAATCAAAGATATTCAAGACATGCCAGGTGATACGGCTATGCAAGCCAACACCATTCCGCGAAAAATTGGTGTGGATAAAACCGGATGGCTCGCCTTAATTTTGCTGCAAATTCCGGCCTTGTTATTTCTTGTACTCATTGGCATTTCAGATTTTGAAATACCAAGCGTCTATGGCCGTATTTGTTTAGGTGGACTGTCAGTAATTTTTGCAAGCCTATTGGTAGCCTACAAAAAACAACCTGAAAAGGTGCTCAAATTCGTGGCTCCAACTATTAAATGGGGAATTCTCGTAGGGTTGACATGTTTATTTTTCTAAGATGAAACTGGTACTTGGTTCGGCTTCACCACGCCGCAAAGAATTGTTAGCCGCTATGGGGCTTGAATTTCGAGTTCTGACGGCCGATTGCGATGAATATGTGGATCCAGATTTAGGGCCTGAAGAAATCGTCCTTGCAATTTGCAAGCAGAAAGCTGAGGCGATTCTGCCACAACTCGAGCCCGACGAAACCTTAATTTGTGCCGACACCATTGTGTATTTAAAGGGCGAAGTACTAGGAAAGCCAACTTCGGCCCAAGATGCATTTTCAATGCTAAAAAAACTAGCTGGTCAGACTCACGAAGTGTATACCGGTGTGTGGATTCAAGGCCAGAAGCACCAGCACCAACTTGTCGATTGTACGCAAGTACGTTTTCAGGAACTACAAGATGAAGACCTGCACTATTACATTGAAAATTTCAAGCCGTTTGACAAGGCGGGTTCTTACGGGGTTCAGGACTGGATTGGACATGTTGCGGTCATTGAATTACATGGTTCCTATACAAATGTCATGGGGCTTCCTACCCAACGCCTCTATCCCTTTTTAAAAAATACCGATTAAAAAAAAGCCATCTCGAAAGATGGCTTTTAAATGTGGCTGTTTTTTTTTTTAGAGTTTCACTCGGAACTCAACGCGTCGGCTTTTGGCGTCTTTCACGTCTTGCTCGTCATCTTCTCCAATTTCAGAACTTGCTACTGTATTGCTTTTGTACGATTTAACGATGCGATCTTCAGTAATACCATTAGTGGTAAGGTATTTTACAGCAGCAGCAACCCGCTTGCGGTCCATGTCTTGGTAATCGGGGTTCTCTTCTCCGGCTTTAATTTCTAAACCGTCGTTGTGACCTTCGATTTCAATTTTCATGGCCGGATTGGCATTCATTTGTGCAATGATAAAGTCGAGATTGACGCGCGCATTTTCGGTGAGCGATGCCTTTCCTGCACGGAAATAAATGGTTTGCGCTGCGATTTTTTTCTCGATTGTCATTTTGTCATTGATCTCAGGAGTTTTGTCAAAAACCAATGAGCTAAAAGAATCTTCGATTTTTGGTGGACGTGCATTGTAACAGGCACACTCAGACGGATTGTCGATTAAACGGACAATGATGTTATCGATGTAATAGTAAGCATGTGTTAACGGGTCCGCTTCTGCGTCTTTCGGTTTTTTAACCGCTTCAAACTTGGTTGTTTCGTTGCGGTCAAAGTTTCCGATTGTGATGTATTTTTCGTCACCCTTTGCGGTATAGGTATTGCACACCTTTTCCCAACCAAAGAAACCATTGTATACTTTGTTTACTTGTGACTTTACGACGTGGTCACCGGCCATGTAAATGGCACCTGGGTCACCAGATCCTGGATTGTCTTTTGAAAAATATGCGCCTAGATTGTTGCACGCAAATTTTGAAGACTCTCCTAAAGAAACCGAAAACTCAATGCAATAAGTAAGTCCTTTTTTTAGCGTAACTGGCTCTTTACCTTGCATCAGTTGGATGGTAATGTAAGAGCGCTCGCCCGCTTGTTTACCAGGCTTGTAGGCTACAATACCGGCATAAACATTGCCGCCATTTTCTGTAGTCGGTTCTTCTTTACCGTAAATATTTGTCGGGATACCGACATCACCAGTGGCTGATTTTGAAAACAAATCGGCACGAAGTTCTGTGGGTGAACTAATTCCTTTACCAGCGACACTGATGGCGTTTAATTCTGTGATTTCGTCAGAAGCGCCTTCAAAAGTGACATTTACGACTTCTTTTTCGTTTGTTTTTTTACCCTTTTGAGCAAAACTCAAGGTGCTGGTCAAAACCAAGACAAGTGTCAGGGCTAATGTAGGCGTTAGATGGAAGTTAAATTTCATAGTTTTTCACGGTATTGATGAATACTTTGACCTTTTCAGGATCAACGTCGGGGTAAACCCCGTGACCCAAATTTACAATATGTCTTTGACTTTTAAAGGATTTCAGCATTTTTTTGGTTTCTGCTTCAATCGTGGCGTCTGATCCATAGAGTACGCAAGGGTCTAAATTGCCTTGTAAGGTTTTGCTTTCTTGAACCAAAGTTCGTGCCAGTTCAACAGACATGTTCCAATCAAGGCCAAGTGTTGTACAGGGCAATTGGGCTAAATCAGGCAAAGAACCGATGGCTCCTTTTGAAAACACTGTCAAAGGTGTGTCAGGAAAAGCAGCACAAATTTGGCGAATGTAATGAGTGGCAAATGTGGCATATTGGGCGTCTCCTAAAATACCTGCCCATGAGTCAAATAATTGTAGCGCATCGGCACCTGCTTCGACTTGCGCTTTTAAATAGGCGATGGTTACGTCCGTAATTTGTTGCAACAATTGGTGCGCTAATTCGGGCTGCGTGTACAATAATTTGCGCGATTCGCTAAAGGTTTTGGAGCCTTTTCCTTCGACCATATAACAAAAGATTGTCCAGGGAGCGCCTGCAAAACCAATAAGTGGCACGCGGCCATTTAGTGCCGCTTTTGTTTGTTTAAGTGCTTCTAAAACGTACCACAAACGATCGTTGACATCGATGTGTTGGTCAAGACGCGCCATGTCTTGGGCAGAACGGATGGTATGTTCGAACCATGGACCTTTTTGTTCGATCATTTGATAGGGTAAACCCATCGCTTCTGGGACCACCAAAATATCAGAAAAAATAATGGCGGCATCGACCCCTAATAAATCGACCGGTTGGATGCTGACTTCTGTTGCGAATTCAGGTGTTTCAACAAGCTCTTTAAAGCCTGAAAGTTTGGCACGAACGGCCCGGTATTCGGGCAAAATTCGCCCCGCCTGACGCATCAGCCACACCGGGTAGCGTTCGATGGTTTCGCCTCGATGTGCGCGTAAAAATAAGTCGTTTTGAATCATACCTACAAAGGTAGTGAATCCCAATGAATTTCTTTTAAGCCATTGGCCTTCAAATACGCATTTGCAAGGCTGAAATGCCGACATCCAAAAAACCCGCGATGAGCCGAAAGCGGCGAAGGATGTACAGCCTTTAAAATCAAGTGTTTAGTAGGGTCAATAAGCGCTTCTTTTGCGTGCGCTTTCGAACCCCAAAGTATAAAAACAAGCGCTTCCTTTTGCGTACTGACTTTCGAAATAACTGCATCTGTAAAACGTTCCCAACCAAGATGTTTGTGGCTTTCTGGCTTTCCTTCCTCGACACTTAAATACGTGTTCAATAATAAAACACCTTGGTTAGCCCAATGACGTAAATCGCCAGTTTCAGGAGCAGGAATTTGAAGATCGGATTGAAGTTCTTTAAAAATGTTTTGAAGACTTTTAGGCAAAGGCCGAACCTCTGGATTGACGGAAAAACATAGGCCATGCGCATGGCCTTTTGTTGGATACGGATCTTGCCCTAATATCACCACTTTAACTTGGGCAAACGGGCACTGATCGAAAGCAGCAAAAAGTTCAGATTTTTTGGGATAAACAGGGCCTGCTGCATAAGCCTGCTTTACTTTTTGTGTAAGTTCGGCAAAAAAAGGTGCCGCGAATTCTTCGGCTAACACCGACTTCCAGCCTGCTTCAATGTGAACATCCATCAATTAACGCAACCAATAATTGTAAAGTGCTTCGTGTTGCCCAGATGGTGCCAAACTAAATTGAGGTTTGGAGTAGCTTGTCATTTTAAAATCGATGCTTCGGATTTTTTCTTCACGAGCCACCACTAATTCGGTGCTTTCGCCTTTAGCCAAGCTATTTAACATGCTTTCTAACATGGCCTTGTGCACACGATAGCCATTACAAGCAAGAACCTCGTCGCCTACACTTAAACCGGCTAATTCGGCGGCCGAACCTCGTCTTACAGACTTGACAACAACAATCCCACCTTCGTCTGAAAAAGAAGCACCAATACTTGGTGATTCAGTAGTTAAATCTTTCACTTCAATACCGACAGGCCCAAGGTACGTTGCGTACGGAATAACTTGTGTTCCATTCACATAGGCATCTAAAAATGGCTGCATCTCTTCGCCGAGAAATTCTGAAAGCGCCGTTGCAAATTCTTCTTCAGTAAAGCCGCGTCCGAGGTTGACGGCATAGGTATCGTATAGGCTTTTTAGGAACTGATCTAAGCCTTGTTTTCCGCCTTTTTTCTGAATGATGTAAGCATCCAAAACGGCGCCCAAAACGGCGCCTCTCGAATAATACGTCATGGTGGTATTGCTGCTGTTTTCGTTAGGGCGATACGCTTTAATCCAGGCGTCGAAACTGGCATGAGCGACAGGCTGAACGCGCGAACCAGGAGTGCCTTCTACATAATTAATTTGCGATTGTAATTTGGAAATAAACTGTGCTTTCGTATAAAATCCTGAACGCAACAAAACCAATTCGTCATAGTAAGAGGTGATGCCTTCCATGACCCAAAGCAACGATGTATAACACTCTTGATCGTAGTTAAACGGCCCTAACTCAATTGGGCGAATACGCTTGACATTCCAAAGATGAAAATACTCATGGGCGACCAAATTGATAAAACCAAGGTATTCTGAACCCGCATAAGACCAACGATTCACGCTCAACACACACGAGTTCAGGTGTTCTAACCCACCTTGCCCATGGACAACATTGTGAATGATAAACGTATAGTTTTGATTGGGGTTCGTGCCAAATATTGCTGTTTCGGTCTCGACAACTTTTGCCATATCTTTTTGCAACTGCGTTACATTGTAATTGGCTTCGCCGTACATTGCTACCGTATGGCGCACGCCTGCAGCCATGAATTCGAAAACCCGTTGATTTCCAATTTCAATAGGACTATCGACCAATTGATCATAGTTCGAAAAAATATAGGTATAGCAACCCGGTACAGATTTATAATCTGCTGGCGCTAAGGCTGTAGAAATGGTAGAAAAACTAGCATGTGGATAGATTTTAAGTGCGCCTTTTTGATTTTTAGAGGCCTCTGAATACATAAAAACGCCTGCACCTGCCACAAACCCATGCGTTTCATCTAAAAAAGGCGTTCGGACCGAAAGTTCGGCCGCATAAACCTCATAACTGACGGTAAATTCGCTAGCCCCCTTTGCCTGAACAAGCCATGCGTTTTTACTTTTCTTGACGACTTGAAGTGGCTTTCCTGCTTTGTCAAGTGCACTTACTTGATTGAGGTTTTTGGAAAATTCGCGTACCAAATATGAACCGGGCGTCCAGACGGGCATTTTAAATTCGATTTCAGCCGCAGTTGCATTTTTCACATCGATGCTTACTTCAAAGTAATGGCTACTTGGTTGCGGCATTTTTAGCGAATAAACGAGCTCCATTGCCCGAGACATGAACGGAAAAAGGAGTGCAATAAAAAGTAACTTTTTCATGATAATTTGATGTGTTTAGCATGTGCCTTCGCACGTTCGACAAGTGCGGCCACCGGCTGGGCACCATAGGTTAATACGACGGCCATTCGACGATAAGGTCGGGTATTCGGCTTTCCAAAAATACGAACTTCTGCAAACGGATCTGCCAACACTTCATTCAGACCGTCGTAGGTTGGAGCCGTTTCTGATTGATGCGCTGCCAATACCACAGCACTGGCACCTGCATGTTCAAGGCGAATTTCAGGAATCGGCAAACCAAGAACGGCGCGGGCATGCAATTCAAACTCACTTAAATTTTGTGTTCCAGAAAGGGTCACCATTCCGGTGTCATGTGGACGTGGCGATAATTCAGAAAAATAAGCGCCTTCTTTAGTTATAAAAAACTCAACACCCCAAATTCCGGCACCACCAAGGGCTTCTGTTACGCATGCGGCCATGTCTTGCGCCTCAGCCAAATGCGCAGCATCCATGGGCATCGGTTGCCAACTTTCTTGGTAATCACCGCGCTCTTGTCGGTGGCCAATTGGTGGGCAAAACAAGGTTGGGCCTTGCTGTTGAGTAACGGTTAATAAGGTAATCTCGTAGTCAAAATCAATAAAGCCTTCTACAATCACTTCTTTCAAGTCACCTCGTGAACCTTCCATTGCATAATTCCAAGCTTTTTCGATGTCTGCTGCTGTTTTGATGACCGACTGGCCTTTCCCTGAACTCGACATCAAGGGCTTCACGACACAAGGCATGCCACACACTTCAACCCCTGCTTTCAATTCCTCGAACGTGGTGGCATAGCGATAGGTAGCCGTTCGGACTCCCACTTCTTTTGCTGCTAAATCGCGAATGGCTTTGCGATTCATCGTGAAATTAGCCGCTTTCGCACTTGGTACCACTTGAATTCCTTGAGCCTCGTACGCATAAAATCGCTCGGTCCGAATGGCTTCAATTTCAGGGACTATAATGTCTGGCTGGTGTTTGGCTACAACCCGATCGAGCGCTTCGCCGTCTAACATATTAATGACTTCAAATTGGTCGGCCACTTGCATCGCAGGTGCGTTGGGGTAGCTATCAACGGCAACAACGTGTTGCCCATAGCGTTGACAAGCAATCACGAATTCTTTCCCGAGTTCGCCCGCACCTAGAAGGAGTATTTTTTTGTTCATAATACAAATTTAATCAAAGAGAAATACTTTTTTTATCTTTGACTAGAAAGCATGAGTAATATCGAAACGCAGGTAGGTTTGTTTGATCCGATTGATCTAAGAGAAATGGCAGATGTCAATCTCATGAATCGTGTGGACACCAAATTTGCATTTCGCCAAGACGACCTTCTACGATTTATGCCCCTACTTTCTGCCGATTACCGCGCGTTGAAGGTTGAAGGCACCATGCTTCCGCACTATGAAAGTTTGTATTTTGACGATTCAGATTTTTCCTTTTTTAAAGACCATCACAACGGAAAAGGCGATCGTTTTAAGGTAAGGGTTCGCAAGTATGTCGAATCCAATATTTACTTTCTTGAGATCAAGCATAAGGTAAAAGGCAGAACCGACAAGCGACGCATTTTAACGGCCGATTTCAATGAAATTCAGAACGAAAAAGAACGTGATTTTTTAAAGCGCCAACTTCAAAACGACCAGCAACTTGTCCCAACGATGTGGAATGCCTTTCAGCGCATCACACTGGTTTCCAAAACCTCAAAAGAACGCCTCACACTCGATTTCAATATCAGTTTTCATATGGAAGGCGTGCGTCGTGACTTCAAGCAATTGGTCATTGCAGAATTGAAACAAGAGCAACTCGACCGCAACTCGCCATTTTACCGACTCATGAAGGCTGAACGCATTCGGCCGTACCGACTTTCCAAATACTGTATTGGCTCAGTCGAAATTTATGGCAAAGAAAAACTTAAATTTAACCGCTTCAAAAAGAAGCTCCTATTCCTAAATAAAATCAACCATGCTAGCATTTGACTTATTTTTTCTGCCTTTAAAAAAAGCACTTACAACCAATACCATCACTTGGTTTTCAGACGACTTCTATACCTTACTCATTCGTTTGGGAATTAATTTACTTTTCTTGACCATTCTGATTCGCTTTTTGTATTACAGCAAAACCAAACGGAAAGATTACTTATTTACCTACTACCTCATTGGTACAATCACCTTTTTCTTGTGTTTTGGACTCATGCAGATGGACATTGACACCGGAATGGGTCTTGGTTTGTTCGCCATTTTTGGCATCATTCGCTACCGTACTGACGCCATCGAAATCAAGGAAATGACTTATTTGTTCATGGTGATTGGCATCAGTGTGGTAAACGCTTTAGCTTCTAATCAATTGAGTATTTCTGAAGTAGCGGTTATTAATTTATCGGTCATTGCGCTCACCTTTATTTTAGAAAACCTGTGGTTAATGAAGCACGAAACGCGCAAAACAATTACCTACGAGCGCATCGACCTCATTAAACCAGAATTCTACGAGGCCATGAAAGCAGATTTAGAAGATCGCACAGGCCTTGTGATTAACCGCGTCGAGGTGGGTAAAATTGATTTCTTAAACGACACCGCTATTCTGCGCATCTATTATTACGCCGATGAGCAATCGTTTTCAGATTACCACGTTCAATAGTGCATGCTCAAGTGGCTTCTTTTTCCGTTTTCGATTCTTTATGGGAGCATTCTAGCGCTGCGCAATTGGTGCTTTGATTACCAGTTGTTTCCTTCTGAAATCATTTCTGGAAAATCCATTTCCGTCGGTAATTTAAGTGTGGGAGGCACGGGCAAATCGCCACATGTCGCCTACCTAATTGAGCGCTACAAAACGCAGCATCCAGTTCATGTACTAAGTCGCGGCTACGGACGCAAAAGCAAAGGTTTGCGCGAAGTTTCTCCAAACGATTTGGCTTCAGAAGTTGGCGATGAAGCGCTCATGCTCAAGCAACGTTTTGGCGAGCAAATAACAATGGTTGTTTCTGAAAATAGACGCGAAGGCGTTCGCTACCTTCGTCAAAAAGATCCGACGGCACTTTTACTACTTGACGATGCCTTTCAGCACCGCTGGGTCAAACCCGGATTGTCGCTACTTCTGACCCGCTACGATTCCCCATTTTTTAGTGATTTTCCATTCCCAATGGGACGTTTGCGCGAATGGCGCTCAGGAGTCAAGCGTGCCGATATCTTGGTGGTAAGCAATAGTCCAAAACAAGAAAAAATAAATCAAAGTCATTGGGAAAAAGCACTTTCGCCTTACAAAAAACCGTTTTTTTTTAGTTCGGTTCATCGTGCACAACTTCTCCAAAAAGGAAAAGCGATCCACGAACCAAAGTGCGTGATTATTGTGAGCGGGATAGCGAGTCCAGATCGGATCCTTCCGTTTTTCGACCCAAGCATCGAATTGCACTTGAAACAATTCCCCGATCACCATGCATTTACGCAGCAAGAGCTCCAAGACATTCACAGATTTTTTGATACCTTTGCACCTAAGCAACCGGCGATTGTTACCACAGAAAAAGATTGGGTAAAAATTGCGCCTTTATTGAGTGCGCACGACTTGCAAAATTATCCTTGGCAGGTCCTCCCGATTTCAATCCACTGGACTGACGAAGCAGCCATTAATACATTATTAGACCGCTATGTTAACACCATTTAAAGAAAGCACAGCCTACATTCAAGCACACACACGCATTCAACCAAGTATCGGAATCATCTTAGGTACAGGACTCGGTGGCTTGGTCAAAGAAATTGAAATTGTAGACGAAATTAGCTACGAAAACATTCCAAACTTTCCGGTTTCTACCGTAGAAAGCCATTCTGGAAAACTCATTTTTGGGTACCTCGGCGGCAAACAAGTCGTAGCGATGCAAGGACGTTTTCATTACTATGAAGGCTACAGCTTGCAGCAAGTTACCTTTCCGGTGCGTGTCATGAAACTATTAGGCATCGAACGCTTGTTTGTGAGCAATGCATCTGGTGGCGTCAATCCTGACTTCGAAGTGGGTGAAATCATGATCATGAATGACCACATTAACTTATTTCCCGGAAACCCATTGATCGGAAAAAATTTCGACGAACTCGGCCCACGTTTTCCTGATATGTCTGACCCCTACGACGAACACATGATTGCCTTGGCGCAAAAAATCGCAAACGAATTATCGATCCATGTTTCCGTCGGATGTTATGCCGGACTTACTGGTCCGACCCTCGAGACGCCTTCTGAATATAAATATGTTCGTGCCATTGGTGCCGACGCCGTTGGGATGTCGACCGTGCCCGAGGTCATTGTAGCGCGCCATATGAGCATTCCGTGTTTTGCCATTTCAATCATTACTGACCTCGGTGTGCCGGGCAAAATCAAAAAAGTCAGTGTACAAGATGTCATCGAGGTGGCAAGCCGCCAAGAGCCCAAAATGACGCAAATCATGAAAGAACTTATTTCACGCATCTAACCGATGGAAGCTAGCATTCGCGATAAATACGAAGTGGTCATTGGACTTGAAGTCCATACCCAATTACTGACCAAAACCAAGGCCTACTCAAACGACCTCAACGAATATGGTTCGGCACCCAACACCAATGTGAGTGTCATTACATTAGGGCATCCAGGCACCTTGCCGGTCATGAACCGCCAAACCATTGAATTTGCGATCCGTTTAGGATTGGCCTGTGATTGTACCATTGCACCACAGCAACATTTTGCACGTAAAAATTATTTTTATCCCGATTTGCCTAAAGGCTACCAAATTACCCAAGATACCACGCCAATTTGTACTGGTGGCCACATCCTCATTCGTACCGAAGACGGTTCTGAAAAAGCCATTGGCCTCACACGCATTCACATGGAAGAAGATGCCGGAAAAAGCATCCACGATGTCGATGTATACGATACCTTAGTTGACCTCAATCGCGCCGGCACGCCCTTACTCGAAATCGTGTCTGAACCAGATATTCGTTCTTCGCAAGAAGCTTACAATTACCTCACCGAAGTGCGTAAACTCGTTCGCTACCTCGACATTTGTGACGGCAACATGGAAGAAGGTTCGTTGCGATGCGATGCCAATATTTCGGTGCGTTTAAAAGGCGTCTCTGAATTCGGTACCAAAGTCGAAGTCAAGAATATGAACTCGATTCGCAATGTGCAACGAGCCATCGAATTTGAAATTATCCGACAGATCGAAACCTTAGAGGCTGGCGGAAACTTACGCCAAGAAACACGGGCATTTGATGCGCTTAAAGGCAGCACCATTGCCATGCGAAGTAAAGAAGCGGCCAACGACTACCGTTATTTCCCAGAACCCGATTTACCGCCAATTACAGTTACAAAAGCACACATCGAGCGCGTTGCAGCTGAGATGCCAGCCTTGCCACGTGTTTTGTTTGAGCGCTATACCAACGAGTTCGGTCTTTCTAGCTACGATGCCTACAATATTACCGATCAAAAAGGAATCGCATTGTATTATGAAGCGCTGGTAGCTCACACTACTAATTACAAAGCAGCAGCCAATTGGCTCATGGGCGACATCAAATCGCACTTGAACGAATTCGGGCTTGAAATCGAAGATTTTCCGATTGTCCCTGAACGCATAGCCCAACTGATTGCACTTATCGAAGAAGGCAAAGTCTCCAATTCCATTGCATCACAACGCATCTTTCCGGCACTTTTTGAAAGTCAAGAAAGCCCGTTGCAAATTGCCGAACGACTCAACCTCATTCAAAGTTCTGACTCATCCGTCATTGAGGGCTTTATTGCTCAAGTAATCGCTGCCAATCCAGCAGAGGTAGCACGTTACCGCAATGGTGAAAAACAACTCATCGGTTTTTTAATGGGGCAACTCATGAAAGTTTCTGGTGGAAAAGCCGACCCAAAAGCAGCAAACGGCTTGCTACGACAACAACTTGAAGCATGAAAACCTGGCTAAAAAAACCACTTTTTTGGGTACTTGCCCTTGGCCTTGTTGCCGGGCTTGTTTATTGGAAAAGCACCTCTAATTTAAGCCCTAGCGAACAAGCTGGCCTCGAGAACAATGCCTCTATTAGCGGCACCATAAAAGGTGCTGGCGGACTAGACCTTATTTTAGAAGCTCCGAGCGACAAAGGAGTTATTACGGTCGCACAAACCACCATTGAATCAGACGGAAGTTTTGAACTTCAAACCAACCTACCAGGTTTAGGTATTTATAACCTCAAACTTGCCGATCTCAATGGAAGCATGCTCACCCTCCCTTTGCAAGCCCACGACCACCTCGTGATCACTAGCAAGTTAAATGACTATCAAACAAAGTCTAAATTAACAGGCGTCAAGTGGGCGACTTCCTACCAACGCTACATGGACGCTACCCAAGATTTTGTAGCGGTTCAAAACGACATTCAACGCAATCACCGCAAATGGGACCAACGCGACATCGAATTGCGTTATCGCCATGCCAAAGCAACATACGAAGGCTTGTGCATGAAACTGATCAACGCTAGTCCATCGAGCCCGTTAAACATTTTGTTGAGCATGAGCCTGATCCCTACCACCGGATTTGAGGATTGGAATGACCAATACTTAGGCACCTTTAAAGTAATGGCCGATGCCTATGCCAAAACCTATGCCGGGCAATCTGCTGCGACAAATATGCAGCAACAATACAGCCAACTAGAAAATGCCTATTTTGATTACATCAGCATGAATAATGGCAGTATCAGCGCGCCCGAAATTGCGTTACCAACTCCAAGCGGACGTATTTTAAAGCTCTTATCGCTGAAAGGATCGTATGTACTCATTGATTTTTGGTCTTCGTGGTGTGCGCCGTGCAAAGCAGAAATGCCAAATGTGATTAAACTATACAATACGTACAAAAATAAAGGCCTGACTGTATTTAGTGTTTCGCTTGATGAAGACCCGGCCAAATGGAAAGCCGCCATTCAATCATGGGGAATGACCTGGCCCAATCATGTCAGTGACTTGAAGGGATGGAACTCGAGTTTGCCCCAAACCTATGGTTTTGACGGGATACCTTATACAGTATTGCTCAACAAAGAAGGGAAAATTATTGGCACCAACCTCCGAGGAACCCGACTCGAAGAAAAACTTGAATCTCTATTCGTCGACAAATGAAAAGTCTGCTCTTTTTCTGCCTCTTAAGCTTTAGCGCTTTTGCCCAAAACGAAGTCTTTTTCAAAGTTAGTGGCACCATTTTTAATGCAGGAGCCGACTCTGTATTTATTTCACAGAGCTACGGTTCTTATTTTAAAAACTACTACTCTGCTGCGCTCGATGCGAAAGGAAATTTTCAATTAAGTGGCTTGTTACCCAACCCTGATTATTACTTCTTGCGTGTAGGCAATGCCTATATGCACCTCGTTGTGCGCAAAGATAGCGACATCAAAATCTACGCTGACGGACGTCAATTGCTGCAACATTGCAATATTGTCAATTCGGAAGAGTCACGGCAAATGAACGAGTATGTATTATTGGCCGGTACATGGCAACAAAAAAGTGATTCGGCACTTGCCGCAATTAAAGCCGACCCTTCGCAAGAAGCACGCATCAATGAATACATGACGCGCGAATTTCAACAATACCAAACTGCATTGCAAAGTTTTGTGGGCATGTATGCCAATTCGGCCGCGTTAATTTTACCCCTAACAGGTGTCAAAATCGATGCCGACTTCGCAAGCTACGAAAAACTGATTTTGCAAGTAAATGCCGCCTTTCCAGAAAGCCCGATCGTTCAAACTATGTATGCCGCTTACCTTAAGAAAAAGGAAGAACTTTATGCAGCCAATCCGTTTGCGCCAGGAAAGCAAGTTCCTGATTTTGAAGAATTCAAACTAGATGGAAAGAAGAAACTCAAACTTTCTGATTTCAAAGGGCAAGTTGTCTTAATTGACTTTTGGGCCTCTTGGTGTGGCCCCTGCCGTGGCGAAAACCCAAATGTGGTCAGAAACTACAATACCTACCACAAAGATGGCTTTACGGTCTTAAGTGTTTCGCTCGATTCAAACAAAGATAAATGGCAAGCTGCTATTGAAGCAGATGGGCTTATTTGGCCCAACCACGTGAGCGATTTAGGAGGCTGGAACAGTAAAGTCGCTAAATTATACGGCGTCAGTAGCATTCCGTTTACGGTTCTTATTGACAAAGACGGAAAAGTGATTGCGACCAACCTCAGAGGCGCCGCACTCGAAAACGAATTGAAACGTATTTTTGGACATTAATGATGGCAAGCGCGGGCACATCCTTGTATTTTGTATCTGACATCCACTTAGGTGCGCCAGATGCGGCAAGTAGTCTGCAACGTGAGCGCGCACTCATTCAATGGCTCGATACCGTTTCAACAGATGCAAAAGCCATTTACATCATTGGCGATTTATTTGACTTTTGGTTTGAATACAAACACGTCATACCAAAGGGATTTGTTCGCTTGCAAGCAAAAATTGCCCAACTCACCGACGCAGGAATCGACATCCATTTTTTTAAAGGAAACCACGACATGTGGGCCTTTCAATACTTTCAAGAAGAATTGGGCGTGCAGCTCCATGCACACGAACATGTGTTTGACGCAGAAGGCAAACGTTTTTTTGTGCATCATGGTGACGGACTTGGCCCCGGTGATTATAAGTATAAATTTTTAAAGGCCTTTTTTAGAAGTCGCTTGTGTATTTGGTTATTTGCACGTCTGCATCCTAATTTTGGAATTGGATTGGCACGCTTTTTTTCGGGCAGCAGCCGTAAAAGTGGCACCGCAAAAGACCGCATTTATAAAGGAAAAGAAAACGAATGGTTGTATGTCTTTGCCCAAGAACTCGAAGCGAAGCATCACCATGATTATTACATTTTCGGACACCGTCACCTGCCGCTTGACTTGTCGCTAAAGAACGCCCGCTATGTCAATACCGGAGAATGGCTAAGTGCCTTTACGTTTGCGCGTTTTCGCCAACAAGAATTGGAATTACTGCACTGGAATGCCGGACAAATCCTTCCTTTTGATGGAACGCGCAGTCATTAAGCAATGGAAGGCCGATTCGCCTGAAGCCTATGCTATAATTGCAAAAGAACTCTTCGATTGCTTGCCAATGCCTGCATTTGTGGCTATCGAGGCACCAATGGGCGCAGGCAAAACAACTTTTGTCCGTGCCTTACTTGAAACTGCTGCCTGCCCCCACTTTGAAGGTTCACCAACTTTTGCAATTGTTCAATCCTACGATACGCCAACCTACGGTTTGATCTATCACCTAGACTGCTACCGCATTGAAAATGAACGCGATCTTGAACAACTCGGACTCGATGAACTTTTCGATGAACTGGCCTATTTCTTTGTCGAATGGCCACAAAATGTACAGTCGATACTTCCACAGCAATGCTTTTGGCTGTATATTCGTATTGAAACTGACCTAAGTCGTACTTTAATCTTGTGCCATGATCACTGATCCTGCCTTATTACAATCCCTTATCCAACAAGGAGGCCTCATGCCCAAAGAAGAAATGTTGGAAATCCGTAAGAAAAAAGGGCAACTCATGATTGGGATTCCAAAAGAAATTTCGTTTCAAGAACGCCGGGTTGCACTTGTGCCAGAAGCGGTTTCGTTATTGGTTGCCAATGGACACCAAGTGCTTGTCGAGAGCAGCGCCGGAATTGGCTCTAATTTCTCAGACAACGAATACAGCGAAGCCGGCGCACAAATCGTATATGACCGAAAAGGCGTTTACCAATGCGACCTCATTATAAAAGTCGCGCCGCCTTCCGAAGAAGAAGTCGAACTCATGAGTGGCAATCAAAGCATCATTTCTGCCTTGCAATTATCGACTCAGCCCAAAGAAATTCTTCAAAAATTAATCGCTAAAAAAGTAACGGCTATTGCCTGGGACTACACCCGCGACGAAGAAGGTGTTTTTAGTATTGTCCGCACTATGAGCGAAATTGCTGGTACAACTTCTATATTGGTGGCCGGAGAATTGCTTTCTTCGTTTTCGCACGGAAAAGGCCTCATGCTTGGGGGTATTGCCGGCGTGCAACCTACCGAAGTGGTCGTGATCGGTGCCGGAACCGTCGGCGAATTTGCCACGCGCTCTGCGCTCGGACTAGGCGCTTCTGTCAAGGTTTTCGACAATTCTTTGGCGCGCCTGCGTCGTTTGCAAAATGATCTTGGCGTGCGCATCCATACTTCTATTATCCAGCCAAAAGTTTTGGCCAAAGCCATTCGCAGAGCAGATGTCGTGATCGGAGCCCTGCGTTCCAATTATGGCCGCACACCCTGCGTCGTAACCGAAACCATGATCGAACAAATGAAACCAGGTTCGGTGGTTGTCGATGTCAGTATTGATCAAGGTGGTTGTTTTGAAACTTCGCGCATTACCAATCACAACGACCCCACTTTTGAAGTACACGGCGTGACCCATTATTGTGTACCAAACATTGCTTCTCGAGTTTCACGTACGGCCTCGTTTGCACTTTCAAATACGTTTGCACCACTTTTACTCGAAATGGGCGAACGCGGCGGTTTGGTAGACCTCATCCGCAGCCATGCCGGTTTCCGAAACGGAGTCTATATGTACAAAGGCGTGCTTACGAATGAAGTTTTAGGCAAAGTTTTTGACTTGAATTACAAAGACATTCATTTGCTTTTGCCCGGCATCTAATGCATCCGATTGTTCCACTCAATTTACCTAAAGCTGCGTTGCAATTGCGCAAACAAGACGATCGCATTTATGTGCGCTGTCTTGTTAGGCGCAAAGAATTAGTCTTGAGCCCAGAAGAATGGGTCCGACAGCACCTTATTGCTTATTTTGTTTCAGAACTACAGGTCCCGATTGAACGGATCGCAGTCGAAAAACAGTTGCAATTTGAGGGTTTTACGAAACGTTGGGATTTGGTCATTTACAACCGTGATTTTAGCCCTGAGTTAATTGTAGAATGCAAGGCGCCTTCTGTGCCATTAACACTCGATACCTTACATCAGGCATTGCGTTACCAACGACAGATTCAGGCTACATTCATTGTGCTCTCGAATGGCCTTGAACACCGCATTTATGAACGCGATGCAACGGCGCTTGATTTTATTGAGCGTGCTGACTTTCCGGAAGGCCTTTAGTTTTGAAGGGCGTTCCAATCGCCATTCTTGAGCTGCTGATAAGCCCTCGAAAGATACGCCAATTGGATGCGCAATAAATCCATCGCAGCTTCCGTTTCGGCACTGATTTCTTGCCCGCGCATTTTCAATTGCAACTTCATGAACATGGCGTGCAAAAGCACCTCGACATCGTTGCGTTGAGCCATGCTTGATTTTGCTTTAAATTCGTTGAGAGCCTCGGCGGCTTGTTCACAAAGTGTCTTGTATTTTTGATCGTTGACCACTGTTAATAAGGTCGTATGTAAATAGACCAATTCAATCATCACTTCTTGAACTTCCTCACAATGCCCTTCTTTCTCGAGTCCTCTGTTTTTTAGTTCATTGACAAGTGCGCTGTACCACTGAACTTGCTCTTTTAACTGAAAGGGATCTTTAATGGCCGGTTCGAGAACCTTTTGTGTAATCTGGTTGATATCAAGTGCCAAACTCCGAACCAATGATTCGAGTTGAAAGAGGTACAATAAGTACTCTGCAATATTTTGTTGTTTTAAGCGGGGGTCTGGACGCATTAATTGAGTTCTTTTTCGATTTTTTCTTGATTCTCGTTGAGGTAGTTGATGAATTCTTGAGTCACATCCATACTTGGGTCAATAAAATTAATTTGCCCACCTTTTTCTTGGATTAAAAGTAAATCGATATGGTGTTTCTCGCTGTATTTTTTACCCCAAGTTTCTACTTTTTTATTAATGACTTCTAAAGACTTAAGGGTCTCTTTTTCGATGCGGGCACCTTCTTTTTGCTGAAACTGCATGATTTCGTTCTGCATTTGCTGTGCTTTTTGCTGGACCATTGCGATTTCATTTGATGACAGCAAACCGCTGCGCGCTTCTTGATCTTTGCGAACGATGAAGTCTTCGTATGCCTTGCTGCGTCGGTCAATTTCAGCCTCAAATCGTTTCTGTTGTTTTTCAGCAGCCGCTTCTTCGCGCTTAAAAAACGCAAAGTACTTTTTGATGCTATCGTTTGAATAATAGGCGATTTTAAGGCCGTCTATTTTGCGCACCGCCACATTTGGAACTGTATTTTTTTTCGGCTTTCTGGGTTCGGTGCAATTGCTAAGTAGTAAAATACTGATGCTTAAAAGAAGAAGGTTTTTCATGATTGAAGGGTGTTTAATAGGTGTGTCCATCTGGTACGCATTCCCATAAATTGATGCAGGCATTCCGTTAAAAATTTTTCATCGATCAATTGTGTCAATTGCTGAAGGTCAGCAATTAGCTCTGTAGGTACTTTATACGATTGCTCGTATTCGTCAAGCGAAATACTTAAAATGTACTTATTGTTGTACTGATGAAGCTGTATCAGATAGTGCGGATGTGGGATTTGCTGTACGAGACGCATGCCCAAAATTAGGCAAACCACAGATTTTACCGACAAAAAGCATGATTTTTTTCATTTCTAGTGATACAGTTTTCATTTTTATTCTAATTTCGGAGGGTAATACAATGAACATTCATCTAAAAAACGCTGATTTTTACTACCTATGACTAGTATTTTTGTTGCCAAATTAGACTTTGGAGTCACAAACGATCAATTAAAAGAGATCTTTGAAGCCTACGGAACTGTCAACAAAGCTTTGGTTGCCACTGACCGTGAAACGGGCAAACCTCGCGGTTTTGCATTTGTTGAAATGCCAAACGCAGATGAGGCACAGCAAGCTATCGAAGCATTAGATGGACACATTATAAATGGCCGCAGCATTGCGGTCAAGGAAGCCGAACAACGCGCTAACGACAACCGCCCGCAGCAGCGTCCGGCCTTCTCAAGTCCGCGGCCACAATCAGACAGCCGACCGACAGAGCGCCCAGCAGACTTCAAAGCCCCTAGCCCCGCTTCTTCTTCCCCCTCGTTTGATTCTCCAAAGCTCGAACCACGCAAAAAAAGCAAAGACAAAGAGCGACGCTCCGGTGACGACGACAATCGCAATAAAAAGCCAAAAATGGACGCCTACCGCAAAAGCGGAAAAGGGAATCGCTATTTTGACGACGATGATGATGACGATCTTGACGACGAGCTTTTAAACTACAAACGCCCAGACGAAGACGATTTCCTTGACGACGAAGACGAAGATGAGGATTTCTGAGTAACTTTGTGACCCATGGAGGTCAATTACGCTACTCAACTTAGCCATCCGATTTTTAAAATTGCCGCAACGTATGCAGCTCAACACGAGGTGCAGGTTTTTGTTATTGGCGGCTGGGTTCGTGATTTACTCATGGGTAACCCTAGCAAAGACATCGATATTTTGGTGGTTGGTGATGGCATGGCAGCCGCCCAGGCTTGTGCCGCTACCCTACGTGTCAAAAAAGTCAATCTATTCAAAAATTTTGGAACGGCGCATTTTCGCTACAAAGACCTCGACATCGAATTTGTTGGCGCACGCAAAGAATCTTACCATCCCGACTCGCGCAAGCCCCTTACCGAAAACGGAAGTTTGCAAGACGACCAGAAGCGCCGAGATTTCACGATCAATGCGATGGCTATTTCCTTACACCCCGATCAATTTGGGCAACTCATTGATCCGTTCGGCGGCATCGAAGACCTCGAAAAAGGACGCATCCGCACACCGCTTGACCCCACCATTACCTTCAGTGACGACCCTTTACGGATGTTGCGCGCTGTCCGATTTGCGACCCGTTTTGAGTTTAAAATCGAGCGGCAATGCCTCGAGGCCATGAAAGCCCAATCCGATCGTTTGAAAATTATTTCGCAAGAACGCATTAGCGACGAACTCACTAAAATCATGTGCACAAAGCAGCCCTCACGTGGATTTAAGTTATTGCAAGCCACCGATTTATTAGGACAGTTTTTTCCAGAATTAATCGCTTTGCAGGGCGTCGAAACACGTCAAGGCAAAAGCCACAAAGACAATTTTTTACATACACTCGAAGTTCTCGATAACCTCGCCCTCCATTCAGATAATCTGTGGTTGCGTTGGGCAGCACTTTTGCACGACATCGCAAAAGCCCCAACCAAACGTTTTGACCCACAAGTTGGCTGGACTTTCCATGGCCATGAAGACCTCGGAGCACGTATGGTCCCGCGGATCTTTAAGCAATTAAGATTGCCCCTAGACCACAAAATGAAGTATGTCCAAAAATTGGTACGTCTTCATTTACGACCAATTGCATTGGTCAAGGGTTCGGTCACCGACTCGGCAATTCGACGCTTATTGCACGAAGCCGGCGATGACATCGATGACCTCATGTTATTATGCAACGCCGATATTACAAGTAAAAACGAATTTAAAGTCAAGCGCTACCGCCAAAATTTTGATTTGGTTTCTGAAAAACTAAAAGCAGTCGAAGAAAAAGACCGCGTCCGCAATTTTCAACCGCCAGTCAGTGGTGAACTCATCATGGCAACCTTTCAACTGGGGCCTTGTGCGCACATTGGCCAAATTAAAATGCATTTAAAAGATGCCATCTTAGAAGGTCAGATTCAAAATGATTACCAACAAGCAGTGGCTGAAATGATCCGATTCGGTCAAGAACTTGGCCTAACCGTTCAACAGCAGCCTCCATTGCACAATTAATCAGTATCTTTACCCCAAAACAATCTTATGCCGGGCCTCAAATTCCGCGTTCTTTTAGACAGCGATAAAAACGAAGAAGTTTTTCGCGACATCTTGATAGCCGATACCAGCGACTTCGAAGCTTTTTACCATGCAATTATGCAAGCTTTTGGCTTTAGTGGCGATCAAATGGCTAGCTTTTATGTTTCCAACGATTCCTGGGACAAAGGGCACGAATTGTCTTTGCTCGATATGTCATATGATGACGATGCGATTGATGAACCCGCAAGTGTCATGAAAAATGCGCAACTCAAAGACTTCCTGACAGAACCTGATCAGCGCTTCATTTTGGTCTATGATTTCATGCGCATGTGGATTTTCTTGATTGAACTCATTGGATTTGAAAAAGAGGCGCCCTTTGAAGCACAACACCTCCTTGCCATTGGTGCTGCTCCATTAGAAGATTCAAAAGACCTGCTTGACGAGCACCTTTTTGAAGAAAGTCAACTCACTGAACAAGAAGACGAAGACGAATTCGGATTTTCCGATTTCGACGACGACTACGCCGACGACGACTTATCTGATTACAACGAGTTTGAATATTAAGCCATGAACAAACCCACCGGAGACCCAATTGGGCAAGCCATTTTAGATTATGCCAAATACCGCAAACCCTTTGACATTATTGTGTCATCTGATTTGTGTGACGATGACATCATTCCGATTGAGGTGCTTTTTAGAAGCCCCGACGAAATGCCCGAACTTGAACTACTAGCGCTCGACCTCTGCAAAGGTACGGTACTTGACGCCGGTGCAGGTGCCGGCGTCCATGCATTAGAATTACAAGACCGCGGCCACCAAGTGACCGCAATTGACACCTCTGCAGGCGCGGTGGCACACATGAAAGCAATGGGGATCAATGCCCAACAACTTGCATTTGAAAAGCTCAATTATCAAAAAACGTACGCAAGCATTTTGATGCTAATGAATGGCATCGGTATAGCTGGTACCAAAGCAAATTTGCCCGCTTTTTTAAAACACTGTTACGACTTGCTACAACCCGGCGGCCGTCTGATCACCGATTCAACCGATGTCAAGTATTTATACGAGGACGAAGATGGCTCACTTTGGATTGACCTCAACTCCGAATACTACGGAAACTTCAATTTCCAGATGCATTATAAAAAAATCGCAGGACCAAGCTTTCCGTGGCTTTATGTCGACTACGACACTTTGCACCAAGTAGCGACTGAAATTGGCTTCAAGTGCAAACGTGCCTATGACATTGACGAACATTATTTGGCTGTACTCGAACGCCCATGAGACCTTTCTTTTTTAGTTTTGTGTTGCTCACGCTGTGCGCATGTACGTATTCTGTACAAGAAAAAGCAACGTTTAATCATAAAATCAAGCGTTTTATGCAGCAACACCACTTGCACATGAGCGCAAGTGAAAGTGGCTTGTATTTCCAAATCGATAAAGTCGGTACAGGTCGAAAAATCAGACTGCAAGACAGTTTAATGGTCAGTTACACCCTTCAATCGTTAGATGGAAAGCAATTAGATGCACAGTCAAAACCTGTGGGTATTTCATTAATGAACACGATTGGCGCATGGCAAGAAGCTCTTGTCAATCAACAAGTTGGTGTGAAATTACAACTCATTTGCCCGCCGCAACTTGCCTACGGAAAAAACGGTATGGGAAAAATTGGGCCCGATCAGACATTGTATTTTCAACTGCAGGTAGTAGAAGCCAAATAATTGTGTAATTTTGACACGCAAAAATAAATAACAACTCATGAGTGTTTTAGTCAACAAAAATTCGAAAGTAATCGTTCAAGGTTTTACAGGTAGTGAAGGAACTTTCCACGCAAGCCAAATGATTGAATTTGGTACCAATGTAGTTGGTGGTGTGACACCAGGAAAAGGCGGAAGCCAGCACCTTGATCGCCCGGTATTTAATACTGTTGTTGACGCAGTTACAAACACCCAAGCAGATACCTCTATTATTTTTGTGCCACCCGCATTTGCTGCCGATGCTATTATGGAAGCAGCTGAAGCGGGCATTAAAGTCATTGTGTGCATCACAGAAGGCATTCCAGTCAATGACATGGTCAAAGCTAAAGAATACATCAAAGCCTTTGATTGCCGACTTATCGGCCCGAACTGCCCAGGAGTCATTACTGCTGGCGAAGCAAAAGTGGGCATTATGCCAGGTTTTGTTTTCAAAAAAGGAAACATCGGTATTGTATCGAAATCAGGTACATTGACGTATGAGGCCGCAGATCAAGTGGCAAAAGCCGGAATGGGAATTACTACAGCAATCGGTATCGGTGGTGACCCAATTATCGGAACCACCACTCGTGAAGCTGTTGAATTGCTTATGAACGACCCTGAAACCAAAGGAATTGTCATGATTGGTGAAATCGGTGGAAACCTCGAAGCCATTGCTGCCCGTTGGATCAAAGAAAACGGCACAAAACCAGTTGTTGGTTTTATCGCTGGCGAGACCGCTCCTAAAGGCCGTACGATGGGTCATGCTGGCGCCATTGTTGGTGGTGCCGATGACACTGCAGAAGCTAAAAAACGCATCATGCGTGAGTGTGGTATTCACGTAGTGGATTCACCAGCTCAAATCGGCGCTAAAATGGCCGAAGTACTCGCTTAATTCCAGAAATCCCAAGTCAAGCCCATCCGAACCTGCATCCCAGGGAACGGATAACCTGCAACCATTGAAAGTGGGGCCGGGTTCCAGAAATGGCCCAAATTTGCTACATTTACAAAAAAGCGGAAGGTCTTGACCTCTATCGCCAAATTTGCCTGCGCATTGAATGATGACGCATAGCTCGGAACGAATCCGGCATTCCAATTGACACTTTCCATAAATGGCAAATAAACAAGCGCTACATTTGCAGACTGCCATTGCCCAATACCTTCGAAATGCACTTGCAAGCGTTTTTTGAACACCGCCCCATGCCATTGGATAGCAAGTTGTGCGCGGTGCTGTGGCACATAACTACCCGTACTCAGGTGCGTATACACATAAGTTGGTCGCAAGTGCCAATGTGCAAGCGCATAATTTGCCGACACACGCGCAACAATGACATTTCCCTGGCTCTGAGGGCCCGTACAATACCAACGCATACTGTCTAAAACATAACGATACACCGAGGAAAAGCTCAGGTAGTCGAATTGAGCTTCGAGTTCTGTACGGTTTAAATGTGAACCTGCCTGTATCTGAATCTGCTGCACTTTTTCCTTTTGGAGATTTGGGGTAGAATAATTAGCCAAATTCCCTTGATAGTTGCGTTGCATCAGTTGCGGCCATTGATTGCTGTACGTATGCACAAGTGTGTAGTTGATTGCCTTGCCTTTATACAGATACTTGCTTTGGCTATTGACTCCTTGTGCAGCGCCGTACAAATTGATGACATCTTGATGCGCAAGCTGGTGCGCCCCTTGCTTCCACTTGACTTGATTGTGCCAATTTATTTCTGTGGTGTCATGAATGGAAATTAAATCACTCCAGTACCTAGCCTTGTAGGCTAATTGCGAAGTCAGATCAAACGTATGGATTGCGATACCCAAGCCAAGTTGTTGTGCAAAGGCATGCTGGGTAAATCGATCATTGGTGCTATCGGGACTAAATTGCACTTGCGGGTAATACCAAGCCAATGAATCGACTTCATGGTACAAGCGCTTGGCGTTAGCATACTGGTGTTCGCCTTGTACCCGCAGGTGTCGCAACGAATCACCGACCAATAAATACGTCCAATTCAGTTTCAATTGGTACGCATTTTTTTGCGAATACGCATCGTTTTTCTGAACCGGAATCAGTTCGGGCGCCAAAGTGCCTAATGCTGCATAAGATGCCAAGCCACCTGACCAACTTCGGTCATCGGAAGCATTGCGAAAGCGCAGCTGCACTTCATGGCGCTTTCCGCGTTGCATGACCAAGACATCTAAAGCACTGTAACGCAATTCATCGTTGCGAATAAAACCAGTGCGCTGCCAGCGATCGTAACGCACATTTAATAAGAGCTGATGGCGAAAACTTTCTTCAACGTCGACACGCATGCGCTGTGCGCCTTGTGCCCCGAAACCATAAGCAAAGCCCATGTGCGGCAAAGCACTAAACGTAGCGGGGCGTTCTGGAAGTGCGCAGTTACTAAGAGGGCTAAAACCAGGCATGACTAACGCACAAGGATTTGGCCAAACAGATTGAGGCTGCACAAAATAAGAAGCAGAAAATCCATCCATAAAGTGCAGTAAGGAATCGGTATTTCCGACACTGCGGTGCACGACCCGAATGCTATCGAGCGGGCTGTAAAGTTGCGCCTTTACTTGACTTGACAGGACAATTATACCGGCAAAAATGAGTTGCTTTAGCATGCTACAAACTTAAGAAAAAAAGAAGGGCCACCCCTTAAGAGGTAGCCCTTTCACAAATTTTAACGAAAGTTGGAATTACAACGCGTTGATGCGTACTTGTAAACCAGACTTAAGGTTTGCAGCTTTGTTTTGGTGGATGATATTGCGCTTCGCTAATTTATCAAGCATTGCGACCACTTTCGGCAATAATGACTCAGCCTCTTTACGGTCTTTCATCTCACGCAATTTACGCATTGCATTACGAGCGGTTTTGTGCTGGTATTTGTTCAATACGCGTTTTGCTTCATTTGAACGAATGCGCTTGATTGATGATTTATGGTTTGCCATAGCTATTTAATTAAAATCGTTTTATAAAAAATGCAGCCCATAGGAGAATCGAACTCCTGTTTCAAGGATGAAAACCTTGCGTCCTAACCACTAGACGAATGGGCCAAAAAATGGCAGCCCATAGGAGAATCGAACTCCTGTTTCAAGGATGAAAACCTTGCGTCCTAACCACTAGACGAATGGGCCAACAAGTCAAAGTCCCAAAATTTGGGATTGCAAATATACTAGGAATTTCTTGAAGCGCAAGGAGCGCAACGATTTTTTTTAAGAAATTTCGCTTTCGTCTGCCTTCATCCGAAAACCTAAGCGCTTACCGGTTTTCAGTTTCAATAACTCACCCATCATATGAAACTGGCCAACACTGATTTCATCCATGTATTCGAAAGGCGGGATAAATAAATCAAACTGAAGCACATAGGCAAAAGCCATTTGCGAAATTAACTGAATAAGCTGGGTGCTTAGCAGCATGTTTTGTGGGTCTGAAAATGTCGCTCCTAGCGACCCCTTTCCTTCAATAAAAAAGTGACGTTCGTGATTGATGAAAATGCGTGCGATCAAATATCCTTGGTCATCGAGGCGATTTTGAAGTAAGGATTCAGCCAAGAAATTATACACATGAATGGTGCCGAAATAACCATTGTTGCTATTCGCCTTGAAATAGGCAGTCCCCCAAAGTGGGTTGTGATCTGGCAAGCGGAAGACATTTGGATGCAAGCTAAACACGAGCACATCGCTTCCGATGTACACATGAAATTCAAATTCGCCACGTTCTTTGATGTACAAGCGAACACGTTCGTCGGAAACCTGCGACTGTAAAGCAGCTAATTCGGTTGTCACGACTGCTCTTAACTCTTCAAAAACCTTTTCACAGTCTGCGGCAATATCTTGTTTGAGCGCAGCCTTATGAAGCAATAAATCGACTAGTTGCGTGCGATTTTGTGCGATAGAATCGTGGTCTTTTTTAGCTTTCATGTGTCTGGAATTGGTTCAAAAGTACAGCTATTTGAAAAAAAAAGTGTAATTTTGAGAAAGAGCCTGCGTTGTGTAGGTCATTCAAGTATGAAAAAGCGCATTTGGTTTATTGTCAATCCCATTTCTGGTGTGCGTCGCAAAGACGACATACCGGCGCTTATTCAGCATTACCTCGACCATCAAAAATTCAGCTTCGAAATTCGTTACACCCAGTACAAAGGGCACGCCATTGAAATCGCACAAGATGCGGTCAAACAAGGCGTCGAAATTGTATGCGCCGTTGGTGGCGATGGCTCTGTTCACGAAGTCGGGACTGCCTTAATTGGCTCCGAAACTTGTTTGGCTGTATTGCCAATCGGTTCGGGTAACGGCTTGGCGCGCCACATGGAAATTCCGCGCAATATTCGCAAAGCCATCGAAACCATTAATGCCGGACACGACATCCAAATGGACACCGTATTGGTCAACGACAAGCCATTCCTAGGAGTGGGTGGTTATGGCCTCGACGCGGTCATTGCCAAGAAATTTGACGAAGATAAAAAACGCGGATTCTTGACATATGTCAAACACGTTTCCAAAGAATTTTTCCGCTACAACCCAATGAACATCTCCATTGACACCAATGGTCAAGTCAAAAAATTACCGGTTGTTTTATGCACCATTGCCAATACTTCTGAATTTGGCAACGGATTCAAAGTCTCGCCAAAATCAGATGCCACTGACGGAAAAATTGAGTTGTTTTTGCTCAAGCCCTTTTCAGTTTGGGGCATTCCTCGCATGATTTTTCAATTCTTTACAGGAAAATCACACAAGTCAGCCTACGCTGAGGTCATTTCATTTAAAAAGGCTAAAATTTCCTTACCAAATGGATTGGCTCATTACGATGGCGAACCTGTAGCTGTTCGTCGCGAACTCAATGTTCAGGTGGTTCCTAAAAGCCTTCATATCCTCGTCGGAAAAAAATAAGCATGTCTACAATTGAATTTGCCCTTGAACCCCTGTTGGTTCAACTCGATCAATTATCTTCAAGCACTACTGCCCAATGGGGAAGTATGTCTGCTCAGCGCATGATTGAACACCTTAGTGATTCGCTTCGTATGTCTATCGGAATTGGCGAATTCAAACTCGAAGTACCAGAAGACCGATTAGAACGCATGCAAGCTTGGCTTGAAACCGATAAAGACATGGCCAAAGACATGCAAGTATCGTTTGCAACACCAGAAACGCCTTTACGAAACGATGAAATTGCGACTGCAATCGACGAATTTACCGACTGTTTTTTGGCTTTTGAAGAATTTTACGAAGCGCATCCGGATGCAAAAAACCTACATCCGTACTACGGGCAGCTCGATTACCGCCAGTGGTGTTTATTGCACACCAAGCATTTTAAGCATCATTTAGCGCAATTTAACCTGCTTTAACGTTTCACCTTTTTTGTGAATGGAATAAACCGCGGCACTGAATTTTGATACGCTTTGTAAGCAGGGTATTTTGAGGCCGACAATTCTTCTGAAAAATCAGAACTTCCTTTGAATAAAATGAGCAACAATACGCAGCCACCAATTGACCAATTGATCCATTGACCGGTCGCATTGACGCTAAATAAATAAAAGAGCACCCAAATACTTTGTTCCATCGCATAATTTGGATGGCGCACAATGGCCCACAAGCCGGTCGAAACAAAGCCTTTTTCATAGGCCTCTAAGGGTTCTCCTGACTTTATTCTACGGTGTTTTTCTGTCTGAAAATCGTACTGCTGTTGGTCTGCAATAAATTCGATGACAACAGCCAAAAGCATCAACGCCGCCAAGAGGTAATCGATGCCATTGAGTGGCGTTTTTGCATTCGTGGCAAGCGAGCCTAAAATAGGCACGGTAAACAAGAAAATCAGTACGTTTTGATAAGCTGATATGAAAAACAAATTGAAAATAGCCCAAACAAATTTGTTCGAAAATCCAGGTCGCTTGCGCAGTTCTTCCCAGCGGTAATCTTCTTCGCCCGCCCAAAAACGCCACGTGTAAGCGCCACGTCGGGCAAAATTGAAGGTAAGTCGGGCGCCCCAAATCGTGACGAGGCAAGCCATCAAGAGCATTCTTGGTTCAAGCGAGGGTGCCAAAAGCGTCATGTGCCACACGTAATAAATCGGCACAATGCTCCAAATTTTATCGACTTGTGAATTGTTTTTTGAAAGCTCTCCAATAATAAAACAATACGCGATAACGAGTGCAAGCGAATAACTCATTTGCTCGAGAATGGCATATTGGAGGGCATTGGGGGTGTAGCCAAAATTGAGGCAAACAAACGGCGCGACCACCACTGTAAAAATGAGTAGCAAAATAGTGACAAGCATAGGTTTTAGATTAGGTTTAGTAGTTAAGCTTTTGCAAAGGCAATTGCAGCGTTTTGAAGAGCTGTAATAAGTTGTGCTTGGACTTGAAAGTAAGCCATGCCGTAATCAGCAGTTTTGGTCCAGCAACGAACTTTCACATGCATCCCCAATTCGTTTAAATGATCTATCCCGATAAAGACTTCGGGCTTGGATAATATACGCTTGTCTTCAAGCAAAGTTTTCGAAAGAAGCGCTTGGATTTGATCAAAATTGGCGCCTTGCTCAAAGATAAATACCCATTCAATTCGACGGTTTTTTTCACGGGTAAAATTAATGATGCTTCCGTTGGCCAAAGGGCCATTAGGGAAAATGACCGTTTTGTTATCGCCGGTAGTCAGGTAGGTGTTAAAAATTTGGATTTCACTTACTTTTCCTTGCTCGCCAAGCGCCTTGATTTCGTCGTTAACTTTAAAAGGCTTTAACACTAATATCATGATTCCGCCAGCAAAATTGGACAAAGTGCCTGAAAAAGCCATACCCACCGCAATACCAGCAGCGCCTAACAAGGTTAAGAAAGAAGTCATTTCAACACCAAGTTGGGTAATCGCTGAAATAACAACCATGATTTTAAGCGCCATTGACAAGAAGCTTGTCAGAAATGAAACGAGCCCTGGATCGGTATCGGACTTGCGCAACAAACGGTTGACCAATCGCGTCAAGACGCCCGTTAGCCAAAAACCGACGATGGCAATCACAACGGCCATGACTACATTGGTTAAAATTCCAAAGATGGCATGACTAAAATCTCCGTCTTTAAGGCCAAATAACGCTTCTATGCTTTTCATCTGTAATATATAACAGTACAAAAATAGAAATGTTTAGCTAACTTTGAGCGATGCGTCATCAAGACTACATGCAACGTTGTTTAGACATCGCCATTCATGGTTCTGGAGCGGTAGCACCGAACCCTATGGTGGGTTGTGTCATTGTCAAAAACGACCAAGTGATCGGAGAAGGATTTCACCAACAATTTGGTGGTCCCCATGCCGAAGTCAATGCCATCGCAAGTATAGACGACCAATCTTTGCTTGCCGGAGCCACGGTATATGTAAGTCTTGAACCTTGTGCCCATACAGGTAAAACGCCACCTTGCGCCAACTTGCTCATCGAGAAAAAAGTCGCAAAAGTAGTGGTTGCCTGCCTCGATCCAAATCCAAAAGTTGCCGGAAAAGGAATCGAGAAACTAAAACAAGCCGATATCGAAGTCGTGGTTGGGGTGCTCGAACAAGAGGCCAAACTCCTGAACAAACGTTTCTTTTGTTTCCATGAAAAACAACGGCCTTACGTGATTTTAAAATGGGCTCAAACAAAAGATGGCTTCTTAGATAAAATCAGACACGATAACGAAAAAGGCATCAACTGGATTACCAGTGACCTCAGTAAAGTCCTCGTTCATAAATGGCGAAGTCAGGAACAAGCCATTCTCGTTGGCAAACATACGGCACTCAATGACAACCCATCTTTAACCGTACGCGAATATGCCGGACGCAACCCCATTCGCATCTTAATCGACAGCCAATTGCAAGTCAAACAAGACATCGCACTTTTTTCAGAAGATGCCCCTACCCTCATTTTCAACCGAATTAAAAATGAAAAAATCGGGCAAACTGAATGGATAAAAATCAAAGAAACGGCGACCAAAACCATACTTGAAGAATTGTACCAACGCGGAATTTCTTCTGTTATGGTAGAAGGCGGCAGCCGGACCTTGCAGTATTTTATCATCGACAATGTCTGGGACGAAGCCTATGTGCTTGTGGGTGATGTCTTGTTCCAAGAAGGCGTCAAGGCGCCGGTGTTGAATCGGGTACCGGTACAATCGCATCCCTTTGGGAACGACCACGTTTACTACTTCAAAAGACGCTCATGAAAACGCTATTAATCTGTTGCATTAGCTGCCTATTTCCGCTAATCGGAACGGCACAAGCCTACCAACTAGCTGTGCTTAAATACAATGGTGGCGGCGATTATTATGCCAATCCAACTGCGTTGCCCAACCTCATCTCTTTTTGCAATAAAAACCTTCAAATGAACATTTCAACGGAAGTTTCATATGTCGAGGTCGGGAGCCGTGACTTATTTCGCTACCCCTTTGTACACATGACTGGCCACGGAAATGTGGTGTTTTCTAAAGCCGAAGCTGAGAACATGCGCAATTATTTGTTAGGCGGTGGTTTTTTACACATCGACGATAATTATGGCATGGATGCCTTTGTCCGAGCAGAGTTAAAAAAGGTCTTTCCGGAAGCTGATCTTGTCGAACTTCCGAGTTCGCACCCAATCTATAAACAACAATTTAACTTTCCGAACGGGCTCCCGAAAATACACGAGCACGATGGCAAACGTGCTCAAGCTTTCGGTATTGTTATAGAAGGTCGACTCGTCTGTTTGTATACTTACGAAACCGATTTATCGGACGGTTGGGAAGACCCGCAAGTACACAATGACCCACCTGAAAAACGCAAGCAAGCGCTTCAGATGGGCGCCAATATTTTAAGCTACGTTTTTTCGAATTAAACGCGCTTCTTTAATGCTGATGTCCGTCGTTTTCGTTGTGCTCGTGCACATCGGTATTGACATTCAGCAATTCAATATCGAATACTAAATCAGAATATGGTGGAATTGCACCCGGGCGACCTTGAGCACCATAAGCGCTATAGTACGGAATAAACAACAAGATGCGTCCGCCTTGACCAATGTAAGTAAGGCCTTCTTCAAAACCTGGAATCATGCGTTGCACTTGGTACTGAAAATCCATAGGCATATTGCGATCTCTTGACGAATCGAATTTTTTGCCCCCTCTTCGCAAGGTACCTATGTAATGTAAACTGACTTTATCGCCTTTAACGACGCGTGTCTCATTGCCGGGGCTTTGAATCACATACACCAAACCCGTTGCACTTTGCTTTGCGTTCGGATATTGTTTTTTAACTTCTTCAAACAGATACGCCTTGTATTGCTCTTGAGGCATCGCTACTATTTTTGCTTGTTCAGCTTGGTCTGCGGCATCTTGCGCTTTTTTAGCCAAAAAGACAGCATCAAACGCTTGTTGGGCATTCCAATTTTTCGCTTCTTTTCCAACACGAAGAATTTCGACCGTGCGCATGGTGTCATTTTGTGCAATGGCATTGACGACCGCTTGCCCAGTCACAACATGACCAAAAACAGCATGCTTGCCATCGAGCCATGGCGTTTCTTTGTGGGTGATAAAGAACTGAGAACCGTTGGTATTTGGACCTGAATTGGCCATTGATAATATACCCGGGCCTACATGCTTTAAACTTGGGTCAATTTCGTCGTAAAATTTATAACCTGGATCTCCTGAGCCATTTCCGTTTGGGTCACCGCCTTGAATCATAAAATCGGCAATGACACGGTGAAAGAGTAAGCCATTGAAAAAAGGAGTGTTTATGACAATTTCATTCACTTTTAAGTTCCCTTCGGCCAAACCTACAAAATTACCCACGGTCATGGGTACTTTTTGGTATTCGAGCTGGCAAATGATTTCACCTTTATTGGTGTTAAATTTCGCGTAAATCCCATCGGGCAATGACGTTTTTTGGGCCTGTAATACAAAAGGAAACGCAAGCAGGGTAAGCAAGAATTTTTTCATGATTATTTTTCAATAGATAACAATTCAACTTCAAAAATTAAAACGGAATACGGTGGTATTAATTCGGTCGGTGAGCCCTGACCATAAGCCAACTCTTGTGGGATGTAAAAACGGTATTTGGCCCCTTTACTCATGAGCTGAACACCTTCTGTCCAACCTTTAATAACGGCATCGAGTGGAAAGGTAATTGGCTCGCCACGCTCAATTGAACTATCAAAAGTTTGACCATCCATATTTGTACCCACATAATGCACTTTTACGGTTGATTTTGCGGTAGGATGTGCGCCTTTCCCTTTTTTCAGTACTTCGTATTGCAAACCACTAGGAGTCACAACAATGCCTTTTTTCTTTGCATTTTCTGCTAAAAAGGCTTCGCCTCGCAACTTATTTCCTTGCGCAGCTTGTTCAAATTGGGCATTCATCGCTTCTTCTTGCAACTGTTGCTCGGCTTGTTGAGCCGCCATTTTTTCTTGAAAATAGTTCATGACGCATTTGTTTTCTGGGTCTTGAATAGCTCCTTCACTATTTTTAAGCCCATCAGCAAGGCCACGAATCACTAAGTCGATAGTGGCTTCTGGGAAATCTTTCAAGACACTTTGAGCGATATTTCGGCCTGCTAAATAACTGACTGAATCGATGCGTGAATAGGTTGTAGTTTGTTGCGCAAAGCTTCCAAGGCTAAGCAAACAAACGAATAATGTACTTTGTGTTTTCATATTTAGTTTTCGTTACGTGTATCACTTCCCCAAAACATTTTGTTTCGGATGGTATCTAAGAAATTATTGTCGTCAAACTTCACGACATTGATCATAAATTCGGCTTTGGTAATTTGGATTTGCTCGCCTTGACGTACGTGTTTTGAAGTTCCGTCAAGACTGGCTAAATAGGTGCGGTCACGTCCTTCGACTTGCAAGGTAATTGGCAAATGATCGGGAACTACAACAGGGCGTACATTGAGGTTATGTGCGGCAATGGGTGTCAAGATGTGCACCTGGCATCCGGGAGTAATGATCGGACCTGCACAACTTAAATTGTAGGCTGTTGAACCGGTAGGGGTTGCAACAATCAGACCATCGGCCCAATACGAATTTAAAAACTTACCGTCGAGATAGGCATGGACTGTCACCATTGAGGAGGTGTCTTTTTTCTGCAATGTTAGCTCGTTCAGTGCAAAATTTTCGGAACCAAAAAGTTCGTCCTCTGTCTGGACACGCAACAAAGATCGTTTTTGGTATTCGAACTGTTTGCGCTGAAAGCGCTCGAGTGTCTGGGTAATTTTATCTTTAGAAATATTCGATAAAAAACCGAGTCGGCCCGTATTGATCCCCATTATAGGCACGCCTGAATCACGGATGTATGAAACCGATTTTAAGAACGTGCCATCGCCTCCAAGACTCACCATGAGGTCAATTCCGGAATGAAAATCGGCATGCGTTGTAAAAACTTCGGCTTGAATTGAGAGGTTGTATTTGTGTTGTAAAACTTCGGCACATTCTTGCTCAAGAACGGGAGTCCAACCAAATTGCCGGAGCACTTCAAAGACCTCTTCAAAAACCGGTAAGGTCTGCTTAGTTATTTTCTTTCCGTAAATAGCAACTTTCATGGTTACATGCTTAAATAATGCATGAGCTCGTCATAGCGGGTTTTTAGGTCATCGGTTTCGGCATTGTCTTGAAAGCGAGCCTTGACCTGGTAATCGTAGCGTTCAAAGGTACGGATTATTGCACTAAGGTCAAGCTGATTGATTTTAAGAGTGACATCGAGTTTGGTCGAGTCGCTTAAGGCGCCACAAAATACACTTAGAATCCGGGCATTGTTACTTTCTACAATCTGTGCGATTTGTGCCAATGAGTAATCGACGACATTTACTTCTAGTACGAGAATGGCGCCTGGCTCATTCATGCTTGTGGCACTTGCTATTCGCGACATGAGTTCGAAAACCGTCGTTGCGCCAAGGTAATTTTCTTGGCGATCCAATACCGGTACGACACTAAGCTTGTAGTTGGCAATCAGCTGCAAGACTTCAAAAAGATGCACATCGGCAAAAACAAACGGACGTGGTAAGTGCTGAAATAAGTGATCAAGACTTTGACTTGGATCGGGTTGGTCAAGAATGTCAGATTCGGAAACCAAGCCGACAAAATTGCCATTTTTTAGTACCGGAAGGTGGGTGACACGAAATTCATCCATCCATTTTAAGGCTTTCTCGCCTGAGTCCGAGTGGACAAGTGGCGGAATTTCTTCGGTAATCAGTTCGAATGCTCTCATATGCGTGGCCAAAATACTAAAATCCTTTCAGAGTTTCTTACTTTTGCTTTTCAATAATTATGCCATGACACGACTCAGCGTCAATATCAATAAAATTGCCACCCTTCGCAATGCCCGAGGTGGCGCCATGCCAAATGTTCGTCAGTTTGCAATCGATTGCGAACGCTTTGGTGCACAAGGCATTACAGTACATCCGCGCCCCGACGAACGACACATTACAACAGCTGATTGCTACGCACTAGCCGAATGTGTCAAAAGTGAATTTAATATTGAAGGTTATCCAGATGCCCGGTACCTTGAACTGATAAAAGACTTGCGTCCGGCCCAAGCCACTTTGGTTCCTGATCCGCCAGGTGTCTTGACTTCCAATGCGGGTTGGGATTGCCTTCAAAACGAAGCTTTTTTAACACCAATTATTGCACAACTCAAAGGTTACGGTGTACGGGTTTCCTTATTTATGGAATGTGATCCATTACAACTTCAAAAAGCAGCCCAGCTTGGTGCGGACCGTGTCGAGTTTTATACGGGTCCGTATGCCGAAAACTTTGCGCAAGATTGTCAAAAAGCGATAGCCCCATACAAAGCGGCAGCGCTTGTTGCAAAAGAACTTGGGTTGGGCATCAATGCCGGACACGATTTAAGTTTAGAAAACTTGCGTTATTTGAAACAAGCGCTCGTTCAATTGGATGAAGTTTCGATTGGGCATGCTTTGATTTCAGATGCGTTGTACCTTGGCATCGAAAATACCATTCAGCGTTATCTTTACGAATTGCGTGAAGGACTTTGATGCAACACGCGTTGCGGATAAGGTATGCTAATTTGGTATTCGCGAAATAGGCGATCAATTTCATAGCGAATTTCGGACTTGTAATTATTGATGTCCCAACTCTGATCGGCCCAAAAAATGAGTTCCAATTCCAAGCCTGATTCGCCAAAATCGGCCATCCGAACCACTACTGGATGAGACTTTTTGACTTTCGGATGCGCCATTGCAGCTTGTTTCAAGAGTCGCTTAATCAATTCCAATTCTGAACCATAGGCAACGGTTAAGGCGATGGTAAAGCGTGTCAATTCTGAACCATGACTCCAGTTTTCAATTTGATCTTGCGTCAGGCGTGTATTTGGAATGATCAGGACATTTCCTTCGCGGGTCTGGATTTGGGTCGTCCGGACATTTATTTTTAAAATTTTGGCAACAATACCGCTTTGTGCTTTGCCATTTTTTGCATTGCCCGAAATTTCGACGATGTCCCCTACCCTTAAATTGCCTTCAAAGAGCAGCACGATTCCGGCAATCATGTCTTTAAAGACATCTTGAAGCCCCAAGCCTAAACCCACCAACAAACCAACCGAACTGGTCAGGATGATCATGAGGTCAATTTCGAGAAGCTGAAAACAAAATAAAATGGAAAATACATATATAATGTACTTGGCGATTTGGATATAAACAAACTCGGTGGCCGCATCGTAATTGGAACTGCGTTTGAAGCGTTTGCCAATATAGAGTTTGCTCATGTTTACTAAAATTCGTGTTCCGAAAAAAACCGAAATAAGAACTAGTAAATCCGAAAAATCGAGGCTAAATGTCTTGAAATCTAGCAGCTTAAACTTGAGAAAATCGCGAAACGTGACCCGACCGTTATTAAAACGCAAACTAAGCACTGCCACGTAAATGGCCAGCAAATAAACACTTTGAGAGATGAGTCGGAGCCATGCTAATTGGCGCCCTTCGAGGTGAATATTGGCACTTTTCACATAACTTTTAAGGCTGCGATGAACCAAGCGTCGCAAGATGGCCGCCATTAAAAAAATAAGCGCTAAAAAGACGACATTCCAAAAACAGATTTTATAGGGGCCGATATGAAAAAGAGTGGCGCTTAACATAATTAATGAATCACGGTTATACCGAGTTTGTCAGAAAATTCTTTTTTTCCGTTGAGTAAATGAACATGCTCGTACATAATGAGCCCTAAGGCTTCATCGGTAAGCTGCGGATTGTTGAGTTCAATTTGCAAGTGGGCAATGCGCTCTTCAATTTGTGCGAGTTTGAAGCGGTAAATGACATTCATGACTGTCTCGTACAAATTATCAGATTCGGTTTTGGTTTGAATCTTATGCTGATTGACCCAATTGGGGCTAATTGCAAATTCTTCAGACAAGATGGTACTGACAAACTGAACCACTGCTTGGTCATCGTGGTGTAAAAAGTAGCTTTCACTGTACAGAATTTGTTCTTCCTTCATGCCTTTAGCGATACAAGAATAAATGGTAAGTTCGGTTTCGGATTGCAGCTGCAACTCGTCAGTTTCAAGTTCTTGAATGACCAATTCGGTAACAGAAGTGCTAGACTCGGGCGAAAGGTGCTTTAAAGGTACCTCGCGCTGGCCATATTTAATCAGCAAACGAATCAGTTCATATTCGCAATAATGCAGGGTGTTTTTTGCCGCAGGAAGCTCTTCAGGAGGCATTTGTCGCTGTGGCGTTTGAATCGGAAATTCATGGATGCTAGGGTCTTGCAACTCTTTGGCCATTGCGTTTTTGCGCAATTTTGCCAATTCGGCCGTGACCACCGATTCTTGGATGTCGAATTGACGAGCAATGGCTTGCACATAGACCGAACGTGAAATTTGATCAGGGATTAGAGATACGGAATGAACAACATCTCGGATGAGTTCGGCACGTTTGATGGGGTCATTGTCACCATCGGATAATAAAATCCCTGCTTTGAACGAAATGAAATCTTGCTTGTGTGTCGCAATGTAATCTTCTAATTCTGTCGAGCTTTTGGTGCGCGCAAACGAATCGGGGTCTTCACCATCGGGAAAGAGGACTACCTTGACATTCATCCCCTCTTCCAAAATGAGGTCTATCCCACGGAAGCTGGCTTTGATACCGGCCGCATCGCCATCGTATAGAATGGTTAAATTTTTGGTGTAGCGCTTCACCAACTTGACCTGTTCTTTGGTCAGGGAAGTACCAGACGAAGAAACGACGTGTTGAAGGCCGGCCTGATGCAAACTAATAACGTCTGTGTAGCCTTCACATAAAAAGCACTCATCGTATTTAACGATATCGCCTTTTGCAAAATACAAACCGTAAAGTATTTCACTTTTATTGTAAATGACACTTTCTGGTGAATTGAAGTATTTGGCAACTTTTTTATCTTGGAGCAAGGTTCGACCACCAAAGCCCAATACGCGACCCGAAACCGAATGGATGGGAAATAAGACACGTCCTTTAAAAAAATCAAAGCGTCGGTCTTCTTTGGATTTACTAAGTCCTATTTTTTCAAGGTAATCGAAATTGTAGCCTTTTTCGAGGGCCCTCGCCGTAAAGGAATCTCCTTTGTTAAGGCAATACCCTAATTGAAATTTCTCGATGGTTTCGGGACGAAAGCCTCGTTCTTCGAAGTAAGCCAAACCAATTGACTGCCCTTCGTCGGTATGAAGCATCATGTCAACGAAAGTGTTTTTGGCAAATTCGTTAATGATCAGGAAACTCTCGCGCTCGTTTAATACCGCTAATTCTTCGGCAGTGGCTTCACGTTCTTCCGGAACCGCAATTTGGTAGCGTTTGGCTAACCAACGCAGAGCTTCTGGATACGAAAAGTGTTCTTTTTCCATTAAGAAACTGGCCACATTTCCGCCCTTTCCGGTCGAGAAACACTTGAAAATCTGTTTGGCAGGCGACACCACAAACGAAGGTGTCTTTTCGTCGGTAAAAGGACTGAGGCCTTTCAGATTGGATCCGGCACGCTTTAATTGCACGTATTCACCAATGACCTCCTCGATGCGGGCGGCTTGGAAAATTTCTTCGACAATATGCGGCGGAATTTTACTCATTTACTCGTATACTTTCTCCGTTTTGTGACCATTTTGATCGTAATTGACCCACAGTCCAACCATTTGATCATTGGCATATTCACCATAATAATGCACTTTACCGTTCGGATACTTCACGAGCGAGTGCCCATTTTTATGCCCATCGACATACATGGTAAATGACTGCAAATTTCCTTTCTCAGAATAAAAGTTCCAGCGGCCTTCTCGATTGCCTTCATCTGTAAGTTGCCCTTCGTATTTGATGTGTTTTTTACCCGGATACCATTCGGTATAATGGCCGTCTTTGATTTCGACGAGTTTTTCTGGTTTTTGACTGACAGTTTTGGGTTTCTCGGTTTGTTCGCAAGCCGTAAAAGCCCCAACTATGGCAATTAAAAATAGTGTTCTCATAGCTTATTTTTCGCGGTTCATGGTGTAATGTAACAAACCTATTAACGCAGCTTTGGCCTCGTTGTTGGGGAAAGGCGCAATGATTGCCAATGCTTCGTTGGCCAATTCTTGCATGCGTTGTTCGGCATAACGGATGCCACCGTTTTCAATGACAAGTGCAATGACACGTTTAATTTTGGCGGTGACATCGTACTCGTTTTTGAAAATATAAAGGATTTCTTTGCGTACCTCTTTCGAACAATGATTGAGCACATAAATGAGTGGCAAGGTCATTTTTTGCTCGCGGATATCGATACCTGTTGGCTTGCCAATGTGCTCACTGCTTCCGTAATCGAAAATGTCGTCTTTAATTTGAAATGCCAACCCGACAAGCTCGCCAAAACGGTAGAGTTGTTTGCGGTAGTCTTCGGCACCCACACTAATAGCACCGGCTTCACAGCAAGTAGCAATCAAAGAGGCCGTTTTTTTACGAATGACTTCGTAATAAATTTCTTCGGTGATGTCGAGGTGACGTGCTTTTTCAATTTGTAACAATTCACCTTCTGACATTTCTTGGACGGCTCTTGCAACGACTTCTAACAAATCGAGGTTGCGGTGTTCGATCGAGAGCAATAAGATGCGTGAAAGCATGTAGTCACCGACCAACACCGCAATTTTATTTTTCCAGAGCGCATTGACCGAAAAGAAACCACGGCGCTCGTTGGCGTCATCGACGACATCGTCGTGAACAAGTGTGGCGGTATGTAGCAGTTCGACCAGTGTAGTAGCGGTAAAGGTTGCCGGACCGACTTGCCCCAACATTTTAGCGCTGAGAAACACGAACATGGGGCGCATTTGCTTTCCTTTGCGCTTGACGATGTATTGCGTGACTTTGTCGAGCAACGAAACATCGGATTTCATGACCATTTTGAAATGCTCTTCAAAATCGAGCAATTCTTGCTCGATAGGTGCCATGATGTCTTGGATGCGCTGCATCCAACAAATATAAGGAAAAGCAGGCGCTTCTAGAAGCGCTTGTTGAAATCTTTAGCGCGACAAATGCATGTTGCGTTCGGAATAGATTTTAGTAAAGAATGGATCCTTCAAATCTTTGATAAAACGAATGGCTTCACCAGTTGATTTCATTTCTGGGCCTAGTTCTTTTTTGACATCGGGGAATTTCTCGTAGGAGAAAACCGGAATTTTGACGGCATAGCCTTCTTTGCGCGGAGCAAAGTTAAAGTCTGTCACTTTCTTTTCACCGAGCATCACTTTTGTGGCATAATTGACATAAGGTTCGTCATAGGCTTTTGCAATAAAAGGAACCGTACGGGAAGCACGTGGATTGGCTTCAATAACGTACACTTTGTCGTCTTTGATGGCAAACTGAATGTTGAGCAGACCAACTGTTTTGAGTTCTACCGCAATTTTCTTCGTGATGTCTTCGATTTGAGTCATGACAAAATCACCAAGATTGTAAGGAGGCAATACCGCATAAGAATCGCCACTATGAATCCCGGCAGGCTCGATGTGTTGCATGATGCCAATGATGTAGACATTTTCGCCATCGCAAATGGCATCGGCTTCGGCCTCGATGGCCCCACCTAAGAAATGATCTAGCAAAATTTGATTGTTCCCCATCTCGTTGAGAATATCGACCACATGATGCTCGAGTTCTTCTTTGTTGATGACGATTTTCATTTTTTGACCGCCAAGTACATACGACGGACGCACTAACAACGGAAAGCCTAATTGGTCAGAAAGTTCTAAGGCTTGCTCGGCACTTTCGACCACACCGTATTTTGGGAAAGGCACGTTGTTTTTCTCAAGCAATTTAGAGAAGCGACCGCGGTCTTCGGCTAAATCGAGCGCTTCGTAGCTGGTTCCAAGAATTGGAATGCCATAACGCTGTAATTTTTCGGCCAATTTAAGTGCTGTTTGACCACCCAATTGAACAATGACTCCAACTGGTTTTTCGTGCTGGATGATGTCGAAAATATGCTCCCAAAATACCGGCTCAAAGTAAAGTTTGTCGGCGGTATCAAAATCAGTAGATACGGTTTCAGGGTTGCAATTAATCATGATGGTTTCGTAGCCACATTCTTTGGCTGCCAAGACCCCATGAACGCATGAATAATCGAATTCAATTCCTTGACCAATGCGATTTGGCCCAGAACCCAACACAACTACTTTTTTACGGTCCGAAACGACACTTTCGTTTTCGTACTCGAAGGTCGAATAATAATAAGGCGTTTGGGCTTCAAATTCAGCGGCACAGGTGTCTACTAATTTGTACACCCGCTTAATGCCAAATTCAGATCGCTTGCTATGCACTTCTGATTCAAGGCAACGCAATAAATGCGCAATTTGACGATCGGCATAACCTTTTTGTTTGGCCTCAAACAATAATTCTTTCGGAAGATTGCCTAAATGGAATTTTTCAATTTGGCGCTCTAGTTTAATGAGGTCTTCGATTTGCTTTAAGAACCAGATATCGATTTTTGTTTTTTCGACAATGGTTTTGAAGGGAATGCCCAATTTGATGGCATCGTAGATATGAAACAAACGGTTCCAGCTTGCAAACTCGAGCGAATGTAAAATTTCGTTTTGGTTGGTCAGTTCTTTGCCGTCGGCACCCAAACCATTGCGGTTGATTTCTAGCGACTGACACGCTTTTTGCAGCGCTTCTTGAAAGCTACGACCGATACCCATTACCTCGCCTACCGACTTCATTTGAAGACCAAGTTGACGATTGGTACCTGGGAATTTGTTGAAATTCCAACGCGGTATTTTTACAATGACGTAATCGAGCGTCGGTTCAAATAAGGCAGATGTCGTTTTGGTAATTTGATTCGAAAGCTCGTCGAGGTGGTAACCAATGGCGAGTTTTGACGCAATTTTGGCAATCGGGTAACCGGTAGCCTTGGAAGCCAACGCAGAAGAACGCGACACGCGCGGGTTGATTTCGATGGCAATGATATCTTCTTGATTGTCAGGAGAAACGGCAAACTGTACATTACAGCCACCTGCAAAATTCCCGATTGAACGCATCATGTTGATGGCCATATCGCGCATTTTTTGAAAGGTGGTGTCTGACAAAGTCATGGCCGGAGCCACTGTAATGGAATCGCCGGTATGGATGCCCATTGGATCAAAGTTCTCGATCGAACAAATGATAACGACGTTGTCGTTGGCGTCACGCAATAACTCGAGTTCGTATTCTTTCCAGCCTAAAAGCGCTTTATCGATCATGACTTCATGGATCGGCGAAAGCTGTAAACCACGCTCTAGTAAATTATCAAATTCTTTGGGTTCGTATAAAATACTTGCGCCCGAACCACCTAAGGTATAGGAAGGTCGGATACAAAGTGGGAAACCAAATTCTTGCGCAATTTCTTTTCCTTCGAGAAAAGACTTTGCCGTTTTTTGAGGCGCCATTGGCACCCCTATTTCGTTCATGAGGTCACGAAATGCTTCGCGATTTTCGGTTATTTCGATGGCATTGATATCGACTCCAATAATGCGAACACCATGCTCTTTCCAAATGCCCATTTCGTCACATTGGATGCACAGATTAAGTGCAGTTTGGCCACCCATAGTTGGTAAAACCGCATCGATTTGATGCTTCTTTAAAATCTCGACAATACTTGCCGGCTCTAAAGGTTGAAGGTACACATTATCGGCCACGACTTTGTCGGTCATGATGGTTGCCGGATTGGAATTAATAAGGGTAACTTCGATGCCTTCTTCGCGAAGCGAACGAGCGGCTTGAGAGCCTGAGTAATCAAACTCACAGGCTTGTCCGATCACGATAGGGCCGCTTCCGATAATCAGAACGGATTTGATCGAGGTGTCTTTTGGCATAGGGGATTCAATTTACAAGTTTCTTCGAGCGGAACCTTCGCTGCAAATTGAGCACAAATTTAATCCAAATTCGATAGCTAGCCATGAATTTGACGAAGTGTTTTTGAACAAAATGTAGGGCAATTGTTAATTAGACAGCAAGTGCTACACTTTGCTGTGCGATAAAGTCGAGTGCCAAGCGATTAAAGACATCGGCTTGTTCGTAGTTCACAACATGCCCACAAGCCGGTACCACTTTTAATTGTGAGGCTTTATCTTGTCGAATAAGCAGCTTGACCGGTTTTAAAAACATGTGGTCTTGGGCACCCATTACATAAAGAGTTGGGATGGTTTCGGGACGTGAATTGATGCGCGTGAGATAAGCCGTTAGGCGAGCAGTCAGTTTAAACCAACGCTGAAATTCTTTGTCGACAATTTTTTTGGCTTCATTGACAAACAACAAACGCGATGCTTTATGATTGGCTCTTGGCATCATGATGCGCGCCATGAGTCGGTACAACGACATTTGAGGCAAGACACTATACAAGATGCGACCTAAGCGTAAAATGAAACGCGAACGGATATTAAGTTTGGTGACTGCACCAGCAAAAATCATGCTTTTGACCAAGTCCGGACGTTGAGCCCGAAGTGCTTTAATGACAATAGATCCGAGTGAAACGCCAACAAAATGAGCATGTTGGATGCGTTTTTGATCGAGTAAAGCGATGACATCGGCGGCAATAAGCTCAAACGAATATTTTTGGTTGGCCTGGCTTGGTTTTTGGCTTTTGCCGTGCCCGCGCAAATCCAAAACCAATACATTGTGGCGTTCACAAAAATCTTTCAGTTGCTTGTGCCATATCGACGAACTTCCGCCAGCACCATGCACAAATACGACCCATTGGTCTGAGTTCCGGTTCAAGAAAGCTTTCGAATACAGCATGAGCAAAAATAGAAAAACACCCGCAAGCAGGTGTTTTTCTGATCTAAAAAGTTAGTAACAATTACTTATCTTTTACTTCTTCGAAGTCAACATCGGTCACTTCGTCGTGTGCAGCGGCACCGGCATCGGCACCAGCACCGGCATCGCCTTGCGCATTGGCTGCATTGTACATGTCTTGCGAAGCGGCTTGGAATACTTCATTGAGTTTGTCCATGGCTGCCTGTAAGTTTTGAAGGTTTTTGGCTTCAAATTCGGTTTTCAATGCCGCAAGCGCCTCTTCAATGCCTTGTTTTTTGTCTGCCGGAATTTTGTCGCCGTATTCTTTTAACTGACGCTCTGTTTGGAAGATGGTCGAATCAGCTTTATTGATCAATTCAGCCTCTTCACGGCGTTTGTTGTCGGCATCTGCATTGGCTTCTGCCTCTGCTTTCATGCGTTGGATTTCTTCATCAGACAAGCCACTAGAAGCTTCGATTTTGATCGATTGTTGCTTACCGGTTCCTTTATCTTTTGCAGAAATGTTCATGATTCCGTTTGCATCAATATCAAAAGTTACTTCGATTTGTGGAACCCCTCGTGGAGCTGGCGGAATGTCAGACAATTGGAAACGACCTAAGGTTTTGTTATCGGAAGCCATTGAACGTTCACCTTGTAAGACATGAATGTCTACTGTTGGCTGGTTGTCTGAGGCTGTAGAGAACACTTCCGATTTTTTCGTCGGGATGGTTGTGTTGGCTTCGATCAATTTGGTCATGACGCCACCCATTGTTTCGATTCCTAATGACAAAGGAATGACATCCAATAACAAGACATCTTTTACTTCACCAGTAAGGACGCCACCTTGAATGGCCGCACCTACTGCAACCACTTCGTCTGGATTGACACCTTTTGAAGGTGCTTTTCCGAAGAAACGCTCAACAGCTTCTTGGATGACTGGAATACGAGTAGAACCTCCTACTAAAATCACTTCGTCGATGTCTGAAGCTTGCAAACCTGCGTTTGAAAGCGCCGAACGACACGGTGCAATTGTGCGTTCAACGATGCTCGAAATGAGTTGTTCAAATTTAGCGCGTTGTAAAGTGCGCACTAAGTGTTTTGGAATGCCGTTTACAGGCATAATGTATGGCAAGTTGATTTCAGTTGAAGTCGTGGACGACAATTCGATTTTTGCCTTTTCAGCAGCTTCTTTTAAGCGTTGCAAAGCCATTGGATCTTGACGCAAGTCTAACCCTTCTTCTGACTTAAATTCTTCGGCCAACCAGTTAATGATCGCGTCATCGACATCGTCACCACCAAGGTGTGTATCACCGTCTGTAGACAATACTTCAAACACGCCGTCACCGAGTTCGAGGATCGAAACGTCGTGGGTTCCTCCACCGAAGTCGAAAACTACAATTTTTTGATCGATGCCTTTTTTGTCAAGACCGTAAGCCAAGGCAGCAGCCGTTGGCTCGTTGATAATGCGCTTGATCGTTAAACCCGCGATTTCGCCAGCTTCTTTGGTCGCCTGACGCTGTGCATCGTTAAAGTAAGCAGGAACCGTAACAACCGCTTCCGTTACTTCTTGACCAAGGTAATCTTCAGCCGTTTTTTTCATTTTTTGCAAGATCATGGCTGAAATTTCTTGCGGTGTGTACATGCGATCGTCAATCTTGACACGCGGTGTATTGTTGTCGCCTTTGACAACTTCATAAGGTACACGAGCGACTTCTTTAGAAGATTCGTCAAAGTTCGTACCCATAAATCGTTTGATCGAATAAATCGTTTTAGTAGGATTGGTAATGGCCTGGCGTTTTGCCGGATCTCCGACTTTGCGCTCGCCGCCTTCGACAAAGGCAACAACTGATGGTGTGGTGCGTTTGCCTTCTGCGTTAGCAATAACGACTGGCTCATTTCCTTCCATGACCGAAACACAAGAGTTTGTGGTTCCAAGGTCGATTCCGATAATTTTTCCCATGTTAAAATTCAATTTTGTTGAATGCCAATCGTCAAGGATTGTGCCACCTGCCAGTTGCCTCTAAAAACTGACATTTTGAACCAAAGCCGTTCAAAAAGCGTGTCTTTTTGTCAGATTGCATGCCAAACGTAACCTAGGTTACTTGCTTGCCCCAACATTTGTGTAACTTTGGTGCATGGTACTCGGAAAAGGATCAAAAATGTATAGCATTGTGCGCATGACGTGCCCGCAATGCCAAGAAGGGAAGTTTTTAGTATCGAGCCCTTACGATTTTAAAAATTTAGGCGATGTGCGCAAAGAATGTGACGTCTGCGGCCTTAAGTACGAACGCGAACCCGGCTTTTATTATGGCGCCATGTACGTTTCTTATGCCCTAGGTGTCGCCTTATTTGTCACCATCTGGACTTCTTGTAAATTGTGGTTCCCGTCCTTTTCAGCTGGTGTACAAATCGGTCTTGTCGTTTTCTTTACGATTACGTTGTCGCCCTATTTATATGCATTGTCAAAAATCATTTGGGCAAATTTTTTCATTTCATATAAAGAAGATGCAGACCGAACAAAGTAAACGCGAACTACTTGAAGCGCAATTGGGTTACATTCTTGAGCCTGCGTTACTCGACGAAATGGCACAAATTGCCAAACTGCGCGAAACACATGCCGACGAAATCATCGTGCATGTTGGTGACCCTCTCCAACAAATCCCTATAGTTATTGAAGGTTCCGTCAAGATTTCGCGCGAAAACGAAAACGGCGAAGAACTACTTTTGTATTACATTGAAGGGGGCGACACCTGCGCGATGTCGTTGCAATGTTGTACCCGTAAAATCGATAGTCAAATCAAGGCTACGGCCATGGAACCGTCGCTTTTGCTGATGTTCCCATCGGAAAATATGGAGCGTTGGTTGGATCAATACAAATCGTGGCGGCAATTTATTTTAAACAGCTACCATTCCCGCATGCTCGAACTCATGGATTCCATTGACGCCATCGCGTTTATGAACCTGGACCAACGGTTGTTGCGTTACTTATCGGACCAAGCTAAAATTTTAGGCAGCTTAGAAATTAACCACACCCATCAACAAGTGGCCGACGATTTGCACTCTTCTCGCGTCGTGATCTCGCGCTTACTCAAGCAATTAGAAGTGAAAGGGCAAATCAAGTTGCAGCGCAACAAAATAATCCTTCAAAACTTTTAAGCGTTCCGGCATGTTTGTGTATTTTTGATTGCAAAAATCAAGAATTGTGCTGACAATCGTAACCGGGCTTCCGCGCTCCGGAACCTCCCTAATGATGCAACTATTGCATGCCGCTCAGCATCCGATTTATTCGGATCAACGCCGCGAACAAGATCAACATAACCCAAACGGCTATTTCGAATGTGAAGCCGTAAAAGGCATCGTTAAAAACAATCAGTTTTTACACGAAGCCGACGCACACGCGATTAAGATAGTCGCCCCATTGGTGCAATACCTCGACCTTTCATTGAACTACCGAGTCATTTTCATGGAGCGCTCAATTGATGAAGTTCTGCAGTCACAAGCTGTCATGATTGGAAAAAACCCGGGGCTTAGTCAAGCGCAATTAGCCCCTATTTTTAGCCAACATGTCGAAAAATCAAAGCAATTTTTAAGCGCACATGCGATCCCAACGCTAGTTGTAGCGCATCAACACTTACTAAATAACGCGCCAGAAACACTGCAACAACTCATCGATTTTTGTGAGTTATCGTGCACTGTTGAAACGCTCCTTCCAATAATTGACCCTTCGCTTTACCGCAATCGCATTCAGTCATGAGCAAGCAAAAAATACTTGTATTAGGTTGGGATGCCGCCGAATGGAAAGTGATTGAACGGCTCCTCTCCGAAGGAAAAATGCCGGCAATACAACAGCTGATCAATCGTGGTGTTTCGGCCCGCATTAAAACCATGGATCCGCCACTTTCACCAATGCTCTGGACGAGCATTGCAACTGGAATGCGCGCCGACAAGCACGGAATTTACGGGTTTATTGAACCCACACCAGACGGCGAAGGATTAAGACCTGTTACAAGCACTTCGCGAAAGGTAAAAGCCATCTGGAACATCCTGAATCAGGAAGGCTACAAAAGCAATGTCGTTTCGTGGTGGCCAAGCAATCCGGTCGAACCCATCAATGGGGTCATGGTTTCAAATTTATACCAATTAGCCACGCACGAACTCGGGCACGATTGGCCGATGCCCGCAGGCACGGTTCATCCCGAAGCGCTTCAAGAAACACTCGCTGAATTTCGCGTGCATCCGCATGAAATTACGCTTGAACAAGCGCTACCATTTATCCCGAATCTTGCCCACAATGAAGCACTGCGCAAAGAACAGCGTGCGTTTGGAGTGCTCAAAACAATGGCAAATGCCGCAAGTGTGCATGGTGCAGCCTGTTATTTACTCGAACATACCGACTGGGATTTTATGGCCGTATACCACGATGCCATTGATCATTTTTCGCATTTAGCGATGCGTTATTATCCGCCTCGACGTCCGGAAATTCCAGAAAATGATTACGAAAATTACAAAGACGTCGTCGAACAAGGTTATATTCTCCATGACCGCATGTTGGCTCGTACCCTTTCCTTAATTGATCAAGAAAATACCTGCATTTTGTTGGTCTCGGACCACGGTTTTCATCCCGATCACCAACGTCCATTAGCCATCCCAAAAGAACCTTCTGGACCAGCCGTTGAACACAGCCCATATGGCGTGTTTATCATGGCAGGGCCTGGGATTGAAAAAGGCCAGCGCATTCCAGACATCAGTGTTCTTGATGTCACGCCAACGCTCCTACATTATTTAAACTTACCAATTGGCAATGACATGGATGGTCGCGTCGCTTTTGCTGCGTTTTCACAGAAAAGCCCCGTCATGCCTATTGAAAGTTGGGAAACAAGACCTGGCGCTTCGGGGCAGCACGAAGCGCTATTGCGCGAAGATCTTTTTGCCGCACGTCAGGCCTTAATGCAGCTTGTCGAATTGGGTTATATCGATTCGCCAGACGACGACAAAGCAAAGGAAGTCGAAAAAGCCATTTTTGAAAACGAGTATTACTTGGCGCGCAACCTGATTCATGGTAAAAAGTTTGTAAAAGCCATTGAAATTCTACAACGCATTTATGAACAAACAGGGATTGAACGCTACGGCCAACGGCTGGTCTATGCGTACCTTAGCACGCGTCAATACCGTGCAGCCGAAGCGTGTATCGAACAATTGAAAAAAAGCCACCTCGCTGCCAAGACAGATGCCTATACCGAATTGGGCTACGAAGAACCTATGTACCTCGAGTTTTTAGAAGGCCTCTTGCACATGGCAATGAATCGCCTCCATAAAGCACTTCCCGTATTGCAAAAAATCAGTGAAAAATACCCACACAACTTGCAAGTCGCACTCAATATTGGGCAAGTTTATTTTCAACGAAAGCAATACAAACTTGCTGTCAATGCTTACATACAAGCCTTAAATATCGATGCCGGAAATGCCCGTGCCCATTATTACTTAGGCCTTAGTTTTTTACGTCAAGACCTACTTTCAGAAGCCATAGACGAATTTTTAATTGCAATTAGTCAAGAATTTACGGAAGCGCGTTTTCATTACCATTTGGGAGAAGCGCTCGCCCGCGCCGGGCATGAACACGATGCCATTGCTGCCTTTGAAGTGAGTTTGCGCTTGCACCCAACGAATATCAAGGCAAAAAAATGGCTGCTAAGCTTGCTTGAATCAAAAAATGAGCAGTTTGAACGCCGGGCACAAATAGCCAAAGAACTTGAACAGGTCGTCAGCGGAGAAATCGGCGTTATTGTGAGCCCTCTAGATTTGTTCATTGATCCGATTGTTCAAGTTTTACATTCGAATAATTTAGCCGTTTCACAACGTGAAGAATTAAAAAATCTTCACCATTCAACCGAGATCCTCGACCACCTGTCTGCACCACTGATTCATGTACCAATTTCGATGCTTGCCTATTTACCGAGTCGGTATAATTACCGAATCGTAAAAATTGAGCTCGATACGTATTTAGATCAAGAATACAAGAAATGGGAAGCATGGCTAGCGGCGCAAGCACAGGTACAGGTTCATTACTTGGACTGGAACGAGTGGCAAGAATCAAACGCTGCCCAGACCGATTTACTTGTTGAATTTTTAAGTGATTTACAGACCTTTTAAAAAAATGCGTATTTTTAAACCAAATTTAAACCCATGAGTACGAGCCCACAACAACAAAAATTAAAGCAATACACGGCAGTGGCAGGTGCCTTATTAGCCTCAACAAGTGTCGATGCACAAGTAATCGCGGTAAATTTAAATCCCGATGTTGTCCTTGACACCACTTCGGCTCCTTATGCGCTTGATTTTAACAACGATGCAAATCCTGAAATTACGTTTGCCATTCAAAACCTAAATGGCGCGTCTTCTATTTCCGGAATTGCGTTCACTTATGCTGGTGCGGCTGGTGGCATTCAACTGAGCCCGAATGTCAGTGTAATTGGTGCAATTTCTGCAGGAGGAAGCTCGTCGAGCTCATCTTTCCAAGTAAGTGCGTTAAATTCAGGCGATGCGATTTCAGCGGCTCAAAATTTTGGATCGTCATCGCAAGTAGCGCTTGGTTTAGATGTCACTGTAAACGCCGGAATTTTAGGAACCTTTCCCATTCAGCAAGGTAACTTTTTAGGTGTCTCAAACAAATTTATGGGTGCCAAATTCCAAATTGGAACAGCGACACATTACGGATGGGTTGAATTGAGCATGGCCGCAAATGCCACGCAACTTACCATTCATGGATATGGCTACCAAAATACACCCGATTCAACAATTTTAGCGGGCGAAGGTGGAAATGCAGGTCTCGATCATATCGCTCTTTCTCAAAAAGTGAGCATTTTAGGAAAGCCATCTGCTGCGTTTATTCACATCACCCCAGATTTAATGGGCGCTACCGTTCAGTTGCTATCAACAGACGGAAAGGTATTGAAAGAACAAATCTTAACCGACATTAGCAACGAGCTTCGCTACGATGAATTAAGCACCGGGATTTATTTAGTGAGCTTACAGCATCAAAATGACCGCATTACTGAACGTGTGTATGTGCGTTAATTAAATGCGCCTCTTTCTTCTTCTTGCACTCCTTTTTTCGTTACATGCTCAAGCTCAGCTGCGCATCAATGAAGGCTGCTCAAAAAATGCAGCAAGCCTGCTCGACGAAAATAACGATGCCCCAGATTGGATTGAACTTTACAATGCGGGGAATACTCCACTCAATTTAGCAGGTTATCATTTAACCGATAAAGCGGCTTCCGATACCCTTTGGACCTTTCCAAATGTGTCAATCGGGCCGCATGGTTTTACAACTGTTTTTTGTAGCGGTAAAGATCGCTACGGATCCCCCCCATTTGTAACGACTTCCTCTACCACCAATTTTAGCCCAGTCGTTGGCTGGAATACGCACACGTTTAGCCAAGCCTTTAATTGGGATGGCGTTTCTAATATTTTAATCAATACGTGCTCGTACTCGAATTCCGGTTATACTGAAAATTCGGTTTTTTATCAATCAAGTACACCCTTCGCCTCTTGCATCGCAAGCTTTATCGATGGTTCGCCTGCGGCTTGTTCGGCGAACAACGGGCAAGTGTATTACCAACGCCCCAATCTTCGCTTAAACAACATTCAGATTGGCTATGGCACTACCGCCAATGCGACCACCGATTATCCGGCGCCTTACGGAAATTGGTATTGGGGCTCGCGCCACCAACTATTAATTTTAGCCTCCGAACTTCAGGCTGCTGGCCTTACAGCAGGCCCCATTACTTCGTTAAGTTTTCAGGTAGCCAGCACCAACACCATTACCTATACTTATTTTGATGTGGCACTCAATCTTACCACTCAAACCGAATTAACCAATACGTTTTATCCGTTGCAAGGTGAGCAATTGCACACCAATTTTAAAATTAGTGGCAATGGCGAACGTGTCTTTTTGTTTGATGATCAAGAACAGGTACTCGATTCACTGAAAATTGAGTCGCCTCAGCCCGATATTAGTGTGGGGCTTCAAGCCGATGGTACCACTACGATAAAATGGCTCAATCCAAGCCCAGGTGCAAGCAACAACCTTGCAAGTGCATACGCCGACACTTTATTAAGGCCGCTCATTTCGATGGAAAGCGGCATTTATTCAGGGACACAAAGCATCAGCATTAGCAATCCGAATAGCTTTCAAGCTTGCAAAGTAGTTTATACATTGGACGGAACCGAACCCCTTTTCAGTTCTCAAAGCTATACAAATCCGATTGTAGTGAACTCCAATAAGGTGTTAAGAGCAAAAGTGTATCCAACAGTCCCGAATACCGGCTATTTACCGAGTGAACAAGCCGTTGAAACTTACTTGTTTGGTATTTCGCACACCACACCTATTTTATTGGTCACGACCGACCCCACTAATTTGTATGGTTCCAACGGAATCTTTGACAACTGGTCATCGGACTGGGTCAAGGCTGCCCATGCTGTCATTTTAGATACTGGCTCGACACATCCGTTACTATTTAGTGGCAAAACCGCCATGCGTATGGACGGAGGCGCAGGAGGCAGCCGTTCACAACCGCAGCACTCTTTCCGTTTGAGTTTTACCCACGGTACTTACGGTGAAAATGCCATTCACGAAACCTTGCAGCCCGATCGTCCGAATCGCCATAAATATTCAGACTTGTATTTGCGCAATGGATCAAATCAGTTCTTACAACTTCCGTATAAAGACGCCTGTGCAGTGCGCATGCTCTCAGAAGGCACTTCAAATTACTATTCGGCTTACCGCCCAATAAGTGTGTACATCAACGGCAACTATTTTGGTTTGTACGAATTGCGCGAAAAATTCAATACCGAATATTTCGAAACGCTTGAAGGTGCCGACCCCGATTCTGTTGAATTGCTCTCCTTGAGCTATTGGTACAATTTGATTTTACGCGCAGTTGAAGGAGATGTCGCCCATTTTACAGCCGATTATGCGGCCTTTAATGCACTAAATCCGACAGCACTCGATTATTGGACCCAGGCTGATCAGTATATTGATTTAAAACAGTATACCGATTACATCATTGCCGAATCGTGGATCGGCAATACCGATTGGCCTGGCAATAACATCAAAATTTACCGTTCAAACGCCTCAAACAATCGCTGGCGCTTTGCCCTGATTGACCTCGAACTTTCGTTGCAACCCAATGGCTGGACTAACTGTACCGACAACCATTTGGCCTACATGATGGGGCAATCTGAAGACAATCCGTTTATCAATATTTGGAAACAAAGCATCTTAAACCTTGATTACCGCAATTACTTCATCAATCGCTTTGCCGATCTTATGAATACGAGTTACCGCACCGATCTTTTACTTGCAAGAGAGCAATCTTTTTACGACGCTGTTTTACCTGAAATGCCAAAAGAATTTGAGCGCTGGGGAGACCCCAACAACATTGCGGGGCAAATGCAAACCTTTACCAACAATCACCTTACCTATCAAGACCAACTGGCTTGCCGCTCGACCTTTGTCTTTAATCAATTAAAATTACAATTTGGCCTGACAAAAAAAGTAACGTTGAACCTCGATGTCTTTCCTGAAAATGCGGGCACCATTCACCTGAATAGCATTACGCCAAGTACCTACCCTTGGAGCGGAACCTATTTTGATGGCGTACCCGTACAATTGACGGCTCAGGCCAATCCGGGTTGGATCTTTTCGCATTGGGAACCCATCAGTTTTGTTTCAGATACCTTAAACCCACTGATCGACACCAATGTCAATTTAAGCAATCAGTTGTTCAAGGCCATCTTCAAATTGGCACCGCCACCACCA
>JBDLQL010000003.1:0-89453 GCA_039800565.1 Bacteroidota bacterium | reverse complement strand
CCACTTGCAAAACTTGCCATGGTTTGGAGTTGTTGCATGCCGAGTTCAACATTGGAAGCAAAACCTGAAGTAAGCACGCGCTGAAACCCAAGCTTGATCAATACATCTAACGAACGTTTCCAGTCAATCGACTCATCAAAGGCCCGGTGAAAGGTCCATTCTAATTGCGGATGCTCGGCCATTAAATGCGCCAACGCTTGCCCATCAATGTCAAAGTTTTCTTGCAAGATGCCAACAACAACGCCTTTCACGCCCAGCTTCGCACAAAATTCAATATCACGCTTCATGACATCAAGCTCTTCAGGGCTGTAAAAAAAGCCCCCTGCTCTTGGCCGTATTAATACATGCGTTTCGAGTTCTTTTGATAAGGCATATGCAATCAGCCCTGCTGAAGGGCTTAGTCCGCCTTGCTCGAGATTCTGACACAATTCAATGCGGTCAAATGCAAATTTTTTTGCCAAATCGATGGCTTCAATTGAAGCCGCACATAATTCTAATTCCATCGCGCAATTTTTGGCAAAATTGCAGATTTTTTTCAAACAAAAAGCGGGCTGTTTTCCGTATATTTGTAGGCAATCAACTCAGATATGGCCAAAGAAAAATCAGTCAAAGCAGAAAGCCAACTCGACTTCGCTAGTTTTAAAGCACAAGTACTCAACGATTACAAACTTGCGTGCTTGTCACGAGAAGCCTCATTACTCGGACGCAAAGAAGTACTAACAGGCAAAGCTAAATTCGGGATTTTTGGAGACGGCAAAGAAATTGCTCAGTTGGCATTAGCCAAACAATTCCAAAATGGCGATTTTCGTTCTGGGTATTACCGAGACCAAACACTCATGCTGTCTATCGGTGAACTCACCATCCAACAGTATTTCGCAGGTTTATATGCACATACCGATGTAGATGCCGAACCGCAATCAGCTGGCCGCCAGATGGGTGGGCATTTTGCAACGCGCAATCTTGACACATCCGGAAACTGGAAAAACCTGATGCAGCAAAAAAACAGTTCTGCAGATATTTCGCCAACTGGTGGGCAGATGCCCCGACTACTTGGCTTGGCCCAAGCCTCAAAAGTGTACCGCCAACATCCACAGCTTGCCGAACTTGAAGCCTTTCAAAAATTTACCAATAAAGGAAACGAAGTCGCTTTTGGTACCATTGGCGATGCCTCTACCTCTGAAGGCCCGTTCTGGGAAACCATGAATGCTGCAGGGGTATTGCAAGTACCAATGGTGATGTCCGTCTGGGACGACGGCTACGGCATCTCAGTACCTCGAGAACTGCAAACCACCAAAGGCAGTATTTCGGAAGCATTGGCCGGTTTTCAACGCACCACTGACAAACCAGGTTTTGAAATTTTCGTCACCAAAGGATGGGACTACGCCCACCTCTGTGAAACCTATGAAAAAGCAGTAGATTTAGCACGTACCGAACAAATTCCGGTATTGGTCCATGTCAAAGAAGTCAATCAACCGCAAGGACACTCGACTTCTGGCTCTCATGAGCGCTATAAAAGCCCCGAACGCTTGGCTTGGGAAACTGATTTTGACTGCATCGCCAAATTTAAAGAATGGATTTTATCGTTCGCGGCCAACGGCCTCGTTTTGGCCACTGAAGAAGAACTCGACGCCCTCCAACAAACCGCTAAAAACGAAGTGCGCGACGCTAAAAATGCCGCATGGAAGGCCTTTACTGATAGCATTCAGTCCGATAAAGCCGAATTGCTTTCTTTATTAGAGCAAGTAGCCTCTACTTCTGCGAATGCGGTCTTTATTCGGAAAGAAGCCGAACAATTAGCCAAAGAAAAAGAACCGATTCGCCGAGACCTTCTTCAATTGGCGCGCAAAGTTTTACGTGACACCCGCGAAGAAAGCAATCCGGCACGTCACACGCTCGGAAACTGGATCAAAGAAGTACAGTTACAATGTCAAGAGCGTTACAGCTCTCATTTATATTCAGAATCCGAACAACGCATCGCAACTGTCCCGGCGGTTGCTGTCCAATACGGAACTGACAACCAACTCGAAGACGGTCGCATCATTTTGCGTGAAAACTACCGAAAACTTCTTGAAACACGCCCAGAGGTACTTGTGTTTGGAGAAGATGCCGGCAAAATTGGTGGCGTCAATCAAAGTTTAGAAGGCTTACAAGAGCAATTTGGCGAATTACGTGTATCAGATACCGGAATTCGCGAATGCACCATTATTGGCCAAGGAATTGGAATGGCCATGCGTGGTTTGCGCCCGATTGCCGAAATCCAATACCTCGACTACTTGCTTTACGGACTTCAATTAATGTCTGATGACCTCGCTACGGTCCAATACCGAACCAAAGGCGGTCAGAAAGCGCCGTTAATTGTTTCGACACGCGGCCATCGTTTAGAAGGCATTTGGCACAGTGGCTCTCCAATGGGAATGATTGTCAATGCACTTCGTGGCGTGCATGTGTGTGTCCCGCGCAACATGACCAAAGCTGCTGCTTTCTACAATACCTTATTGCAAGCCGACGAACCTGCACTTGTCATTGAACCACTGAATGGCTACCGCAGCAAAGAGCGCATGCCGCTTAATTTTGGCGAATTTACCGAGCCTCTTGGTGTTCCTGAAATTGTAAAAGAAGGTTCAGACCTCACGCTTGTTTCGTATGGTTCTACTTTTAATTTATGTGAGCAAGCTGTTCAAACGCTTGAACAAATGGGCGTTTCGGTTGAGCTCATCGATGTGCAAACACTTTTACCATTTGACATCCATGGCCTGATCTCAGAATCGTTAAGCCACACCAACCGTTTGCTAATCGTTGACGAAGACGTAAGTAGCGGGGCAACAGCTTTCATGCTCGATCAAATTTTGGTCAAACAAGGCGGCTATTACCACCTTGATAGTGCACCGCTAACCTTTAGCGCCAAAGACCACCGTCCTGCCTATGGCTCTGACGGTGATTATTTTAGCAAACCAAGCATCGACGACATTATTGAACAGGCTTACCAACTAATGCACGAAACAGACCCTACACGTTTTCCGTCTATATACTAAGACCTCATGTTGCGCAAGGTATTCGTATTCTTTAGCATAGCTTTGTTACTAACAAAGCTCTTCTATGGGATCGGATGGTTTGTGAATTACCAAATCAATAAAGCAGAAATTGCTGCACGCTATTGCTAAAACAAAAACAGACCCGAGCTGCATTGCTATGGCCATTGTTATTTAGCTAAACATCTTAGAAAAGCAGATAAAGAACTTCAGCAAAAAGAAAGCAATCAAAAAGAACGGCTTCAGCATGGACAGCTTCTCCTAGAAAGCACATTCTATATTGCGACTGAAAAACCGAATTATCAACTATTGCAAGAAGTAGCGTTTTCCCAGCAAATGAACGCTTCGATACAGTACTGGAAAGAAAGCCTCTACCCATTTACAATTGATCAGCCACCGCGTGTATAAGGTGCCAAATGCTCCTTTTATTCATTTAAATACACGTTATGAAATTCAGACAACATCTCAATTTGATGTTGCTATTGAGTTCGTCTAGTTTTGCTTGTGACCTATGTGGAGGTGTTGGTGCCAATGCATCAATCGGCCTTTTGGCGGGTACCCGCTTTCATACCATTGGTTACCAAACGAACTACAGACAATTCAATAGCTACATTGATCATATTGCTCATGCAAAAGGACTTCAAGTTACGCAAGAGTTCAGCTTTCGATGGCAAGCGCTTCAACGCTTTCAAGTTTACGGCTATGTGCCTTACGTCCAGAACACCTACAAAGAAACGTTTGACAGCATCAGTCAGAAAGGTTGGGGAGACCTCCGTGCGTTTGCAAATAGCATTATTTTTCACCGTCAAGACAGCAGTGGACGCAGCTTAAGTTATGTCAGTTTGGGGTATGGTATTAAATTTTCAACCGGAAAATTTGCACCTGTTTCTTCTGCCTACACGAATCTATATCCAGGTACAGGCTCAACCGACCACTTATTTTTGCTCAATGCTTTCAAACGCCTCTATTCTCAACTAGGGATTCAGGCTGAAGCAAGTTATTCGTTGAAAAGCACAAACAGCAATGGCTACAAATACGGAAACAGTAGCCAATGTAGCATCCTATTGATTCTGAATCAACAGCTTGGCCAATATCGACTAATTGCCCATAGCGGGCTTGAGGGCAATCTGTTTGCGGCGAGTCGCCAATCAGGGGTGCTTCTTGCTTCGGGGCAAAACAATGCCGGATACACCTTAACAAGCAAATTGGGCTGTATGCTTTTAACCCGCCATTACTTAGTGGCAACAAGCTTTCAACTCCCCATTGCCCAAGATTTAAACATGGGGCAAACCAAACTGCGTTGGGCCGCAAATCTTCAATTTCAATTTTTTATTCAAAAAAAATCTAAACAATGAAAAAAATCAGTTTAAGTATAATTACACTATTCGTACTCATTAGTTGCCATAAAAATGATCCGGCAACGACAGCAATTATAAGTTTTGACGAACCCATTCTAAACGATACGGTCGCTTTTATGGATAGTGTGCATGCGGAAGGAAGCATTGTAGGAAATGGAAAAATGCACGGTTTTCGTTTGCTATTTACAGATCAGGTTTCGGGAGTCGATTACATCAATGAATCGACATCAAACATACAGAAAGAATATGCTTTTCATGAACATTGGCTCAATCAGGTAACAGACACCACTACCATTCGGGTTCGGGTAGAAGTTGAGCTCGATGGAAAAGGAGCAAAAAGCATCCTTGACCGCAATGTGGTGTGTTTGCCGCAGTAAATAGTACAAAAAAGGCTCCGGTATCGGAGCCTTTTTCATTTAAAAGATACGGTAACTCATTGGCATGCGCATTTGCAAGCCTTGCCATTGATTGAGACGACTTAGTTGCTGGTAATAATACAGCAACTCTTTCGGAATTTCAATGGCTTTCACCTTGCTTTCATTTTCGAATTCGTCATCGAGCATGTTTAACAATTCATCAAATGCGCGACGTTCTTTTTTCGGGTAGTAAACAACTGACGAACACTTAGCTGATTTTTGAGCATATTGAAGTGCCGCATACAAACCGCCCCATTCGTCTATGAGTCCTATTTTTTTTGCATCAGCACCAGTCCAAACACGGCCACGTGCAATGGTTTGTACATGAGAAGGCGAAAGGTGACGACCATTACTGACACGCATTTTAAATTGCGTATAAATCGCGTCTACTTCGGTCTGAATGGCAGCAAATTCTGTCGGACTCAAGGCATGATTCAATGAAACGGCACCATGCGCATTGGTCATGACTTCATCGGTAGTGATGCCGAGTTTGCTGCGCAAAAATTCTCCAGTATAAGGAATCATTCCAAAAACTCCGATAGAACCCGTGATGCTCATGGGCTGCGCAAATATTTTAGCCGCTGGTGTCGCAATGTAATAGCCACCAGAAGCCGCTACATCACCCATCGATACAATTAGTTTTTTCTTTTGTGCAGTAAGTGAAACTTCTTTCCAAATTTCTTCACTGGCTAGTGCAGAGCCGCCAGGACTATTAATTCGAAAAACAACCGCTTTTACATCAGCATCGTCGCGCACTTGCTGTAGCAATTTGCAGATGCGTGTGGTGCTCAGGCCCTCGCCTTCTGTAGCGACATCACCTTCCGCCAAAATAACGGCAATATGCGCTCGTTGACGGGCAAGTAACTGATCATCGTAAAAATGATCACGGGCATAACGTGAAAAATCGTGCAAGCGCAGTGGCGTGTGCGCATCGAGTCCTACTTTCTTTTTTAAATGTGCAAGCACTTCGTGGCGATACATCAATTGATCGACCAATCCGTATTTTGCCGCATCGGCCACTTTTCGGATTGAAAATTGGTTCGTCCAGGATTGAAGCGAGCTTGTATCGATTTTTCGCGTATCGGCAATAGCTGTGCAGTAGTTGCGCCACAAACTGCTAAGTAGCACTTGTGTTTGCTTGCGGCTTGAATCCGACATTTCGGTACGAAAGAAAGGTTCAACGGCACTTTTAAAATCGTTGTCTTTGCCGCGCACGATGGTCACACCGATGTGCAATTCATCTAATAACGTTTTGAAGAAAAGACTTTCGGAATGCAAACCCGTCAATTGAAACGGAGAGGCTGCAAAACCAAGCACCTCAGTAGCCGCAGATGCGATGTAATAAGAGCCTTGCGACACCAATTCGCCAGAAAGATAGGCCACTACAAATTTTCCGCTTTTGCGAAAACGCAACAAGGCATCTCGGATTTCTTGTGCAGAGGCCATGCCTACACTCGGATTTTTCACTTCAAGAAACAGCCCTTTAATGTTGGAATCATGCATGGCCTGTTCGATGCCCATAAGCAGTTCGGGCAATCCGTTTGTGCGATCAACCTGAAAGGATGTCGGATTGAATTTTTCGTCTGACACGTCTAAAATTTCACCTTCAAGTTTGAGGTGCAGTACCGTTCGACTTTCGAGTGCAAGTGGCTCGGGACCAAAGTCAGCAAATGAGCCAATGACTCCGCCAAGTACAAGAAAGAAAAATACCATCCCAACCAAGCCCGCGATAAACACCGCTAAAAAACTTGGCCAAAAAAGCTTTCCAAAAGTAAGACGCTGTTCAGACATGCTTAAGAATTAAGTAAACTGTGAAGACTTAGACGATTGACCGGATTGATGCGCAAGGTGAAACGGACATGTGACATGTAATTGGTATATAAATCACCCATATTTGATGAATTTACGAGTGGTAAATACAGGCCAAAAACCTTACCAAAGCGAATACCAACACCGGCATTGTAATACATATCAACTGATTGAGCAGCACCGCTTGCGAATCCGTAATCGGCAAACACGCCTAAAATATTCGGTTTAATTGGCAATTGTGCATATACGGTTGCTGTAGTGAGCCAATTCAAGTTGTTACCAGCATTATTTCCGGTATGAAACTGCCCATGGCGTTCCATTGTTTGTTGAGCCCAAAGGCCAGTGGTCGCTTTGCGTCCAAAATAGTAATCTTCTAAGAATAAATCTTGACTACCATTGATTCCGTTCAATCCCCAATTGAAACGATTTGATGGATCGATGCCATTTAAATTGTAATTTAAGGTGTAGCCACCAAACATATTTAATTCGATGTGGCGATCAAATTTGCCCACTGAATACGTAAACGTTTGCGCTAAATTGGTCCAGATACGAGAAATGCTCTCTGCTGAACTTTTGTACATCTCAAATCGATTGGTCCAATTGAGTTGGTAAGCAGATTTGCGGTAATTCAAGACATGTTGAGCAAATCCACCCCATTCAGCATTCGGAGTACCAAAAGCAAAATCCTGGCGGTAAATGCCTTGCAACAAAATTTCTTGATGCAGCGGTCGACGAATTTTTCGTGACCCCAAATTCATCATTAGGTATGGCGAATAGGCAACAAAACAATTTTTTGAACCTAATTCTTGACCAAACGATTTTACAGACAAGCCTAAACGGATCAATTCGAAGGCCTTGGTTGGTAAGATTTGGTACGAAAATTCGGCAATTCCTGCCGGACGCAATCTTGAAGTAGAAAGCATTGGGCTTATCAGGTACGTGAACTTTTTAGGCGCAAAACCAATATTGTGCAGCGTCACACCCGCCATAAAACCATCATAGGCATTGCCACCAATCATTGGTGTCCAGAATAGGGTGCTTTTGCCTTTTTCGTGATCGCCTGTAAGCCATTCGAAACGAAGGGGCTCTACTTTATGTAACACTTGATTTTTAGCCCACGTATTGTTTTGGCGATTGAGCTCTGGAATGTTGTTGCCGTTGTCAATGACCACTTTGTCGATTTTGCTAAGCGGTGTCAGAAACGAAAGATTCGTTTGCCCTGGCTCGGCCCATTTGGTCTCGAGTACTTGTCCATTTTGCAACAAACTGACGCCAATTGGCCCATTGACTTGACCCTTAATTGAAAGATTGACGGTCGTACCTGATTGCGCCTCTTGTACGCCTTTGACTTTATAATCGATCGTACGCGTGGTCTGAATTAAATCAACAAACAACCAAGAAAGGTCTTTACCACTTGCTTTTTCAAGTACTTGACGCATGTCTTCGGGTTGAGGGTGCTTAAATTTCCAGGTCTCGAAATAGGCCGACATCAGTTGATTGAATTTCTCTTGGCCGATGTAATCCATCAAGTAAAAGAACACAAGACCTGTTTTTTGATACATAATGGCCCCATAATTCATGCTTGAATAGAGGTCTGAATGTGTTTCGAGTGGTTGATCTAAACCAAATGATGCTAAGGTTCGGTACATGATATCGCCAGAATCGTGGTGATCGAGGTCATTCATGTGGAAACGCCCACCGGCAATCATGTCTGAAAACTGCGTATTATTCGGGTATTTGGTTTGCACATAGCGCATTTCATTCAAGGTATTCATGCCTTCATCCATCCACCCATGTACGCGTTCATTTGAACCCAAAATTCCGTAAAACCAGTTGTGCCCTACTTCGTGAACAATCACGATTTCGAGTTCCATTTTACTACTCGCATTTCCAATAACGGTAACATTCGGGTATTCCATTCCTCCTCCGGCACTGATGGTTCCGTCAACGGCAGTGACTTGATTGTACGGATAATCACCATTCCAGAGTGAATAGTAATAGGTCCCGTCGTTAATGTACTCAATGGCATTTTTCCAAAGCACCGCATTTTGTGGTGTAAATAAAGCCCAAGAAGTAACGGCACGTTTGCTGTTTGGCAATTTCACTTCGCCTTTTAATACGCCGTAACGCTTATCAGCAAACCATGCAAAATCATGGACTTGTGATTGTGTATATCGAATGGTTTTGAATTCGCTTGCTGATTCTGGAAAACTCTTTAGCTTGTCTTTGCCTTGATCTTTGATATAGCCTTCCATGCGTTGGGCAGTAAGTGCCACTTGTTGGTCCATGAAGGCAACTTCAGAGGCTGTCTGAAGATCGCCAGTAGCACCTACGATGTAGTTCTTAGGTAAGGTAATGCTGACGTCAAAGCTGCCAAATTCTGAATAAAATTCCCCTTGATTTAAGTATGGAATTGGATTCCAACCATTTTTGTCATAAACCGCCGGTTTGGGATACCACTGCGTAATCTGATACGATTGCCCAATGTGCCCCATACGTGAAATTTCACCAGAAGGGATTTTCACGAGAAAAGGTGTCGTTATCACTACCTGCTCGCCTGGTTGCAAGGTTTGGTTTAAATGAATAATAGCGATGTCTTGATTTTGGGCATCGTATTCCCACTTGACCGCCTGTCCGTTTGCTTTAAAATCCAATGAATCGATCCAACCTAAGTCTGCTGGCTTTGCCTTTCCAATTTTATCGTCGCCGATACGCTTTAATTGCTGGGCTAATGCTGTTTTTGAATTGCGGTAGGCATTAGGCCAAAGGTGCATGTAAATTTCAGATAGTGCCTGTGGTGAATGGTTAATGTAAACAAATTGCTCGTTGGCACGAAGCATGTGATTTTTGTCGTCGAGGGTTACCGAAATCGTGTAATTGACTTCTTGCTGCCAATATTGTGCAAACGAAGAGAGCGGCAATAATAAAAAGAAGAATTTTTTCATTTTCATGGATTTGAAATAAAAGTACAAAGAAAGTGTATAAAAAAAGCCACCCTGAGGTGGCTTTCTGTCAGAAGTTTGTTTCTTATTGAATCACCAAACGGTGAATGTGCTGCACTTGATTTGCTTGGATGCGTACCAAGTATGTTCCTTCTTTTAACGAAGTTGTTACAAGTTGGAAGCTTGCAGCCTGGAAGGCTGAAGACAAGATTACTTTTCCATTTAAATCGAGTACTTCAATCGTTCCTGCAACAAATTGCGATAATGCAATTGTCAATACATCAGATGCCGGATTTGGGGCAATTGCACTTTCAAATGCAAGCCCTGAGAGCCCAAGTACACCGTCAACACTGTCACAGTTTTCATCGATGCCATTGCCTTCTGTATCTGTAGCACCCGGATATACCGTGTTATTGCTGTCATCGCAATCGCCATTTGAAGTGGCATAACCAGCAATTGGCAAACAAGAACTAACGCCATTTCCGATACCAAATCCGTCGCTATCGCCATCGAAGTAATAAAGATCAGTTGCTAAGCCTTCGTCTGTTTGATCATTACAGTTGTTGTCGAGGCCATCGCAAATTTCAGTTGCACCTGGATAAACCGCGTTGTTGGCATCGTTGCAATCGCCACCAATCGTAATAAGACCTGCTTGCGGTTGACAATAATCCATCGCAGAAGCATCGTCTCCGAAACCATCGTTATCAGCATCAACATAATAAGTAACTGGTGCTACGATTGACGCATTGTTATCGTTGCAATCGCCATTGGCCAACACATAACCTGCAGGTTGCGTACACCCACTTTGAGTAACAGCTGTATTTCCGACCTGGTCGTTGTCGAGGTCTTGGTACCAAACGGTATTTGGATTTACCGCAGCATTGGCATCGTTGCAATCTAAATTGTTATTTACATATCCTGCCGGCGCATTACAGGCCAACGAATCAATAAGTGGATCACCAAAACCATCGGCATCGGCATCGGCATAAAAATGAGAAGGTGTCAAGGCAATTGCATTTCCATACAATGAAACATCATCCATACGGAAAGTAGAGGTGCTCGTGGCTTGACCTGTTAGATAAAAACGGAAGTTCACACTGTGTACATTTGAAAAGGTACTTGGCAAAATAACCGTATCTGCAATAAAGTTGTTTCCGTTCCAAGCACTACCGATGGTATCGATATCTGTTGCATAGTTATCGAGGCTAGAGCGCAAGTGAATCACGGGTGTACCACCTGTTGAACTCGTGCGGTGATGCAAAGCCAATTTACCTAAGTTTAAATTGTAGCAATCGTTGCCGGAAATTGAAAACTCACTGTATTGGTTCAAGTCAAGAACCGTTGAGGTATTCCAACCGGTGTTATTGAATACATTGGCTGTCGGTGAACATGCTGCACCCACATTACCAAAAGCACCAAACGTTGCGAAAGTTGGTTGAGTCGTGACTTGATTGGCGACAACCGGGCAAGCGGCAGTTCCTGTAAATTCATACAATCCTAATTGTAAAGGCGCATCAAAACCATTGCAATCTTCATCGATTCCGTTACCTGCAATCTCGACAGCACCCGGATGAATCGTGTTATCGGCATCGTTACAGTCGGTACTGTTGGTCACATATCCTGTAATGGCAGCACAACCTACTTGTGAAACTGCAGCATTACCGTATCCATCGCCATCGGCATCTTGGTAATAGGTTAGTGAACCAACAATTGTCAGGTTCAAGGTAATCGTGCTATCACAACCATGTACATTTGTTGTCAATTGTGTGTAGGTACCTGCGTTGGCATAAGTCTGACCATTTAAAGTGTAAGGGCCACAGTTTGTTACATTGAGCGTAGAACTTGTGGCATTGTGAATCGTTAAGTTGAGGTTAATAATACTGTCACAACCTTGTGAATTGGCATTTGCCAAAGTTTGGATATACGTTCCTGATGTTGTATACGTTTGACTATTGAGCGTGTAAGACGTACAAGCAGTAGCTGCAATGGTGTTGTAAGTGGTACAAGATGCAGCAGCGGCTGGTGTCACGGATGCCCATGTCTGGCCCGCTCTAATTTCGTCGATTTCGTAATTACCTGTGCCCGCAGCCTGACGCAAAAAGATCGATTGCACTCCGTTTGCTGGCCACGTACTTGTTCCGCCGGCATTTACAGCACCTGCTGCTGGCTCAGCTGCACCCGGAATTGGATTGACCCAAATTGATGAAGTAATGACGCCGCCTACGGCAGGAGAACTAGCCTTTGCCACCACTAAGTAAGTAGTACCAGGCGTAAATTCGGTTGCCACATAAGTTGCAACAGCACCAGTACCGCCTGATGTATTCAAAATACCAAGTTGAAAGGTATTGGCAGTCGTTCCAAGCTTAATGAATAAGCGCGGGAAATAGACGGTTACATTGGTACCAGCCGTTCCGCCAAAACCAATGAAATAGGCTCCTGCAGCCGTTAAACCCGTTGTATTGGTTACATTCAACAAAAATGAAAAGTAGCCTGATGGCGTTGTACTCGTAAAAGGCTTGTTGATGTCTTCTGTTGCCGTGGAGCTTAAGGCAATGCGATTGCCGGCAGAAGCTTGAAGCCCCGTATAACTTAGGCTGTTTCCACTTTGTGAAGCCGTTGTTAGCGTCAAAATTTCAGCGGCAGTTCCACTATGGGTTGTCCAGCCATTGGCACTCGCCGCTCCGGTATAATTAAAGGCGTCAAAAACTTGTGCAAAGGCACTGAAACTGAATACAGTAATCAAAAAAAGTAATCCTTTTTTCATAGATAATTTTTTAGTTGGACAAAGGTAAGACTTTGTAAGTAAAAACACTTTAAGTGAACATTAAAAAAGGCGGAGTTTCCTCCGCCTTTTTATTAACAAGTATGCTAAAAATTACTCTGCAGGTGCTTGCTCAGGAGCTGGACGCTCTGGTCTAGGCAATAATACCTTGCGTGATAATTTCCATTTTTTCGTTTTTGGATCTTTCCCAAGAACTTTGAAGGTAAGCATTTCGCCTTCTTTCACAACATCTTCCATTTTCGCTGTTTTTTCCCAAGCGAATTCAGAAATATGAATGAGGCCATCGGTTCCTGGTACAATTTCTACGAAACAACCAAATTCTTTCACCGACTTCACTTTGCCTTCATAGGTTGCACCCTCTTCCACTTGCGGCGGGAAGGCAATCTGACGCAACAAACGAATGGCCTCAGCCATGTCATTGCCATTGTTCGAAAGTACTTGAACACGACCTTCTCCGTTTGGCAATTCTTCGATTGTAATCGTAGTCTTGGTTTCTTTTTGCAAGCCTTGGATGATTTTTCCTCCAGGTCCGATAATTGCACCGATCATTTCGTTCGGTACATTGAAGGCCTCTAAACGCGGAGTTTGTGGCTTCAATTCTGGACGTGGCGCTGGCATGGTTTCGGTGATTTTACCCAAAATATGAATGCGACCCGCACGTGATTGCTCAAGCGCTTGCGTCAATACTTCATAGGGCAAACCATCGACTTTAATATCCATTTGGCAAGCCGTGATTCCGTTTGCTGTTCCGGTAACTTTGAAGTCCATGTCACCTAAATGATCTTCATCACCTAAAATGTCAGACAAAACTGCAAATTTACCTTCGTCAGCAACCAAGCCCATGGCAATACCTGAAACTGGCGCTTTAATCGGAACACCACCGTCCATAAGTGCTAAGGTACCTGCACAAACAGTGGCCATTGAAGACGAACCATTTGATTCAAGAATATCGGATACGATACGAACTGCATACGGATAATCGTCTGGCATAACTGGCTTTAAAGCGCGTAGTGCCAAGTTACCGTGTCCGATTTCGCGGCGTGATGTCCCACGAAGTGGACGTGCTTCACCCGTCGAGAATGGCGGAAAATTATAGTGCAATAAGAATTTTTCGGTTCCTTGGAACGTAGCACCATCGATGAGTTGCTCGTCCATTTTACCTCCTAATGTAAGTGTTGTCAAGGATTGCGTTTCGCCACGTGTAAACACAGCCGAACCGTGTACCATTGGCAAGTAATCAACTTCAGCCCAAATCGGACGGATTTCGTCAAACTGACGGCCATCCAAACGCTTGCGGTCATTTAACATGACCCAACGAACTGCTTTTTTCTTTACTTCAGAGAAATAAGGCGAAATGAATTTTGCTGCTGTTTCGAGTTCTTCTTCAGAAAATGCAGCTTTCACTTCCGCTTTGATGGCATCAAATAACTCGGTACGTTTTGCTTTATTTGCAAGACCCATACGCGCTACATCTTTGCACTTTTCCATTGCCAACTCATAGACTTTCGCACGAACGGCTTCGTCATGGGTTTCGTGGCAATAGTCACGTTTTGGATTGGCTGTTGGGATTTCTTTAGCTAATTCCAATTGGAAATTACATTGCTCGATAATGGCGGCATGTGCCAATTTAATCACTTCGACAAGTTCGGCTTCTGAAATTTCTTTCATTTCACCTTCTACCATGTTGACGTCTTTGGCTGTACCAGCGACCATCACATCGATGTCAGAAATTGCAATTTCTGCCATTGTTGGATTGACGATCAATTCACCGTTCACACGACACACACGGACTTCAGACATTGGCCCGTTGAACGGAATGTCAGAAACTGCGATGGCTGCAGAAGCTGCCAAACCACACAATGCATCTGGATTGTGTACGCCATCGTAAGACATGAGTTGGATCATGACCTGAACTTCGGCATGGTAATCGTCTGGGAAAAGCGGACGCAAGGCACGATCTACCAAACGCATCACTAAAATTTCTGTCTCAGAAGGGCGTGCTTCACGACGGAAAAAACCACCTGGAAAACGTCCTGCTGCCGCATATTTTTCGCGGTAATCGACAGTAAGGGGAAGGAAATCAACTCCTTCTTTTGCTTCGGGTGCTGCCACAACAGTAGCGAGCAACATGGTGTCGCCCATGCGCACCACAACAGAACCATCGGCCTGCTTTGCCAACTTTCCGGTCTCAACAAAGATTTCTTTGCCACCGGTCATCATTGACTTTCTTGTTCCTATATTCATCTTTCTTTATTTACAACTTTTAAAACAAAAGAAGGGGCTTTCGATCTCATCGAAGCCCCCTCTCCCATAAAATTTTCCGAGCAAATCTTAGAATTAACGACGGAGTCCTAATTCTTTGATGAGCGCACGGTATTTCTCGATATCGTTTGCTTTAAGGTAATCTAAAAGACTACGACGCTTACCGACCATCAATTGAAGTGCACGTTGTGTACCGTAATCTTTACGGTTCTTTTTAAGGTGCTCAGTCAAGTGACTAATACGGAAAGTGAATAAAGCGATTTGGCCTTCTGTAGAACCTGTATTGGTTTCAGAACCACCGTGTTTTGCGAAGATTTCTTTCTTCTTTGCTGAATCTAAATACATGCTAATATTTGTGTAAATGATTATTATGTAGACTGACCACCTTGGTCAATACGGCTGCAAAGATAGCAACTCTTTTCGAATTGAACAAAAAAAGCCGCCTCTTTCGAAACGGCTTTCCTGTCTGATGCAACGAAGACTTATTGACGAATAATCAATGCACTCCATTCTTCGAGTGCGTGTATAAGGATGTTAATGGATGAATCGAAAGACTTACTCAGACTCGAAAACTGAAAATAAACCAAGATAAAGGCCACCAATACCAACCATGCCATCCACGGCTGACGCGCGTTGCGCGCTTGTTCTTCACGAATAGCAGACACAAGCATCGAACCCGAATGTGCTTCATAAACCGGTTTGACAGTCTGGGCGTATAAATTAAATACAAAGGTAATGATGATGGCAAGCAAGGTATAATTTGCCATCAAAAACAACGCATAAGTTAAGCAATAGCGAAACCAATTTCCACTAAACTCATTGGCCGTTGTAGCAAGACCTTGCACGTAGACCTCGTTCAATTCGGCATCGCGCATTTTCATCGTTTGTAAGACCTTTAATTTGCTTTGTGATTCGTTTCGAGAAGGCATTAGGTATTCTGCTAATTCCGGGTTTGAATTAATCGAAGCGTTCATGTCTTGAATTTGATCTTCTAACGAACGAATTTGATCTGCATACATTTTTTGCGTTGTTTTTGCGTGCTCCTTTGTAGCAACAAGTGCAAGCGAATCGGCTTTGACCAACGCATCAAATTGGCGCGCACTCATCAGCTCGCTCACGTCTGCGCCAAATTTTTGAGCCGTAGAAAGGTAGGTCATGTAGCGTTCGTGTTCTGTTTTTTGAGCCTGTAATTCTAATTCAGCAGTCAACTTGTTTTTGGCCGTTTCAAATGCGGCATCTTTTGTGAGGTCTGGATCGACCAAAATGTCTTTTTGAGCCAACACATTTTTACCTTTAAGCGCGGCATTTAGGTTCTCAGTTTCGGTTTGCAACTGAGTTGACACCCAATTTTCAGCGGCAAAGTTGGCGCTTGTATCTAATAGTGTCCAGGGGATGATGACGCAAATGACAGCTACCACAATGGCCAAAATGGGTTGGTAAATAAAGGCTAGTGCGTGTTTGAAACATAATTGAATATAGCTATAGCAACGTTCAAAGAGCTGTTTATTCTCGTGTGTATCTTCGTTCGCAAAAAAGACGCCAACATTCGTCAGGTATAGCAACGATGCCGCCATTAAAAGTAAAAAACAAGCCGCAAGAACACTCGGTACATGCCATAAAGCAGTAATCGAAGCTCCCCAATTGTGACGGGCATCCCAGAAATTGAGCAGGTAGCCAATGGTGTAAATTGCTACGATGGTCCCCACAATCGTAAACGCAAATTGAAGCGCCTTCTGGGCTGCTTCACGCGTTTGATACACCACATCGGCCACAATCCAAACAAGTGCAAACACATAACAAATGATGGGGCCAAATTCAGCCAAAGAGGTGTTTTCTGTGTAAAAACCAGCGAACACAAGAATGGCCGCCGCCATTGAGGCCAATAATGTTGGCCACAAAGTGCGCATAAAACGGGTGCGGGAAAAAATAAGTGGAACCGCTTGAATGGTTTGAAGCAACAACGCAAAAGGCCAACTAATCAAGTATTGAAAAGCGATTTTTGCCAGCATCCAAACGGATGGCAAAAAGACTTCTGCCCACATCCATCGAACGACTTTAGAAGCCCACTTATAACAAAAGTTAGTAACAAATGAACTGGTTTCTAATAGAAGAAAAAGCGCATACAACGCCACATTATAAAGCAGCGCCAATGCCGCGCCTACGACGCCGAATGGCAAGGCCCAATTCGGGTTTTTTGAAAGCTGAGCCGACAGTTCTTCACGTGCAATGATTCCTTTAGGTTCTTTTTGCATCCAGTTCGATAAAATGAATCCGCCGAGCGAAAGCGCCATCCAATTGGCGATAAAGAATTGGACCCAATTCGAAAAAAAGGCACCATTTCCAAAGAGCTTTTCCATGAATGCTACGGGTAAATTTAAGATTTCCATAGGTAGTAGTTTAGGGGGTTAATAGCAGAAAGATAGCGTTTTAGCAAGCCAAATCAAAATTGTAACTTATTGATTTATCAACACTTACATCCTTAACTATGTTAAAAACCACAAAATGAATGGCGCATCTTTTCTTTGTGTATCTTTGCAGCGTTCTTTGGTGTTCGTTTCACGAACTTAATAAGGAATCCGGTGCAAATCCGGAGCTGTATCTGCAGCTGTAAGTGCTTGAATACGTTGCTTTTAAAACCACTGCTACGGCGGGAAGGAATCGCAATAATAGGCATGAGCCAGAAGACTTGCCCTCGAACAGCGATCAGACTTCAGATTAAAGTCGGTTTCGCCGGGGCATTCTATTGCCCTTGCCTGCCACTTTTTTCCATGTCAATGTTAACTTTTAAAACTTTTAAGTACATGAAAAAAGGATTATTTTTTGCATCTGTTTTATTTAGCCTTCCAGTTATGGCACAAACCTATGTTCACCAAGTATTGGTGGCAAACGAAGGTTATTTCGATTTTCAAACCAATGCCATTATTGAACCCGCCACGATCGGAAGCTATAATCCGGCGACACAACAATATCAAGTTGTAGACACCCTCGAAGGCATGCGATTCTCGTCCGACATCGTTATTGATGGCGATTTTTATTACGTGGCTGCCGACACTAAGATTTTTAAAATGGACCTCAATACCCATCAAGAAATTTCAAGTGTGAGTTGCCCGGGTGTGCGCAATTTAGCGATCGCAAACAATCAGTTAATTGCCACGCGTGGCGAATACCAACAAGTCTACGATTCGTACCTGCATGTCTACGACAAAACCGATTTGCACCTCATTCAAGCCATTGACACCGTTCAAGGCCCAAAATGGGCAACTCAAAACTTAGTAGTCGTTGGCGCAATCGCCTATATTGCCGTAAATAACGGTTACGACTGGGGACACGAAAAAGGCCTTATTGGCCAATTGAACCTCAGCACATTACAATACGGTTCCGAAATTGATCTTGGTGCCGAAGGAAAAAATCCGGACAATCTTTTCTTCTTTAACAATGCGCTTTACACGGTCAATAATAAAGATTGGACGGGCTCTTCTGTTTCTAAAATTGAGTTGAACGGCTCTGTACAAACCAGCACAATTGCAAGTGCAGTTACCGGTTGCGGCACCTCTGCCCTACGCGATGACAAACTCGTGTACCAATTATCGATGGAAACAACGTTAAATGACTTTGACCTTAGCCTAATGAATAACGTGGGGCCAATTGCTTCGATCCAACAAAATTTTTACGAATTGGCTCAAAATCCAGTTAGTGGCGAGCTTTATGCCTCAAGTACCGATTTCTTTTCAAGTGGTTTGGTGCAATTGTTTGATGCAAGCAATAGCCAAGTTGGGCAATTTACGGCGGGTGTTTCACCAGGTACCATTGTATTTGATGTGCGTCAATCCAATGGCCTCTCCACGCAAATCACTGGCATTTCAATTTCACCAAACCCAGCTACCGATCTCATTCAAGTGAGCGGATTAGAACCTGGTCAAGAAATTTACATCTATTCATTAAATGGAGTTTGCCTCTTAAAAAGCAAGGAAAACACACTCAATTTAAACGCTTTAAGTTCGGGTGCATACCTTTTGAAAGCCGGTAATTTTAGCCAGCGCATCCTAAAAAACTAAGCCTTTCTTACGCGATGAAATTAGGCCACCTCGGTGGCCTTTTTTTGTGAGTTGTTTTTATCTTTGTTGCATGCAAGTCATTTTAGAGCACAAACAAATCCAACAAAAAATCATTCGACTCGGCCATCAATTGCTCGAAGAATGTGTCCACGAAAAGCGCGTTTTCGTTGGAGGTATTGTCGGAAACGGTAGCAAACTAGCCCAACAACTCGCTTCCATATTACGTGAAAACAGCAAAATGGAAGTTGTCTTTTTTGAAATCCAACTCAACAAAGACGAACCTTGGAAAGAACCGATACAGCTCAGCATCCCTGAACAAGACCTCAAAAAAGGTTTTATCATTTTGGTTGATGATGTGGTCAATAGCGGCAAAACGATGCAATATGCGCTCATGAAGTTTCTTGAACAAGCCACAAAGGCAATCAAAACGGTTGCTTTAGTGGACCGATCGCACCGTCGCTACCCCATCAAAACAGATTTTGTCGGCCTCAGCTTGTCGACTACATTAAAAAACCATGTTGAGGTTGACTTGAACGACAGCGACGCTAAAGCTTATTTGCGCTAATGGAAAAAATTACCGAAGCCCCATCAAACCACGAGCGCCTCGACCAACTCAGCACGCTTGAATTGCTTCAAGGAATTAACCAAGAAGACAAAAGTGTGCCACTTGCCATTGAAGCTATTTTGCCTGCCATCGAACACTTTATCGATGCCTGTTTTGAGCGCATGTCAAAAGGCGGCAGACTCATTTATATTGGCGCTGGAACTAGCGGCCGGCTTGGCATTGTCGATGCTTCGGAATGCCCACCCACTTTTGGAGTGGCGCACGGCCGTGTCATTGGCCTCATTGCAGGTGGTGATCAAGCTATCCGAAAAGCCGTTGAATTTGCCGAAGACGATCGCCAACAAGGCTGGCAAGACATTCTTATACACCAACCTAGCCACCTCGATACCGTTGTAGGGATTGCCGCCTCAGGAAGTACGCCTTACGTCTTAGGAGCCATCGAACAAGCCAATGCGGCAGGGCTTTTAACGGCAGGGCTTTCTTGCAATCCGGGTTCGCCACTTGCCAAGCTTGCCCAACATGCCTTGACCCCCATTGTTGGCCCCGAGTTTGTGACCGGCAGTACGCGCATGAAATCAGGGACTGCCCAAAAATTGGTCCTCAATATGATTTCGACAAGTCTCATGATTAAACTTGGACATGTCAAAGGAAATCGCATGGTAGACATGCAATTAAGCAATCATAAATTAGTCGATCGCGGCGCCCGAATGGTGGCCGAAGAACTTCAAATTGACCTTCAAACGGCCCAACAATACCTTCTTGAAAAAGGATCGGTACGAGCAGCTGTAGATGCCTATAAAACAACGTAACCCATGCAAGAATTTGATCCAAATGGCGTTGGCGTGGCCAACGGAAATATTTTTGGTTTTCCTTACTCAGAAAGCGAAGCTGAACTCGTGATAATTCCAGTTCCTTGGGATGCAACAGCCTCTTATGGGAAAGGAACCAGTAAAGGCCCACAAGCCATTCTCGATGCATCAACACAGCTTGATTTTTACCATCCTGAAGTGCCAAAGGCCTACAATACAAAAGTTTACATGGCTCCGATTTCAGAAGAATGGTTGGCCATCAATGACCATTTATGCGAGCAAGGAAAAGAGTACATTGATTTTTTAGAAACGCAAGGTGAAGCAAGTGCGCGAAAGCAATTTGGCCATGTGATTGACGCCATTAACGATGCCCACGAAGCCCTTCGTGACAACCTCAAAGCACGCAGTTTGGACTTACTGAATCAAGGGAAAATGGTAGCAGTGCTTGGTGGCGAACACTCCACGCCACTCGGATTGTTGCAAGCCCTCGACGAAACCTACGACAACTTTGGGATTTTGCAAATCGATGCACATGCCGACTTGCGCGATGCGTATGAAGGCTTTTCACAATCGCACGCCAGCATCATGCACAATGCGGTCAATTCACTTTCGCACCTTAGCCAACTGACTCAGGTGGGCATCCGCGATGTTTCTGAGCGCGAAATTGAATGGAGTACAGCGCACCCCAAAATCAAAACCTTTTACGATTGGGAACTCAAAAACCAACAATACAACGGTCGCAATTGGGCTCAACAAGTCGAGCAAATTATCAACACCTTGCCACAGCATGTCTACATTTCTTTTGATATTGATGGCCTCAAACCCGAATTGTGTCCACATACCGGCACCCCTGTTGCAGGCGGTTTTGAATTGCAAGAAATCAGTTACCTGATTTTTGAAGTGTTAAAATCGGGACGTCAACTCATTGGTTTTGACCTCAATGAAGTTGCACCAGGCCCTGATTCAGACTGGGACGCCAATGTCGGTGCTCGCGCCCTTTGGCAATTGGTTTGTGCTGCTGGATATAGTTTAAGAAATCGATCATGAAACAACTTGTAAAAAAACCCTTTCTTAGCCTCACCATTCTTTTTGGAGCGCTCAGTCTTTTTGCCAGCTATAATGTACTCAATTGGGATATTTTAGGTTGGGGTTCTACCTTATTTTTGTTTCCCTTTTTATGTGCAATTAGTGCCTTACCGCTTTTGATTCGGCAAGCGACTCCGTACTTCAGATGGGCCATCATAGGCTCATTAGTACTACATGTGGTTTTATACAGCCTTCTTTTCAAAAAAGACAACCCTGAAACCGTCAATCTAATGCTTATCCTTGCTCCGCTTCAAGTTGCATTGAGTGCGTTATTTATTGAACTATGTTTTCACTATATAAAGGGCTTTCTAAAATGGTTGCTAAGTCTGCTTTCGTTACTTGTGTTGGGCTTACAAGTTTTCGCTCTCTTCCATCAAGACCTCGGCTTCGTGCTATTTAGTTTTGTCGGATTTAGCATCCTAATCTGTAGCTATTTAGTCTTGCGTTTTTTGCGTAGCTAAGGGCACCCTTCCATACCCGGCAATGCGGGTTTTCCAATACGAATTGCTTTCAATTTCTGTCTCGATAATGCCGCTCGATGAACTTGCATGAATCATGCGTTTGGGCATTCCTTTTTCGGAAATCAAAAGGCCCACATGATTGACTTCTGTTCCGTTGGTAAAAAACACCAAATCGCCTGGCTGGGCTTCTTCGGCGCTAATTGGTAGGCAATAAGCGTACTGATCTGAAGCCCGGCGCGGCAATTCAATGTGATTGTACTGAAATAAGTAACACATCAAACCGCTACAATCAAAACCACTGGGGTCTGTTCCGGCACTTTTATAAGGCACTCCGATCTGTTTTTGAGCCATTGCAATCAGTAATGTACTGCTGGCTTGATTGCTGCCTATCCCTGAACCCGAAGGATACAGTGTGTTGTAGAAAAGACGCCACGCTTCTTGATCTGCGGGGTTAGCTGCATCACTTAATAGGACTTTTACTTGAGGCTCAAGCGCTTTAATAAAAGTTGATTTTTCCTTGAATTCAGGAGTAGCTTGTAGCTTGATTAATTGCGTTCGGGCTTCGTTGAGCGCATAGGTATGGCGCACATACCAGCCTTTTTGCTGCGCACATTGAATGACCGCCATTGATTTAAAAAGTAAAAGCGATGGGTCTTTTGAATACGATGGATTTGAAGCAAGAAATCCGGCTTTTATATAGACGCGTTTGTAATGCGCATCTTGATACTGTTTTTCGAGTTGTTGTAATGGGAGATCTTGAGCCTGAGCAACGGCAAAGAAGCCAATGCAAGCCAAAAGAAGCACGCGAATTTTAATTCGTATAGAGTTTCCCATTGTAAAAAACTACCGAAGTTTTGTTTGGTAATTTGACCAATACTTTATTGCCATAAATCTCGTAATCGGCATGTTGGATATTGGTGATTTCAAAGGGCTTACCAGCAATAAGCGCATTGACACCACCAAGAATAGTCGAATACACAAGGGTATTGTTTTTAAGCAAATAATTAGCTGGCTTGTAGGTGCACACTTCTATTTTTGTGTCGTTGGCGTATGCAAAGAAATAGGAATTTTCCATCCAGACTACGATGTCGTCTTTGACATCCCAAAAACTGGCGGAGAAATTGGAGAGTGCGATTTTTTCACCGTTTTTGTACATCCATAAATTGCCATTTAAATCTTCATAGACAACAAAACCACGGCCTGCTTTGTATTTCTTTATTGGAAAGGATTCTACCTGATTAAAGGTGCCGTGGTCAAACACATAAAATCCTTGCGTATATGGATCTTTAAAACAAAAAACATCGGTTCCTACTTGAAAATCGAGCACTTCTTCATTGTACATCGCAATTTCAAATTTTTGACCTTGCCAATAGGCAAAATAGGTGTTGGAATTGTCTTTGAAGACCACAATGTTTTCACCGACCGTTGCATTCATCGTAAGCCCGTTGGTGATGGTCACTAATGATTCGGTTTTCTGATTCCAATACACATTTAAGGATTGGTAACGCGTGTCTTCGTAGACGATGATGCTGTCTTTCACCACAAAATCACGTCCAAAATTGGTGAGTGTCGAAAAGCGACCTGCATCCCACATGCGAAGGCCATTGGCAATTTTATAGGCGACTAAGTGGTCCGAGACTTGGTAGTCGACATTTAAGGTGGTGACGTCTTTGCGTTCGACGCCATCGTATAAGCGCATGTTGCCGCGTGTGTCGATGTAGGCAACCACCTCATCACCGGCTTTGTAAGAAACAATCGGTTGAATTTCGATTGGCCTAAAAAACCCATCCTGAAAGGAAACAAAGTAATTATTGAAGTCTTTTGTCGGGACGATACCTTGCGCTACAAGTAAGGTGTTCGACAACAATATACTACCTAGGAAACAAACCGCTCGAAATGACATCCACCAAAGTTATCAAAATTTGGACCATTCGGCGTATATTCGTAGCCTATATCCAATATCCTTATGAAAAAACACATTTTATTCGGTCTTTTTTCGCTGAGCAGTCTAGTGACACAAGCCCAGCAGAAAATTGAGTATGTGTCGTATGACCTGCCAAACGGCTTGCATGTCATTCTGCACGAAGAACATGCGACACCGATTGTTGCAGTTTCGGTTCTCTACCATGTCGGTTCTAAAAACGAAAATCCAGATCGCACCGGATTTGCGCATTTTTTTGAGCACCTTCTTTTTGAAGGTTCGGCCAACATTGGTCGGGGCGAATACAGTGAACTTGTCGAAAAAAACGGGGGCATGCTCAATGCAAACACCTCACAAGACCGCACCTACTATTATGAAGTTTTGCCTTCGAATCAATTGCAATTAGGCATTTGGCTCGAAAGCGAGCGTATGTTGCATGCAAAAGTGGACCTCAAAGGGATTGAAACCCAACGCAGCGTCGTCAAAGAAGAAAAACGCCAACGCGTAGACAACCAACCTTACGGCAGCTTTTTTACGGAGATGTTTAAACGCGTTTTCACCACGCATCCGTACAATTGGGCGCCTATCGGCTCAATGGACCACCTCGATGCAGCACAAGAAGAAGACTACATCAACTTTTACAAAACATTTTATGTGCCTTCCAACGCCACTCTATCCATTGCAGGCGACATCAATATAGAAGAAACCAAAAAGTGGATTGACCAGTATTTTGGCAGCATTCCAAAAGGACAAGCCATTAACCTTTACCGCGATTTTGTAAGCTTGTCAGACGAGGCTTTTTTCACGCGTTATCAAATTGAGAAAAACAAATTTGACGCAAAAAACTTTATGGCTTCGACCAATGTCGATGCGAAAAAACTCATTGCGAGTTATTTAGCCAAACCTTGCGTCATTAACCGCACCTCTAAAGACAACACCAAATTAACGAGTGTGACAAAAGAAGTGATCTATGACAACATCCAGTTGCCAGCACTTTTTATTGGCTACAAAATGCCAGCGCAAACCCATCCAGACACCTATGCTCTTGAATTCTTAAACGAAGTGCTTTCTGGCGGAAGTTCTTCGCGCATAAACAAAGAAATCGTCGAAAAGCAAGCGTTGGCACAATATGCTTTTTCGTTCAATTACGGCCTAGAAGATGCCGGTATCGGAATTTTTGCTGCCATTGCAGGTAAAGATGTTGTACTCGACACGGTGTTAGCCGCGTTCGATGCGCAAATCAATCGCATTAAAACCAACCTCATTTCAGAAGAAGAATTTCAGAAGGTTCGCAACAAGTTTGAAAATGATTTGGCAGACGCCAATGCCAGCATTGAAGGTGTTGCCGAAAACTTGGCTGATAACTATGTTTATTTTGGCGATGCCAACCGCGTCAACACCTTGCTAAGCAATTATATGAAAGTTACTCGCGAAGATATCTTGCGTGTGGCACAGCAATACCTGACGCAAGACGCCCGTGTCATTCTCTATTACTTACCTAAAGAAAAATAAGCCATGAAACGCTTCATTATACCCATTTTATTCTTGAGCGCGACTGCCTTACAGGCACAGGTAGACCGCAGCCAAATTCCAGCAGCCGCTGCTGCTAAAAAAATCAACATTCCAAGTTCGCAGGTATTTACAACCGCCAACGGAATGACGGTAATTTTGTCTGAAAACCACAAAGTGCCTAAGGTTTCATTTGACCTCACCATGGGTTCTGATCCCCGAATTGAAGGCAACAAGGCTGGTTTGTCTGAATTTGCAGGTTCACTGATCATGTCAGGAACCGCAACAAGACCAAAAGATCAACTCGACCGCGAAACCGATTTCATTGGCGCCAATCTTGGAGCAGGCCCTACAAATCTTTCGTTAAGCTGCTTAAGCAAGCACCTCGACAAAGGACTCGAATTAATGTCGGATGTGTTGCTCAATGCCAGTTTTCCGGAATCAGAAGTAGAGCGCATTCGCAAGCAATTTGAATCGAGCTTGACATCTACAAAGTCTGACGCTGGTGCAATGGCAGCCAATGCCACGGCTAAAGTAACATTTCCAAACTCGTCGCGTGGCGAAATCATGACCGAAGCTACACTTAAAAACATCAGTCGTGAAGACATCATTAATTACTACAAATCAACTTTCACCCCAAGTGGAAGTTATTTGGTGGTCGTTGGCGACATCACACGTGCGCAAGTCGAAACATTGGTCAATCGCTATTTCTCGGCTTGGCAAGGTGGGCCCGTGTTCAAACAAGTAGCCGACAAAGGAGCCTTTAACAAAGGAAACCGCGTGATTTTTGTCAAAAAACCGGGCGCTGTACAATCAGTCATTTACGTGACTTTCCCGATCGACATCAAAACGGGCGACAAAAACCAATTGCCATTAACTGTCTTGAATAGCATTTTAGGTGGAGGCGGTTTCGGAACGCGTTTAATGCAAAACTTACGCGAAGACAAAGCCTTTACTTACGGATGTTATTCAACAGTAAACATCACAGACAATGGTTCGTGGATGTCTGCAGGAGGCAATTTCCAAAACTCGGTCACCGACTCGGCAATTACCGAAATCCTGAAAGAATTTCAACGCATTATTGAAGCGCCTGTAACGGACGAAGAATTGAGCCTAATTAAAAACAATATGGCCGGAGGATTTGCGCGTTCATTAGAACGTCCGCAAACGGTGGCACGCTTTGCGCTCAATACCATCAAGTTTAACTTACCAGCAGACTACTACCAAAACTACTTGCAACGCCTTGATGCAATCACAAAAGAAGATGTGTTGCGCATGGCTCAACAGTACTTTACGGCGCGTAATTGCAATATAATTGTGGTCGGAAATGAAGATGTCTTGCCAAAATTACTTGCGTTTGATGCCGATGGTCGGATCGAAAAATTAGATGCTTTTGGTAATGAAGTGAAAGAAATGAAAGCGGCTACAATTACTGCCGATCAATTGATACAAAATTATGCCATGGCTGTTACCGGAACGACAAGTGCCAAAGCACTATCGAAAAAAGTAAAAGCAATGAAAGGCTATGTGCGTGTCACCGAAATGACTTCCGCTCAACTTCCATTTACCCTTACCTCGACCGATTATTTCTGGGCACCAAGCAATGAAGCGAGCAAAATGGAAATGCCAGGCATGGTGTTACAAAAGTCGTATTATGATGGTGCAAGTGGCTATACTTTTAGCATGCAAGGCGGACGCGAAGACCTCACCGAAGAAGAACTCGCTGCAAAGAAAAAAGCCAGCGGCTTTATTCCTGAATTGGCGTTTAAGGCCAATGGCATGAACTACACACTTAAAGGCATCGAAACCATCGATGGCACCGATTACTACGTGTTAAATAGCAAAGATGGTGTTTCTGACAATTACGATTATTACAACACATCTACCCATTTAAAATTCAAATCGATCAGTATCCGGAAAGCTGGTGATGAACTTGTCGAAACAACGACTGTTTATTTCGACTACCAACTTGTAGACGGCTACCAGTTTGCCAAGTATTTTGAAATGACGGTTGGAAAAATGACCCTAAATGGCACGGTTAAAAGTGTCACCGTCAATCCAAAAGAGGTTTTGCCGACTGATTTTTAATCGGTCCAAATCAGCCCTTAAAAAGCCACTTTCGAGTGGCTTTTTTTATACATTTACTTCATGAAAGTTAGTGTTCTCATTGCTCTTATTTGGAGTGCGTTTGCTACGGCACAAAATGTCCTGGTTTCAGAAGGAAACTTTTTTGAAGGCGAACCGCATCTTGCCATTAACCCCACAAATCCGCAGCAGCTAGTCGCAGCCTGGATGGGTTATCAACCCAACCAAAAAATTGTCATTAAAACCGCCGTTTCGACCGATGCCGGGCAAACATGGAGTAGTCCGCAATGGTTTACACACCTTCAAACAGGCAATTCAAGCGCCGATGTCTCGATGGCTTTTGATGCCACTGGTGTTTTGTATTTGGCACACATTGATTATGACAATGTTGGCTTTAGCAATGGGCAAATTGTGTGTCGAAAATCGCTCGATGGAGGCAGTACTTGGAATGCACCTGTTACGGTTCGAAGCATAAGCTCGTGCCCGAATCAGTTGTGCATTGACCGCCCTTGGATTGCCGTTGACCCACTTACAGGTACGGTAGTTGTTACAAGTATGAATGCCGAACAACCCAGTCTTGTACAGCCACCTTATCATCCTTATATCGCAGTTTCATCAGACCAGGGCGCCAGTTTTTCAGTGCAACAGCTCGATGTGGCCCCGTACTTGGCCGGAAGCACCATTCAACAGCCCATGCCCTCTCCGGCCTTTGCGAACGACGGGGTGTTTGTAGCTGTTTACCCGAGTTACCTAACAAGCCAATCGGTTTTTCCGCGCTTAATTGAGGTCCGTAAAACACCCATTTCGTCGAGTTACTCGTATTCAACTGCCTTTCAAGGACTTGGTTTTGGCACAAGTAACGACAGCCTTAAAAGTGCGCCTCACCTTGCACTAAATCCACAAAATTCAGGCATTGCTGCTTACACCTTTCTGAGCGAGGTGTTTGGTGATCCAGATGTGGTCTTGATTGAAAAAGAAAATGGAACTTGGTCGGCACCGCAACGTGTTAATGCCGATACCCAAGGCAATGGCGTGTTGCAAGATTTGGCGTGGGCCGCCTACGACACAGATGGCGATTTGGCAGTTTGTTGGCGCGACCGTCGCAACGGAGCTATTACTACTTTCGAAAGCCCAACACAGATTTATTGTCGCATCAAAAGCAATGGTCAATGGGGGACAGAATGGAGCATTAGCCCACAAGTCGCCCACGATTCGATTTTGCTACAAAATGGAAATGACATGCTCAATATCCAATTTCAAAACAACCAACTTTATACCATTTGGGGCGATGTCAGAAGTGGCAGTTTGAAGATTTACATCAATCGGTATAACCAGACCGACAGCAGCAATACGGTGCAAGAAATTGCCAGTGAAACCAGCCTTTACCCGAACCCGAGTACAGGTTGGGTTTTTTTAAAAAATGGGGGTGCACATGAAGAAATTCGGCTTTACAACGAAGCGCATCAATTGTTAGTTAAAGGCACTTTAGACGATTTACACGGGGTAGACTTGAACCCCTACCCAAATGGAATTTATTTCATTGAAGTCGGAGCAGAAGCATTTATTGTTCTGAAAAATTAGGTATCTTTGAAGCATGAGTGAATTTATTGTTTCGGCACGCAAATACCGCCCACAAACCTTTGATACGGTCGTGGGGCAACAGTCGATTACCAATACGCTCAAAAACGCCATTAAAAATCAGCACCTCGCTCAAGCGTTCTTGTTTTGTGGTTCACGCGGTGTCGGCAAAACGACCACTGCCCGCATCTTAGCTAAAACTATCAATTGTTTTAACCGAAGTGCTGAAACCGAAGCCTGTGACCAATGTGACTCTTGTAAGTCTTTTCATACCGGTAACTCGCTCAATATCTACGAACTTGATGCGGCCTCCAACAACTCCGTTGACGACATCCGCAACCTCATTGATCAGGTACGCATCGCTCCGCAATTAGGCACGCACAAAGTCTATATCATTGACGAGGTCCATATGTTGTCTACCGCTGCGTTCAATGCCTTCTTGAAAACCTTAGAAGAGCCGCCAAAGCACGCAATTTTTATTTTGGCTACCACTGAAAAACACAAAATCATCCCGACAATTTTATCGCGTTGTCAGATTTTTGATTTTCAACGAATTCGTGTCAAAGACATCGCCGATCATTTAGCAAATATTGCCACAAAAGAAGGCGTTTCTGCAGACCCTGAAGCCCTGCATCAAATTGCCATGAAGGCCGATGGAGCCCTGCGCGACGCCCTTTCGATTTTTGATCAGATTGTCACGTTTGCTGGCAACACGCTCACCTACAAAGATGTTCTTGAAAACCTCAATATTCTCGATTACGAATACTATTTCAAGGTCATCGATGCAGCCGAAAAAGAAGACATCTCTAGTGCGTTATTAATTCTCAACGACATCTACGAAAAGGGCTTTGATGGCCACCACTTTGTCATCGGCTTGGCTGAACACATGCGCAACTTATTAGTTTGCAAAGACCCGCGCACTGCCAATTTACTAGAAGTTCCCGACACCGTCCGCCAACGCTTTCAAGCTCAAGCTGCCGAAATAGACAGCACGCGCATCATGCGTGCTTTGCATGTTTTAAGCAAAACCGATGTCGATTACAAATCCGCTAAAAATCAACGCTTACTCATTGAGGTCGCTTTAATGCAGCTGTGTTCTTTGAAACAAGAGCAAGAAAAAAAAAAGGCCTAACGGAGCCAATTGATATCCTGCCTTTCCCGACACAATCTTTACGCAAAAGCAAGACTCAAAGTACGGTCTCTGCTCCGTCTGAAAACCCAGCTACCCAAGTGGCTGAAAGCCCAAAAGTTAAAATTCTAGAAAGTCCGCAAGGGCAAGTCCATACCAAGCACCTCAGCATTAAAGAGGCCATTGAACGCAGCAAACAAGCCGCACAAGAAGTCCGGATAGAAGACCAACCACGCGAGCAATACCACCTTGATCACGTAAAAATGTATTGGAAACAATACGCTTACAAGCTCAAAGAAAATGGCATGGAAACCTTTTACAATGCGCTCATTAAACGTGACCCTATTTTACAGGGGCCCGAACACATAGAGCTCGTGGTCGACAACATTGTGCAACGCGATTACATCCAAACTCACCTCATGGAGTTTATTGATTTCATGCGCAAACAACTCAATAATTACTTCATTTCAATTCAAATTGTGGTTTCAGAACAAGCCGAAGAGGAAGTCAAATACCTCAACGGAAAAGACAAGTTCAATGCCATGGCGCGAAAAAACCCCAATCTACATACGCTCAAAACGCGCTTTAATCTCGACATCGACTACTAATGGCTAAAATTTGGCAGTTGCTTGACGCTGACCCTAGCATCCGAAAAGCCCTCGAAGACTTCGATCAGAAATGGGCAAGCACTGCGCCGTTTCAGTTCGTAAGTTCGGGATCTACAGGCCCCGCCAAATCCCATCAATTTACAAAAGCACAAGTACTTGCCTCAGCCAAGCGTTCGAACCGTGCCTTTGAACTAACAGCCTCGAGCCGCGTACTTTTGTGTTTATCATTAAAGACCGTCGGAGGCTACATGCAACTGGCACGTGCAAAAGCAGCTGGTTTTGAATTATTCATACAAAAAGCGACGAGCCGGCCACTTCAGCACTGGAATGGACCCCTCGATTTTGTGGCAATGGTTCCGACCCAGCTGCACGAAAGCTTGCGCCATGACCTCGAAAAATTACGCCAATGCCGTTGCATTTTAATTGGCGGCGGTGCGTTAAGTGCCGTTGACGAAGCATTGGTTCAAACATACAAGCTGCCACTATGGCAATCATATGGCATGACCGAAACCCTTTCGCATGTCGCCTTGCGTCGCGTCTCAGAATCGACCTATTTTGAAGCGTTAGCAGGCGTTAGCTTTTCGCAAATGAATGGCTGCTTATGCATCAACGACGCGCAACTCGGCATCACTAATTTGATGACCACCGATTGTGTCAGACTCCTTGACCAAACACATTTTGAATGGCTGGGTCGCGCCGATTTTGCGATTAATACTGGAGGTTTTAAGGTTCATCCGGAAGCAATCGAAACAAAACTCAGTTCGCAGCTATCAACCCCCTTTTTTATTAGTAGCTTGCCTGATCCAAAATGGGGAAATATTGTTGTCCTTTTAATTGAAGGAACGGCTCCTATTCCAAGCAATTTTAACTTTCTCGAAACGCACGAAAGACCAAAAAAAATAGCCTATTCAGAAGCATTTTCAAGGAGCGCTAGTGGCAAAATTTTACGTACCGAAACACTGAAGCGACTCGATGCATCGGCTTGGAAACTTATTGAATCTAAAATCGAATGACAAAAAAAGAAAAAGCAGCATTTGTCATGGAAACCCTTGACAAGATTTACCCTACAACCCCTATTCCGCTTCAACACAGCGATGCGTACACCCTGCTGATTGCCGTATTGCTATCTGCACAATGCACCGATGAACGGGTCAATCAAATCACGCCACTTTTGTTCGCAAAAGCAAACAATCCTACAGATATGAGCAAGCTTGAGGTCGCAGTAATCCAGCAAATTATTCGACCTTGCGGCTTGTCGCCGCGTAAGGCTGCTGCTATTTCTGAACTTTCTTCCATTTTAATCGAAACATATAACGGTGAGGTCCCGGCTTCGTACGAAGCACTCGAAGCGCTTCCTGGTGTTGGCCACAAAACAGCTTCAGTAGTCATGTCACAAGCCTTCGGGTTTCCGGCCTTCCCAGTAGATACGCACATTCACCGCCTATTGACACGTTGGGGTTTAACGAGTGGAAAAAATGTGGTCGAAACCGAGAAAGATGCAAAAAAACTATTTCCTGAAGCGTGTTGGAACAAACTGCACTTGCAACTCATTTTCTATGGCCGCAGCCATTCACCGGCCCGCAATCCGAAAGCCGAAACAGACATTATTACATGTACAATTGGTACGAAAAAAGCCCTCGCCGAATTGAAATGATATCAACAATTGTTGATAACTGCCGCTCACAACTTTTTCAAAACTCGAGGCGCTCCTTTTTCTTTTCCATCTGGCAATCCGTATCTTTGTTAAATGGAGGCACCAGATCAAAATCGCAAAGCAATTTCTCGCATCAAGAATCAAGCCCAATTCAGTGCTGAGCTGGGTAAGGTTCCGCCACAAGCCATTGATATTGAGCAAGTTGTATTAGGCGCCATGATGCTCGAACGCAATGCAGTAAATGATACCATTGACATCTTGAACCAGCAGTCGTTCTACGATCCGCGGCACCAATACATTTTTAAAGCCATCCATGAGCTTTTTGCTTCCACAAATCCGATTGATTTGGTAACCGTTAGCACGCGTTTGCAAAAAAATGGCGAGCTCGAAGCCGCCGGAGGCCCTGCCTATATTGCATCTTTAACCAATCGGGTCGCATCAGCAGCTCACATTCAGCACCACGCCCGTATCATTGCCGAAAAGTACATCAAACGCGAGCTCATCCGTGTCAGCACGAATATCATTTCACATTCATACGACGATACGCACGATGTCTTTGATTTGCTCAATGAAGCCGAATCTGATTTATTTGCCATTGCCGAAAACAATATGTCAAAGCAAGTAGGCAGTATGCAACACATCGTTGGTGAAGCCATTCAAGAAATCGAAACGGCATCTAAAAATGCAGATGGCGTCTCAGGTATCCCGACTGGTTTCCACGACCTTGACAAAGTCACTTCTGGATGGCAACGCTCAGACATGATTGTCTTGGCGGCGCGTCCAGGTATGGGAAAAACAGCGTTTGTCTTATCGATGGCTCGCAATACTGCTGTTGACTACAACATGGGCGTTGCGATCTTCTCGCTCGAAATGTCATCGGTACAGCTTGTCAAGCGTCTGATCGCTTCTGAAACACGTTTAAGCGCTGAAAAATTGCGTAAAGGCGATTTAAAAGAACACGAATTTCAACAATTACATACGCGCATTGGCCCTTTGGCCGGCGCGCCCATTTTTATTGACGACACGCCTGGTATCAGCATTTTTGATTTTCGAGCCAAATGTCGTCGTTTAAAAGCCCAACACAACATTGACTTAATCATCATTGACTACCTTCAGCTCATGAGTGCCAAAGATGGAAAAGGTGGCGGAAACCGCGAACAAGAAATCTCGACCATTTCTCGATCCATCAAAGAAATCGCTAAAGAACTCAATGTTCCGATCATTGCACTCTCGCAGCTTAGTCGTTCGGTCGAAACACGTGGTGGCGACAAACGCCCCATGCTCTCCGATTTGCGCGAATCGGGTGCCATCGAGCAAGATGCCGATATTGTTTCTTTCATTTACCGCCCAGAATACTACGACATCATCCAAGATGCAGATGGCAATTCAACACAAGGAATTGGCGAAATTATTATTGCAAAGCACCGAAATGGAGCGCTGAAAAATGTCCGCTTGCGATTTGTCCCTGAATTTGCACGCTTCGAAAACCTCGATGAAATGCAAGGGCTTGATTTTGCAAACCCTTCGAATTCCAACCTTTCGAAGTTTAATCAAGAGTTCAATACGGTGACCTACAAAAGTAAAATGGACGATAACGACGAAGATATTTTTCAATCTGAAGGACACGATGACAATCCGTTTTAAACACATTCTCCTTTGTCTTTTATTCGTTTTAGTGGGGCAAGCACGCGCTACGCAATTGCTAATTCCGATGGACGAAAGCCAGCGCGACCATTTAAAAGCCTACGGCCTCGCCTATTGGACCCTCGATAATGGCGTAACCTTAGAATGGCTTCTCAATTACCGTGGTGGCTCGTTTTTACTTCCTCATTTAAAAACCATCGAAGAAGAATTGCTTCTGCGCAACATCAGTTACCAAGCCCTAACCGATGGGCAGGTCAATCAAATCCGCAATCAAATTGCCCAACCAGAAGTCAATATGGAAATTGTGCAACTTGAAAAAGCACCTAAAATTGCGGTTTACACACCTCCCAACAAAATGCCCTGGGACGACGCCGTTACCTTAGTGCTGGAATATGCAGAAATTAAATACGATAAAATTTACGATTCGGCGATTGTCAATGGCGTCTTGCCTAAATACGATTGGCTCCATTTACACCACGAAGACTTTACGGGGCAATACGGCAAATTTTACGGATCGGCACGCATGCAAAGTTGGTACCAACAAGAAGTTTCACGATCAGAAGCTGACGCCAAGCGTCTTGGTTATCCGTCAACAGCGGCATTAAAAAGGGCCGTTGCGCTCAACATTAAAAACTTTGTGATAGGCGGCGGCTTTTTGTTTACGATGTGTAGCGGCACCGATTCGTTTGACATCGCTTTGGCCGCACAAAACGTAGATATTCAAGAAGCGGTTTTTGACGGCACACCTTCAGACCCCAAAGCCCAAGAAAAATTAGATTTTTCTCAAACCTTTGCCTTTCAAAATTTTCACCTCATCAAAGACCCAATGGTCTATGAATACAGCGACATCGACGGTACTGATTTGCGCACCCAACGCATCATTACTGAAAAAATTGACCAATTTACACTCTTCGATTTTTCAGCAAAATGGGATGTCGTCCCGACAATGCTGACGCAATGCCATGTCGATGTAGTCAATGGTTTCATGGGTCAAACCACCGATTTTCACAAAGAGTTCATCAAGTCAAATGTGCTGATATTAGGTGAAAATAAAGCCGCCAATACCGCCCGATACATCCACGGCGAATTGGGTCAAGGCACCTGGACTTTCTATGGTGGTCACGACCCAGAAGATTACCAACACCTGGTTGGCGATCCTTTTACAGACCTCAGTTTGCATCCGAATTCTCCGGGTTACCGCCTGATTTTGAATAATATATTATTTCCGGCTGCCAAAAAGAAAAAAAGAAAAACATAGTTTTTTCCCAAATAGCGGTACATCCGCATTTTTTATGTAAACTTGCATCGAATTTCTTTCAAACCAGTTCGGTTTATTCTCCAAATTCAACGTTATTTAACACCCTCCAATTCATGGATCTCAACACATTAGAGAGTAAAAAAATCTCGGATTTGCGTGCTATTGCCACTTCAATAGGTGTCGAAAATGCAGACCAACTAAAAAAAGCAGCATTGATTGCCGCCATCACAGGATCTACTGCTCCAACAGCAGTTCCTGCGTCTAGTTCAGAAACTCATGCTGATCCGACCGATAACGCAACTCCTAAAAAAAGAGGACGTAAGCCAAAATCAGCAGATAACGAAGCTCAAACCACAGCACCCGTAGAAGTCGAAGTGGAAAGTAATCCTAGCCCAGAGCCTCAGCCTCGCCACGAAGCGAAAGACCGTAAGCAAGGCCATGATCGTCCAGAAAAACACGAACGTCAACAACGTCAAGAAAGACAAGAACGCCCAGAAAGACAAGAGCGCCAAGACCGTGGCAACCGTCCGCAGCACCAACACCGCAATGGGCAGCACCAAGAAAACCAAACACAAGCCGAAGAAAAGGACAATTACGATTTAGTCGGAATTGTTTCGGCAGAAGGGGTTTTAGAAGTCATTCAAGATGGTTACGGATTCTTGCGTTCATCAGACTACAACTACCTGCCTTCACCCGATGATATTTATGTTTCTCAAAACCAAATCAAATTATTTGGTTTAAAAACCGGAGACACCGTAAAAGGCACCATTCGCCCCCCACGTGAAGGCGAAAAGTTTTTTCCACTTGTAAAAGTCGAATCGATCAATGGCCGCGACCCATCATACATCCGCGATCGTGTTCCGTTTCAGTACTTAACGCCGCTCTTCCCTAGTGAAAAATTCAAATTGACCGGACACCCGCAAGAAACCCTTTCGACACGTGTCATGGACTTATTTGCCCCTATTGGTAAAGGACAGCGCGGAATGATTGTGGCGCAGCCAAAAACAGGTAAAACGATGTTGTTAAAAGATGTCGCCAATGCCATCGCTGCCAATCACCCAGAAACTTATTTGATTGTGTTGCTCATTGACGAACGCCCTGAAGAGGTAACAGACATGGCCCGATCAGTGAAAGCAGAGGTCATCGCTTCTACCTTCGACGAACCAGCCGAACGCCACGTCAAAGTGGCCAATATGGTCCTTGAAAAAGCGAAACGCATGGTCGAATGCGGACACGATGTGTGCATTCTACTTGATTCCATTACACGCTTGGCTCGTGCCTACAACACGGTATCCCCTGCTTCCGGAAAAGTACTTTCTGGCGGTGTCGATGCCAATGCACTTCACAAACCAAAACGATTCTTCGGTTCGGCACGCAAAATTGAAAATGGCGGTTCGTTGTCTATATTAGCAACTGCGCTTACCGAAACAGGTTCTAAAATGGACGAAGTTATCTTCGAAGAATTTAAAGGAACCGGCAACATGGAATTGCAACTCGATCGCAAAATTTCGAATCGCCGCATTTACCCAGCCATCGACATTACGGCTTCAGGCACACGTCGTGAAGACTTATTAGTGGGCAAAGACGTCTTGCAACGTGTATGGCTTATCCGCAAATTTATTGCCGACATGACCCCTGTCGAAGCGATGGAGTTCTTGAAATCGCACATGGAGAACACGCTTTCGAACGAGGAGTTTTTAGTTTCAATGAATAGCTAATGCGTCAAGGTTTAGCATACGGAATTGGGTTTGCCCTTCTTTGGATCGCTTTAAAAATGCTGGGCTTCGCCTATGGCATATGGCTTGATCACATAGAAGGATTTGTCCTGATAAATATGTTGTTACTGACTGTCGCAATTGCACTGCATCTTTACCGAACCAAGCGCAAAAGCACAGAAAGCAACATCTTAACAGACATCAAAAGCGGACTAACAGCTGGTCTTCCTTACACAATTGTTGTCAGTAGTTTTCTGTATTTCTATTACAAAGACATTTATCCGGGTTTTAACGAACAGCGCATTGAAGCTTTTGAAGCCCGCATGGATACACCCGCCGAAATTGCGGCCTTGCGCAAAGTAGACAACTCACTTGAAAACAAATCTGACGAAGAAATCAGAGACATTGCACGCAAAAACACTGCTTTTGTGTACAACCCTCAATTTACCATGAGCGTTTCTTTATTAGCACTGTTGGTCTATAGTACGCTCAATAGTTTGGTCATTGCCGTCATTTTCAGACGGGTCGTATTCAGAGATTAGCACACAGTTCTTCCCCTAATGCATCGTAATCGATGCCGTCGAAATTGCCACTTGACATCAATAACAAGACGGAGTTATCGCTGACGTGTGCACGAATAAAATCCAAGACTGCCTCGGTTTGGGTCACGACCTGAACCTCGCCACCAAAGCCAGCGGCAACTTGCGCCTCATTAATTGGTTCTAATTTTTTATGTGCCACAACTGCCGGACTAAAATAAACCAAAGCTTCGTCGGCTTTCGCCATTGCGTGATCGTAATGCGGCAAAAACTCTTTTTTCAAGGAACTGAAGGTGTGCAATTCCATGCACGCAATGACCTTTCGAGTTGGGTATTGGTGCTTAACTGCCGCAGTAGTCGCTTTTAATTTGGAAGGCGAATGTGCAAAATCTTTATAAAACACAAAATTTCCTTTTTCACTCACTTTTTGCAAGCGTTTGCCGGCACCGGTAAAGGTAGCCATAGCCGTTAAGAACGAACTTGGAAGAATGCCCATAGACTTCGCTAATTCAAGCGCACCCATTAGATTCTGAAGGTTGTGTGGGCCAAATATCCGGAGTGGATAGGCCTGCTCTTCATAATTCAATAGTGTTCCGGTTTCGGAAGGTTCAAAATCAGGGGTTTGATACGGGCTTTGCGCCACTTCTTGATGCGCCGCTGCAAGTTGCTCGACTGCCACATCTTCCTGATTGTATACCAAACGTCCTCCGGGTTCGATGAGCGCTATAAACTGATCAAATTGAGCGACGTAGTTTTCAAAAGTCGGAAAGACATTGATGTGATCCCATGCGATGCCACTGATAAGCGCCACATTGGGCCGGTATAAATGAAATTTCGGACGTCGGTCTATTGGAGAACTCAAGTATTCGTCGCCCTCTAAAATCATGTACTTGGCCTCTTGACTTAAGCGAACCATGCAATCATAGCCATCGAGTTGGGCGCCAACCATGTAATCGACATCAATCCCTAACGTTTGAATCGCATGCAGCAACATGGAAGTAATTGTCGTTTTACCATGACTTCCGCCAATCACGATGCGAATTTTATCTTTGCTTTGCTCGTAAAGGTATTCTGGATAACTGTAAATCGGAAGATTTAAGGCTTTAGCAGCGAGCAATTCAGGATTGTCTTCGCGGGCATGCATTCCTAAAATGACAGCATCGATGTCGGTAGTGATACGTGCGGCGTCCCAACCTATTTGGTCGGGTAAAATACCTTGCTTTTCGAGTCGCGAACGGGAGGGTTCAAAAATTTCGTCGTCAGAACCTGTTACAATAGCTCCTTTACGAGAGAGAGCGATGGCTAAATTGTGCATAGCACTGCCACCAATGGCTATAAAATGGACCTTCATGGCCCAAATGTATCTATTTTTTTAGCACGTTCGCACCTGTCGATTCATTGAACCAAATATACTCGGTACTGACTTGGTTATTGCGCATAAAATAGGTCTTGCCATTTTCATCGGTAATTTGCTCATACACTACCCCATAGCCATTCGGATCGACCACAACACGTCGCAAAATTACTTTTGTGACATAGCCCTCTTTGTTTTTGAGCGTGTACGTTTTTTCAGTGAGGCTATTGGCCGGGAACAAGACCCCATTTTCATCTTTGAGGTAATTTGGTGTGGTTTTTAATTCCACGCGCGAATCTGCAGTATGATGAATTTGATCGTATTGGGTGCTTCCTGACACCGTACTTAGGGTGTCGCGCTTGGTACGACTCACCTCGACTTGTTGGCTGCGTTGATTGAGTTCCGCTGAATTGCGTTCTTCTTGTTGCTCGCTAGCACGTACTTGCAATTCGCGTTGATTTTGAATGGTATTGAGGCGATTGAGTTCGGATTGCTGGCGTTCTGCAGTCTGTGCCGCTTCTTGCTGCTCTTGGTAATCTTTGCTGTCTTTCCACTCACGCATATTTTGGTCATTCTCGGACTGACGCACCGAGGTTTGCTCATTACGTTGGCGTACAGCCACTTCCAAATTTTGATTGCTTTGAACCAATTGGTCTTGTAATTGTGCTTTTGAATCAGCCGTTTCTTTGGCGCTCAATTCACGTTGCGATCGCGTGAGGTCAAATTGCGTGGCCGTTTCTTGCGAACGCACTTGATCAGAAGCTGAATTAAAGTAATTTTTATAATCAATTTGGTCTTTAATGCGTTGTTGTTCTTGATACGGCTGCTCTTTGGCATTTGCGGTGGTCTGCTGCAAATCGGAGTACGCCATCGACGGATCGCCGATATAGGCATCGCCTGGTGCGCTCAAGCGTATGCCTGCTGGTTCTGCAGGGCTGGCTACTGTTTCTTTTTGAGCAATTGCCGGCGTCAGGATCAATTGCAACGAATCGATGCTTTTTTGCAATTGTGGAAGTTCGGTACTCGGCAGGTATTTTTGCTGAACAGCGGCCTGATTTTGAACACTTTTGAGCTCTTTTAATGCACTTGCATTGTCTTTTGTTTTAACCAGAACGTAGGCCGCCTTCCGCTTTTGGTAGTAGGCTTCCATTTTGGCAATCTTATCCTTCAATTCAATCACTTCTGGCTCATTTTGACGGCTCTTCATTGGATCCGAATTCAAAATATTTTTAGCCACCGCATAGAATTGAGGCCCTTTCATAAAGTTTTCGTTGGCTTTCGATAATTGGTCTTTGTATACTTGACTCACTGAATTGATTCCTTCGGTCACTTTTTTGATGCCGATTTGGCACTCTTTAGAGTACTGATCAATTAATAATTGCTTGTGTAAGGTTTCGATTTTCTTTTCGATGCCTTTGTAAGTTTCAAGCGCTAAATCGAATTTTTTCTGGATGTATTGCTCGTTGGCCAATTTCAGTTCGCGTTTGATATCCGCCTCAGTTACAAGATCTTGTTTGATGGCCTTGATTTTGGAGATTTCAGTATCAACCACTGTTTTTTCACTCGGCTGAATTTTTGCGGCCTCGTTGTATTTGGCAATGGCTTCATCGTATTTTTTGGCAGCAAACAACGAATTTGCCAATTGCATGGCTTTATCAAATGCCTGGCGATTGGCTTTTGATTGGGCAGCCTCGCGCTGAATGACTGCAATTTCAGTCAAGCGATTGTAGACATGTTGGTCGCGTTGTAGTGCTTCGGCAGCTTTGTATTTTTTTTCGGCTTCAGTGTAGTTCGAGTCGGCAAAAAACTGATCGGCCTCCGTCACTAGGGCCGTAAATTGCTGTTGCAATGCTGCTGCTTTTTCACGATCTTGAATGGTTTTTTCAATGCCTTCTTTTTTACTTTTTGCCAAGGCATCTGTCGGGTCGAGCCGTAAGGCAGAGTCAAGTGCAACCAAGGCCTTTTGCTCTTGTTTGTTAGCAAGTGCTTTGTCTGAATCCTTGATAAATTGGTCGATGCGTTGTTTGGTAACAGCATCTTTGTATGCTTGTAATACTTTGGTATCGAGACTTGATTTAACAAGCGCCTCTACTTCAAGTTGCGAACTAGAAGCATTCCAAGTGTATTTTTCACTGATCGCATCTTTCGCAAAGCTGAGATCAACGGCTGGTCGCAATTCATAAAGTTCAAGGACAAGATCGCGCAGCAAATGAATACCTTCAGGTTTGGCGGCAGTGAGCGACAAAGTTTTTAAATCAAATTCAACTTTTTTAACCAGATAGCCGCCTTTAGAAACAAGCACATAAATTAGCGCATTTGGAGAAATTTTGGCGGAGGCATAATAGCTGCCTTTTTCGTCAGAAAGTACCTTGGTAAGGACCGCGCCATCTTGCACGACATCGATTGTTGCCCCATAAACAGGCGCTTTCGTTGCCAGATTTTTGACGGATCCTTCTAGCACGACCAGCAGGTTTCGTTGTGAAAACCCGGCGCTAGCCAGCAAAAGAAATAAAAAGGCAAGTAAGTGTCTCATAAGCTCAGCATCAGATCGATAAACCGACATACCAACGCAAATTGGTACATTTGTTTCAAGCACAAATTTGCTAAAAATCAACGAGGAAAAAAAATGCTGCATTTCACACAACTGAGCCACTGGGAACGACGCTATTATTTAGACCACATTGACTTTTGTATCGTTGGTGCCGGAATTATTGGGATGTGCACGGCACTGTCTTTAAAATCGCGATACCCTTCGGCCAAGATTTTACTGTTGGAACGTGGCTACATTCCGACGGGTGCGAGTACTAAAAATGCAGGTTTCGCGTGCTTCGGTAGCCCGACTGAATTGCATGACGACCTGCAGCACATTCCTGCTCAAAAGGTTTGGGAAACTGTTCAGATGCGCTTTGAAGGCCTCAAGCGTTTACAAAATTGGGTGAGTCCCGAACAAATGCGCTACCGCCCTTGCGGTTCCTATGATTTGATTCGTCAAGGTAAGGAGAAGCTCCCCGACGAATTTATCGCCTACTTGAATCAAGAATTAATGCATGTCATAGGGATAAACAACGTGTATTCGACACAAAAAGAAGCCCTCGAAAACTTTGGATTTTCAGGATTTCAAAATGCCTATTTTAATAAAGCAGAAGGCAGCCTCGAAACCGATTTCTTGATTGAAGGCCTCTACAAACGCTGCGTCCAAGATGACATTCGTTTTTTATTTTCGACAAGCATGCTCGATTTTGAAAGCGACGCGGCAGCTGTCACACTCGAAACCACAAACGGGCCACTGTCCTGTCAACACTTGTTTTTGTGTACCAATGGTTTTTCGCAACGCTATTTTCCGGACGAATTAAAACCGGCACGTGCGCAAGTGTTGGTAACAAAACCCCTTAACCATACCATTCGTGGCACCTTTCACCTCGATGAAGGCTACTACTATTTTCGAGATATCGGCGAGCGCATTCTTTTTGGTGGCGGCCGCAATCTTGATTTTGAAACAGAAAGCAGCACCGAATTTGAAGCAAATTCGAACATTCTAAATGTTCTCGAGGCACGCCTTCGAAACGAAATCTTAAGTGGGCTTGCAGTCGAAATCGAGCACAGTTGGTCGGGTATCATGAGTGTTGGCGCAGAAAAAAAACCAATTATTCGATCACTGAACAAAAATGTACATGCGGGTGTTCGTATGGGAGGCATGGGCGTCGCGATAGGCGCTGCTGTCGGACACCAATTGAGTCAATTAGTCTAATGGAATCGAACAAATCAACGGAATTTCAAAACCCCATCGACCCCAATAAAGTGGCCGAAAAACCCAATTTACTACCGTATGCGCACCAGGTAGGAAGTGCGCTGATCAAGCCCGAAGATCAAGGAAAATTAAAAGGGCGCGCCTTGAGTGCCATGGAGCAACAAACCGACATGCAACTCGAGCAGCTTTACGAACAAATGCAACTTCTTGCGGCCCAAGCCAAAAAAATCCAAGAACGCAAAGCCATTTCGAGCATTCTTTACCAAGCAGACATGCGTTTTGAACCCTTGATCAATCACATTTATCACTTGTACCAAAAAGAAGCTGGTGGCTATTTACTTTCGTTGATCGGGCCTACGCAATGGGGCCGTTCGACACCCAACTTGGAATTTATGGCCAGCATTCGCCTACTTGCCGACCACACATGGGATATTTTGGAAAAAAATGAGGCCTTTGAACTTAACGTGTAAACACGTAATCGTGTGGCCCTGACAACTGCGCTTGAAACCGATAACCTGCCTCGTTGAATTGTTTGATCGCCTCGATGTGTTCAATTTGATGCATGGCGCAGTAACGTGCCATAAGCCCTCGGGCTTGCTTCGAGAATACCGAAACTGCTTGTAATTTCTCGCCTTTTTGTTCTTTAAAGTGAACGCTTACCATGCGCTGAAGCAAGAGCGGGTCTTGGATAAGTGCTGCATATTCTTCACTGGCTAAGTTTAATAGCCACTCTGTTGGCTCTAAATTTTGATGCAAAAATGATGCGATTTTCGGGCTCCAAAACTTCAACAATGAACGAAAGGCGACGGGTTTATCAAGCCGCTGATTGAGGTCAAGTCGGTAAGGCGCAATGCCGTCCGACGCCTTCAGGATTCCATACAAGCCCGAAAACAAATACAAATTTTCGTAACAATAGCCCGCACTTTTAGCAGCGAGGGTTTCACAGCTTAATGATTTAAACGCCTCACCAGCAAAACTTGCAACAGCAGGCTGAAGCTTGGCATTCATCCAATGTTGATGCGCCTGTTCGATTTCTGTAGTGAGTTGATCCGAAACCTTGTAAAAAGTTTTGATGCGCTTTTTGGACAACTTTTGAAGCACCAACATCAACTCAATGGCTTCGGCCTGAAAAAAAGGCCGCTGCGTATTCAACCCTTCTGCCGCTCGCATCGTCTTGGCTGGAGATAAAAGCAATTTCATGTCACGAAGATACACTGTTTATTTTTTTGCCATGATGCTTGAAATCTGTAAATTCATGCACTAAACTCAAAAAGCTGAAAATGAAAAAACTAGTACTTGTTGGATTACTCTTTTCCCTACATTCACTTTGGGCCCAAGAATCGACCTTCTACGGAAATGTAAGTCCTGGCGTGGCCAAGCTTGTTCCAGCAGAAGAAAGCGTTCCGAAAAATGGTCAAACCAAAATCGTTCCCAATTTTAAGGGGCGAGAGCTTGTCATTAATCCGCAAGGCAATCACCACAACCCAGATTGGGTATGGCAACAACACAGTACAACCGAAAAAACTTCAAGTGCTTCGGTTTTATGGCAGATGACGGGCTTAGGCGCCGGAATTTCACCACCCGACCCTACAGGTGAAGCCGACTCTACGGTTTACATCCAAAGTACAAACGGAAATAGCGGGGGTATCTACAAAATCTTCAATAAAGCAACAGGAGCCGCAATTAGTGGCTCACTCAATATGGTTTCATTGAGTTCGCCAAGTGTAGCAGGTCTCGGTGATCCAATTGTACTTTATTACAAACCAGCTAAACGTTGGTTTTTAACCCAATTTTCGAGTTCAGGAAACAAATTATTGATCTATGTCTCCCAAACAAGCAATCCGCAAGGCGCATATTACTTCTACCAGTTCACCTGCCCGAGTTTTCCCGATTACCCTAAATATAGCTTTTGCCAAAGTTCTGATGCGTTTTTAGCCTCTACCAACGAAGGCGGGGCTCCACGCGTGTACGCCATGAAATTGAGTGCCCTTCTCAGCGGAACGACTTCTCCATTTATTGGTGTCGCAACGGGTTATGCATTAAACGGATTCGGATTTCAAACCATCACCCCGGTTGATTTAGAAGGTGATTTACCCGCTCCTACTGGCCAAAAACCTTTATTTGTACGCCATCGTGACGACGAAGTACATTCGAATGGGTCGCCAGATAGCCCAACCAACGATTGGATTGAAATTTGGGAAATGACCATCAACTGGACAAACAATACCGCAACGGTAGCCAAAATTCAAGATGTAGCCATTGCTGAAATCGATTCAGACCTCTGTGGATTGACCAGCTTTTCCTGCATGGGGCAACCCGGTACTACTGTCAAACTTGACCCGTTAAGAGAAGCAGTTATGTTTAAAGCGCCTATGCGTGTCTTTTCAGACCACCAAGCGATGGTACTCTGTTTAACAACCGATGTCAATGGTAATAACCGCGGAGGTGTGCGTTGGCTTGAGTTGCGCAGACCAACTGGAAGTACCGGAACCTGGACGCTCTATCAAGAAGGAACCTATGCGCCGGGAACCACGTTAAATCGATGGATGGCCAATATCAACATTGACAAATATGGGAACATCCTTTTAGCTTACTCAACCTCAGGCACCACTGCCCCTGATTACCCTTCTATCCAAATGACCGGACGCAAACCTTGCGACCCACTCGGTACCATGACTGTTCCTGAAACCATGATTAAAGCCGGTACCACTGCACGCACAGCCAATACCCGTTGGGGCGATTATCACCATATGTGCATCGATGATTTTGATGGCTTAACTTTTTACTATACAGGTGTTGTCACCACAACAGGAGGTCAAATTACAACCAATTTGGCGGCCTTAAGAATGAACCCAGATGTTAACGATGCGGCAATAATTAATGCTTTTACAACACAAGCAAATGGATGCGGATCAAGCACGCAAATTGCTGTAGTGATTGAAAACCGTGGCACTGCTGGTGTGAGCACCGGTAGTTTTAATTGGCAAATCGGGACAGGTAGCGCCACTACTGTCAATTACACGAGCTCACAATTAACCGCAGTCGGGAGTCTTGACACGATTTTAGTAAGTATTTCCGGCCTGCAAACAGGAAGCAATTCCCTAACATTTACCCATACCGGTGTCAATGGCATTACGCCAGACGACAACACCTGTAACGACGTGTTCACGATGACGCTTAGCATCACAGGTAGTTCATCGATTTCGGTAAACCCTGTAACCCAACAAGCCTCTTGCACAAGCCAAGACGGAAGCATTACCTTAAACACTACTGGGGCTTCAGGAAACGTGAGCTACAGTCTAAACAACGGCCCAAGCCAAAGTTCAAATGTATTTAACAACTTGGCTGCTGGCACTTACACTTATGTAGTAACCGATGCTTCCGGATGTACGGCAAGTGGATCGGTAAGCGTTGCTGCTAGTGCCACAGTAACTGCAAGCATTAGTCAAACAAGCAACATCACGTGTGCCGGAAACCAAACCGCAACATTGGTCGTCACACCGAATGGCGGAACTGCCCCATATGCCTTTATGATCAATAATGGCGCTGACCAACCAAGTAACACCTTTGCAAATCTTGGCGCTGGTGTTTACACCATCACCGTTCTTGATGCAAATGGCTGCAGCACTTCAATTCAATATACCATTACGCAACCAACTGCCATTACAGTCAATGCCATCCCAACCACAATTAGTTGCAACGGGTTAAGCAACGGAAGTATCACGGCGACGGCAACTGGCGGCACACCCGCTTATACGTATAGTCTGAATGGTGGCACGCCAAGTACATCGCCCATTTTTTCAAATTTAGCGGCCGGAAACTACACCATTACGGCGACCGATGCCAATGGCTGTCAGCAAGCATTTACCACCACGATCATCGAACCAAGCGCCGTCACGTTAACTGGTACAGCAACGGTTTCTAACGGAAACGACGGGACCATTTCGTTGACTGCTGCAGGCGGAAATTCGCCTTATACCTATTCCATCGATGGTGTCAATTATTACAGTGGTTCTTTATTTGCAAACCTTGGTATTGCAACCTATACATGTTATGTAAAAGACAACAATGGCTGTATCACCAGCATTGAAGTTACGGTCAACTCTTCTTCCTTAACTGAATTAAGTTTTGAGCTCGTTGAATTGGTGCCAAATCCAAACAATGGGGTCTTTGAAATTCATGTTTCAGGCGTACAAGGTTCAGAGGTTCAAGGAAAACTATATACGGTTTCTGGTCAATTGGTATCGACGTTTAAACTGAATGTCCAAGATGGAAAAATCGATCAGACACTTGAGATGAGCTACAAATTAGCTGCCGGCAGCTACTACTTAGGCATTTATGATGGCCAACACGCAGCGATCAAGCAATTTGTGAAACAATAACTCAAAATTCAAAGGTGGCGAGGTCAATTTCTTGATCCACAACTTGCAAACGACGCGTCACCTCTTTCTTGACTTCAAAAGGCGTCCCATAGTGTAAGTAGAATTGAATCGTCAATTGTGCTTTGCCATTTAACGATGCACGGTGGTCGCCATAATAATGCGCCTGAATTCGGTATTCACCTTTGGGGGCCTGTTTAATCAGGTATTCTTCAGGTCCATATCCTTGCGTAAAATCATTGGAAATGCGGCCTCCGTTTTTCGTGTTTTTGTACGAATACATACACTTTTCACCATAAGGTTCATTGACCCATAAATCAACATCGGTATCGTTGGCATCCCAACTCAAGACCACCCGAATGTCGTATTGCATTTTTTGTAGAAACACGGGTTCTATAAACGCTACGTTAAGCTCCTTTTGATGCGTAAAATAGAGGTGATTGATTTCATTGAGTGCAATGAGATCAATGCCGGTAAAGCGAGGATCGAACGGCTTTTCGACTACCTTATAAAGTTGCTCAATGGCTTCTTGGTACTGACCAATTGAAGCAAGTGCCAAGCCATAATCGCGGTAAGATTGTGGTTCGTCTGGACGCATGTCAATGAGTTCCTTAAAAAGTGGCATGGCTAACTGACTTGCTTTCACTTGCATTAGTTTCTGTGCTAAAATGCGCAGTAAGGAAGCATCTTGCAATTGCATTTCAGCCAAATTACTCAGAATGCGCATCGCGCTTTCGTTTTCGTGGTAGCGGAGAAAATAATCGCAGACATCAATGTAAAAAGAAGGCTGGTCTTGGTAGTTTTTACGCAAATTTAAGTAGCAGGCATACGCCTTTTTTAGCGGTACTTTTTTTAAGGCAATTAAATAAGGCATTTTAGGATTCCAGGCGGCAATTTTTAAGTGTGCCTGCGGAAGCGATGCTGCGTCAGGATTGACAGTAGCACAGCCATTTGTAACATTTGTAGCAGCAGTAAATGGCATACTAGAAATGCGATAAGTATAAGTTCCACTAGTTGCACCGCTAAAAGTTGGTGTCCAGCTATAGCTGTTAGCTGCAGAAACTTGAATCGAATCGGTTGAAATCATAAAATTTGATTCTGTAATTGTGGTTTCCGTTTCTTGAACTGACGAGGGACTTGCCTGCGCCCGGCTTTCTTGCGGAAGCGCTTGATTGATGTTTGGGAGCTCATTTTTGGAACGATTGCGCTTGTAATTGGGATGCGCATACCAAAAGCGGTAGTCTTTCCAATCTTTCTTGAGGTTTTTCCAATGATCAGCGAGTGCTTTTTTGTCTGCTCGGTGTTTGAGATGCACTAAATGCCAATATTTCTTTTGCATCGATTTCGGAGGAACGATTTCATGTGCAACATAATCTTCGACCGCATCAAGAACAAGTAAAGAGGTTTGATCTGTAGGTAGTTTGTACTTCAAACCCAATTGTAAAAGAGTGTCTTTGTTGCGTTTGGGTTCTTGTTCTAATTCTTGAACACGCGAAAGCGCCCACACTTTTTCATAGATGGCTCCTTCATTTTGTGGATTCGTCTGATAGGTTATTGACAAGCGTTCGCTATGTATGATTCGTTTACCAAGTCCGTAATTGGCAGTTAAATGGGATGGTTTTCCGCTCAAGACACCCGTTACATTTAAGACGCCAAATGCACCTGAACCTTCTAGAATGGTCGTGTTTTTAAGTTGCTTTTGTGTACTAAATCCAAGAAACTGTAGCGATTGGGTACACAACATAAAAAATGCCTGATCGAGGCTTTGCTGTGTTAGGGAACAAAACGTTCCATGGCTTGCCTTTGCGATGGCTCTTAGAGGGCCTTCATCGGCGCGCAAAGAACTCTGGATCACATGAATGGGCGTTACACACGCGTTTATAGGTACTGAGCCCATCGATTGCATGCCATCTGTAAATACCAGTATTTCATCGCCGCGCATGGTTTGAAATGGCAATTGTGAAAGCGCAGTCGCACCATCGTAATCCTGTTGATCTAGGCAGGCGAAGAGCGCAGGGGCGCGACCATTTTTAACGGTTACGAAATTCCGTAATAGTACTTTGTGGGCAAAAACAAGCAATTCGACCCTTCCTTCATGCATATAGTGGAGGTAGCGTTTCAAAAGTTGTTTTTCTTTTTGAAGTTGAGATTGGCTGCGTGAAAGCGAGACATCCCAGCACACCGTAAGGCAGCGAGGCGCTTTTTTTCGGGCGTAGCGCAAGGGGAGTTGCAAGTCAGCTTTAAAAAAAGTGGAATCTTTTCGCTGTTGAGCGACAATTACAGAAGCGGACTTGGCCGGAAATTGAAGCACTAACTGACCCGTTGGTTTAAAACGATACCTTTTCTGCGAATAGCGGTATAGTCGCTTGCTTTTCGTTTTTAACACTTGTTTCGATCCGAAACTACTGCGTACAATGGGCGCTTGAGCATACCTATAGCAATACACGTCGAGTTGAAACTGCTCAAGGGCGTTTGTACATTGAAGCGGCAACTGATAGAAACTGCGTTGTGGATCGGCTTGTAGAACCTGAAGCGTTTCGATAATGACACGTTTGGTTCCTTTGGATGGGACAGGAAAAATGCGCAATTTAAATTGGTTTCCTTGAATTTTCTCAACCAAACCAGGATCAATACCTTTTCGTACTGTCGCTTCATATGCTACTCTTGCCTTTGTTCGTTCGACGGCAACACCAGGGTGCATTTCGCCATCGATTTCGAGCGCAAAATAAGAAATGATTTGCCCATCGTGTAGCGGAAATTGCAACTCGCCTTCCAGTATGCGATCGTGCGGATTTTCAAATACCATGTCGTAGCGCGTTCGGGCCATCCCATTTTCAATGAAAACCTTCAGTTTGAGACGCTGCATTTGCAACGACTTTTCCCTGTCATTTTTAATGTGCAATACCGGTGTTGAAAGGGCCTCTTTCTTACTTGAAATATGCAGCTGTGGCTGTTGTTGATACCGGTGTAATTTACGAAATGGATCTGTTCGGTTGGACTTGATGGGATTAGCGAGGTAGAAGGTCGCTACCAATACCGCAATAAGAATGACAGCTATCGTTTGTTTTTGTTTCATAGATGATTCGAATACGTTTGAGGAATCTAACGAATCTTAGACGTACATCTAACAAAAAAGCCGCTTTTTCAAGCGGCTTTTTTGTATTATTTTTTTTTAACTCGATTATGCACGAAGACGTTTCGAGAAGTCAATTAGGATTGGTGTTGCGACACATAATGAAGAATAGGTACCAATAACAACCCCTACTAAGAGTGCAAATAAGAATCCTTTAATAGCTGGGCCACCAAATAAGAACATGATCAAAACAACCACGAATAAAATCATGGATGTATTGAAAGTTCTGGAGAGTGTACGGTTTAACGATGCATTGATGATTTCACCGTGGTTATCTTCAGGCTTCGCCTTACGAAGGTTCTCACGGATACGGTCAAAGACAATCACTGTATCGTTCATGGAATAACCTATAACCGTCAGGATGGCGGCAATAAAGGCTTGGTTGACATCCAAACTGAATGGCAAATAACCATGTAGTAACGAGAACACTGAAATGACAAAGAAGGCATCGTGCGCCAATCCGATGATGGCTCCAATTGAATATTGCCAGTATCCAAAACGAATGAGGATGTAGGCAAAAATCGCTAACAAGGCCAACGTAATGGCAATGGTAGATGAAGTCCAGAGTTCAGAAGAAACCGATGCTGAAATGGCACGCGATTCGAGCACTTGGTACTTACCGAGTTTGTCCTTACAATTGCTAAGCCCTTCATTTAATTTGGCATTTACTTGATCGGTTGCGCCATCGTTATTTAAGAGGTAATTGGTAACGATTTCCACATTGTAATCGTTCGATTTTGTTTTGAGGTCAATCGAAGCAGTCTCACCTTTTTCGACAAAAACACTTGATAAATTCTTGCGAATGTACTCGATATCTGCTTTTTTCTCGAATTTAACCGCAAAAGTGCGTCCGCCGGTAAATTCAACACTTTGCTTTAAGCCACGTGTTGTCAAGCCAACAATGCCGAGAATGGTGACTGTGATCGAGAAGATGTAGAAATACTTACGTTTTCCGACCCAATCAAAATGGAAGTTTTGGAACAAGCCTTTCGAGTACTTGGTGTTGAATCCTACGGCTTTTCCTTTACCTAACCATGAGTGGATGGCTAATTCAGCAATAACCATCGCAGAGAACATAGAGGTGAAAATACCAATGATAAGCGTTGTTGCAAACGATTCGATTTCACCCGTACCAAAAACTTTCAAGATAATGGCAACCAATAAGTGGGTCACGTTGGCATCGATGATGGATGGCAAGGCGCGACGGAACCCTTGATTAATCGCCGTTTCGGTATCGGCACCTGCAGCTTGCTCTTCACGAACACGTTCGAAGATAAGGATGTTGGCATCGACAGCGGTACCAATGGTCAGTACAATACCTGCAATACCTGCAAGTGTAAGAACCGCACCAAATGAAGCCAAAGATCCAAAGATGAATACTACGTTAGCGGTGAGTGCAATGTTAGCAGCCAAACCTGCGCGTCCGTAATAGAACATCATGTAAATGAGTACTGCGAGGAATGCCACACCAAATGAAATCAAACCTGCTTGCGAGTTTTCGGCTCCAATGGTTGGCCCTACTTTTTGCAATTCTTTAATCACACATGGTACAGGAAGCGCACCACCATTTAATAAACCTGCCAAATCTTCAGCTTCTTGGAAAGAGAAACTACCAGAAATTTGGGTATGGCCATTTAAAATTGGATTGATGACACGAGGCGCACTATAGACCACGCTATCCATGGTAATGGCAATAATACGGTCTTTGTTTTCGGTTGTCATGCGGCCCCATTCGTCTGCACCTTCGTTTGTCATTTCAAGACTGACAATAATGCTTCCGTCTGCTTGATCGTAATCGACTTTTGCGCTGCTTACGTGCTCGCCACGAACGCGCGCTTTTCCGTTGTCCGGAACACGACATGCGTATAAGAAAAACGCGGTGCGTTTTGTTTTGTCGTCAATTTTTTCTGGCTTTGAAGACCACATAAATTGAATGTCTTGAGGAAATGCCGCTAAGACATCTTTGCGACGCAACATGTGATCGACTTCTGCTTTGTCAGTCGCATTGACATATCCAATGGCGTAACCGCCTACAGGTACAACCAACTCAGCCAATGCTTTTTTCGAAGCATTCGAAATGGTGTTTTGCGCAGGGACTGTTTCAGGAACAGTGTCGGCAGCTAAATTGGTGGTGTCGGCAGTAGAGTCTGCAACAGCCAATTCATCAACTATAATTTCGTTTTGCTTGCTTAATCGCGAAGCTTCTTGCCATTGCATTTGAAGTTGGTCAGGCATGTAGGTTTCAAAAAACTCGAGGTTTGCCGTTGAGCGGATTTTACGTGAAACGGTGTTTTCGTCTTGGACACCCGGAAGTTCAATGTAGAGACGGTTGGTAGAAAGGTCACGTTGAATGTTTGGTTGCGCCACACCGAATTGGTTGATTCGACGGCCAATGATGTCTTCGATGCCATTCATAGAAGAAGTAACCAACTCACGCAAGAAATTTTCGACGTCAGCATCGGTAGATTTGATCCCAATGCCATCGCCTTTAATCACGTAGCTAAGTGGCAATGAACCATTTGCTTTTTTATAAGCAGAAATGAAAGTAGCGATGAAGTCACCCCCATTTTTGTTATACGTAGCAACGGCACGGTCAAATGGTTTTGTAAATTTAGGGTCAGAAACGCTTTTCACGTGTCCTTTGATGAGGTCTGGATAAGAAATCTCGACGGTAACACTCATCCCACCAACGAGGTCAAGACCAAAGGCCAACGACATTTTTTTAACTTCTCCGAAAGTAGAACCAAGAACAGGAAATACCGGCTTCTCTCCTTTTTCACGAAGAATTTCATTAATGAACGCGGCGCGCGCTAATTCAACGGCTTCAGGGTTGTGGAAATCAACCTTCGTCGCATTAGGCAACGTAGCGATACCACCATTTTTAGCGGCTTCAGCACGCAAGAGTTTTACTTTCAGGTCGGCTTCTTTTGCGGCCTTATTTTCGACGTTGCTTGCTACCCAGGTAAAGGAAAGCTGGTACACACAAACGGCCGTCAATAAGATGCTCAGAAACCAAAAAAATCCTTTTAAACGCATGTTCTGTTGTATTTGAAATTAAATTAAGGTTGCAAATATAGGGTTTAGGATCCTGAAAGTCAAATAAAATTTATGCTTCTGAGCGGCCTTTTAGTCCTTTTTTGAAGGAAGACATTCCGTGAATGCAATGAAGGCATCGGCAAATTGATCCCAAGCTTGCTCAGGCTTTGCGTAACGCGCTCTCAATGTGTTATTTACAGCATCCAAACGCCCGCTTTCAAATAGCGATGCAATCTGCTCGGCAAGCGCATTTGGTGTTAAATCGGTAGCCACAAATCCTTCTTGACTTTCTTCGAGTCCTTCACTTAAACCCCCAACTGCCGAACACAGTACCGGTCGTTGGTATGCCTGGGCGATGGCCCGAATGCCAGATTGCGTGGCGCTGATGTAAGGCAAAAGTACTAAGTCGGTTGCCGCAAAGTAACGCGGAATCTCGCTGTCATTGACATAGCGATGCACGCGTAAAACACGTGAAGCATCTAAGGCTGCAAAGGCTGCTTCATAAGGCGCGGTTTCTTCATAAAACTCACCAACCACCAGTAATTGAAACCTTGTGTCAAGGAATCGAAAAGCCTCGAGAAGTGGCAACAAGCCTTTGTAAGATCGAATTAGTCCGAAAAACAAAAGCGTCTTTTTTTGCGGATCAAGACCTAATTCTAACTGCGCTGACTGCCGTTCTTGCAATGGGCCAAATTGGGCGTATGGCGGATGCGATAACTGCAGCACGTTTGCCGTTGGGCGAATGGCTCGAATATCGGCGGCTACAGCAGCAGACAGCACAACAAACGCATCGTAATTCAGCACAAACCAGCGGTTAAAAAGAAGGTCAAAAAAGCGCGATTCATGTGGTTTTAGATTGTGTACGATGGCGATTTTTAAGGTCGATTTCCCAAGCAGTTTGGCCCAAATACACATCATCGGGCTAAAAAAACTCATCCAATACGAGGTAACAAAAACCGCTGCGTTTTCCCGACGCAAACGCCAAGCGGCGCTAAAATAAGTCCAAGGGCGAAACGTGGATACAATACGTCGATGCGTATCGTGGGCGGCGGCATCGATTTGAGAGCTTCCTGGAAATAAGAAATTAGGGTACTGTTTGCGAAAGGTAAAGCTTTCTAGTTGTTTTTTACGCGAAAGTGCCGCCAAGAGCAGTTCACTAAATTGTGCAATTCCTCCGCGAAAAGGAGCCAAGGCGCTAAAAAAGATCCACTTTGCCGGCTTCATTAGTGGTTTGGGTCAAGGTGTTGCGCTTTGCAGCGTTCTAAAAAAGCTTTCAGTTCTTTGTCTGTCAAGGCATAGCCATCGCGGTACATGGTGCGCTTTTGCATGTCGCCGTTGCGGTCATAAATGGTCGTCCAGCCATGCAGTAGGTCACGTTGGTAATTCACTTTTGCCATAACCTGCCCAGTCGGATAATACTCGCACCATTCACCGACTCGTTGCCCTGCGTTGTAGGTCCCAGTTAATTTCAGGTTGCCATTGTAAAAGTATTCTTTATAAGCGCCATTGCGAAGCCCTGCACTGTAATATTCCAATACACGCGTTTGTAATTTTCCCTCTAAAAGCTGACCTTCCGGATAGTACACCATGCGCTTGCCTTCAAAGCGGTCATTTTTGTAATTTTCGGCACTAATGAGTTCGCCCGCTTCCGAGTAATTGTACCATAACGAGTCTTTTTTTTCGTGATCATAAAACCCATCCGATAGCAATTGACCATTTGGAAAAAAAAGAAACACGCTTGTTTTACCGCCTGGAAATCCATGCTGTAATTCGGCCTTTTTTTCGCCACTTTCAAAAAAATAAACGAAGGTTCCGATGGGCTCGTCGTCTTTGAATTGGCCTTTATACATCAAAACACTTGTGCCCGGGTAGTTTTTTTGCCAAGCACCTTGTTTTTTGCCTTTTGCATCGGTTTGATTGAGCTGTGCAAAGCTTACAAATGGAATGATCAGTAAGTAGTATCGAAAACGTTTCATGAGAGGTGTGCCATTAAGTCGGAAAGGTGGTCAATATACAGATCTGGCACCTCGTGGGTTACTTCTTCGGACCTAATTAATACCGTTTTCATGCCAAGTTGTTTGCCAAATTGCACATCGGAATCGGTATCGCCAACCATAATTGACTTTTGAAAATCAATTTCAGGAAAGCGTTCTTTTAATTCAAGGGCCATTTGCGGTGAAGGTTTGCGACGCATAGGAGCGGCACCTTTGGCTTCTGTAGCGACTTGAATGGCCGATACGGACATGCCATTTTCACCTAATTCGAATTGCATTTTTGCATGTAATTCATTGATTTGATGCGCAGTAGCCAAACCTTTTGCCACACATTGTTGGTTGGTAATAACAAATACGTGTGCAAATGGTGTGGCGAGTTGGCCTGCGGCGGCTGGCATGTTTGATGTCCAGGCAAAATCAGCCCAATGCGTGACATAGCCACCGAATAGGCGTTGATTCAAGACACCATCGCGATCGAGAAACAAACACCAACTGCGGTCTATGTGAAACTTCATGTTAATCGTTGGTTTGCGCTTCGATCAAATAATGATTGCGTGTGCTTGAGTTTCGACCCACAAGTTCGGCCAAAAAGCCCGTCAAGAAAAACTGCATCCCGATAATCATCGAAACCAAGGCGATATAATATTCGGTGCGGTCGGCTAGTCGCTCAGCAATTTTGTGAACAAAGATTTTGTCGATACCCATGTACAAAAACAAGCCAAAGCCAAGCACAAACATGAGCACGCCCCAAGCTCCAAAAAAGTGCATTGGTTTTTTGCCAAATTTCCCCATAAAGGCAACCGTCATGAGGTCGAGCGGGCCATTTAAAAAACGGTTCAATCCAAATTTGGTGACACCGTATTTGCGTGCTTGGTGTTGAACTACCTGTTCGCCAATTTTATGAAAACCTGCATATTTTGCCAATGCCGGAATGTAACGGTGCATGTCGCCATATAATTCAATGCTTTTGACAACCGCTAATTTATAGGCCTTAAGCCCACAGTTAAAATCATGTAAATAAATTCCGGTAATGCGACGCGCCGCCCAATTGTAAAGCTTGGTCGGTAGGGTTTTTGAAAGCGGATCATGTCGTACTTTTTTCCAACCTGAAACCACATCTAAATCTTCTTGCGTTATACGGCGGTATAATGCTGGTATTTCATCAGGAGAATCTTGCAAGTCGGCATCCATCGTGATCACCACCTGACCTTTTACTTGCTCAAAACCCACATGTAAAGCCGCAGACTTGCCGTAATTGCGCTGAAACTTGATGCCTTTTACCTGTTGGTTTTTAGCAGCAAGTGATTCAATGACCGCCCACGAATCGTCTTTACTTCCATCGTCGATGAAGAGAATTTCGTAACGAAATTGGTGTTGAGTCATGACACGGACAATCCAGTCATGGAGTTCAGGAAGTGATTCGGCTTCATTGTAAAGCGGAACCACAATCGAAAGTTGAAGCGTTTCTTTCATTTGCATCAAAGATAATGGCTTTTTTTATTGTGCAATTTTTACCCAACGCAATACCTGAGTATCAATTTCAATAAAATACAGGCCTTCTGGCCAATCGGATGTAGAAATGTCTGTTTGGAGGGGTGTGATAGTTTGGGTACCAACCAACGCGCCTGTCGCCGAATAAATGGAGAGCTGCGCTTCGTTTTGAATGCCAGCAACCCGAAACGACTGTGAACCTGGGTTTGGAACAAGCTGAAAAGTGGAAGTTTGTTGCGACTGAGAAAGCGCGGCTATTGGTTCGTTCGTCAAGACAAAATGATCAAAGCCTCCTTCCGTAATGTTGGGATTGGCTGCGTCATCGGCGATGCGAATAAATAACTGCATGGTATTGGTAAATGGAAGCAACCCGGTTAGCGGAATGCTGACATAATTAAAACTCATGAGATTACCTTGCGGCGCGCCGACCTGATCAATGACAATCGTTTGAAGACCATTCGACAATGAAATGATTAAGGAATCATTGAATAAACCAGGGCCATGGTAGCAATAAAACGAACGTGCATAATTGAGCACTGGTGTTGTTAGTCCAGCGAGGTCAAAAATGGGCGAAATTAACGTTGTAAATCCATTATCGACATCATCAACATCTGGATTAACAGCAGGAGCATTTCCGGTCAGCATCGCTTGCTTTCCACAGTCCCAATCGGCATCGGGGCTAGTTACCGTATTGGTTGTCGGAAACGGAACGCCACGTTCCCACATTCCGGTAGCAGCGTTTCCAATGACAGACCAGCCAAAATCAAATTCAAAGTCATCGTAGTAACCCTTTGGCAATTCAATCGTGATGTCTTGGGTACTCGCGGTAATGACAAGTGTTGTACACACACTTTGATACGACCATTTACCGACCGTAAGTTCATAACTATCTTGATAATATAAGGTCAGTGATTCATCACCAAGGCCATTTGTGAGTCCTGTATGGGTAATCATGGGGTGACTTAAGCGAATTTGTGCGTTGGAAATCGGGTTGCCGCTTTGACTTTCTGTCACATGGACATTAAATGAATACGGCGGAATGGCTAAAAGATGTGCATCGAGCGTGGTGACTTGCCCATTGCTTAAGTTGGCCGTTAACGTTAAGGGATAATACCCTGCTTTGTTGAAGGTCACGGAAACGAGTTGCGCATCGGCAAGCCCACTTGCATAAAATCCTGCATTGTTTGTTTGTTCAGTCATGACGGCTCCTGAAACACTGACCTGCACATTTTCTAAAAGTGCGCCTGTCGCTAAATCGCTAACGTGCCCATTTATGTAAGCCGCTTGATTATAGTGCATTTGCAAAATAAATAAGCCTTTGGTAATGTCGGCTGCCACCGCTTTGTTTGACGGATAAAATGGATAGACTCCCCAACAACCATCGTAACCGGGGGTTTGGCCTGGATAGGTATCGTAATACCCCACTTTTACTAAATTATTAGGGTAACTCGCATCGTGAATGACAATGCCGTCTGAATAGTAACTGGTAATCAGGAAATTACCCTTGACATGTACGTTGTGCGGAATCACATGGGTGCCTTGTGTGCTTTGAACCCGATCCAATTCGGTGATTTGAGCGGGGTTTGAAATGTCATAGGCGGCAATATATGCACCCGAAATTTCGTCGGTGGTAAAGACCTGTGCACCCGAAGCACTTGGCCAAATATTGTGGGTAAAGGAATTGGGGCTGCTGTGCGTTGCGATTACCTGAGGGTTGCTTTTGTCACTGACATCGATCAGGCTGAAAAAACCATCAAAAATATGTGCAGTGTACAAGGTGTCGTTGCGTTCAAAGCCATCATGGACATAATATGGATCGTAACTTCCCACCTCTATTGGCGCCATTGGATTTGGATTCAAATCTAAAATGATCACACCACCATTGCCCCGATTGGACCCAAAAATGTAGGCATAACCAGTTGGCGATGTATAACACGTATGTGCCGATTGCCAACTCGAGCCAACAGGACCTGTGTAAACCGCCGTTGGCAAATTGTTCGATTGCGGCAACGGATTTAAGTCAATAATCAAGAGGCCATCTTCGGCTTCGGTTGTGATGTACGCATAGTTTCCAAAAACGCAAGGGTCGCGCCAAATCGATTCAGAACCAGGCAACCAAAAGACTTCTTGTGGCGCCGCACCATTCGTAATATTGACAATCGATGTGCCTTTCGAGGTTCCGACGATGGCGTATTCGTTGCCAAGTTCGTCGACATATCCCCATACATCATTAAGATTGGCCCCATGTAAGATTTGGTAATCGATGTGCGACAACGAATCGATGTGCAATTGGGCATTCGCCGAAAACGCGAGGACACACAAAAAAAAGAAAATTCGCAGATGGTTCATAAGGACAGCCAAGTTTCTGTATAAAAGTACACAATCTCAAGCGGAAATAAACGTACTTTTAGAGCAGAAATTTCAATTTGACAGTCACATGAAAACCAGTTTCATCAGTTCGTTAAGTGGACGCGAATTTCCAATCGCCCAACATGTCGATGCCATGGCGATTCCAAAAGCTATTTTAGAATTGATTTGTGAAGACCATCCGGATTATGACGGAATCGGTACCATTTCGCTGAGCGAATTAAATAACTACCGTGAGCGTTACATCATGGAAACGCTCAAGCGTCAAGTAGGCGAGCTTAGTAAGCTCGAAAAAACAGTGGTTGACACCTTAGGGCAAGGCAAACAATTGACCCAAAAACGCCTCCAAGAACACAGTGAAAAATTGAGCTACGGTCAACGTTTGGCCGATAAAGTAGCCACCTTTGGCGGCTCCTGGACCTTCATTATTAGTTTTGGTGTTGTGTTATTTGCTTGGATCATTTTAAATGCCGTCTTTTTAAGCAATAAAGGCTTTGACCCCTACCCGTTTATTTTGCTCAATTTGATTTTATCGTGCTTGGCCGCTATTCAAGCACCAATCATTATGATGAGTCAGAACCGTCAGGAAGAAAAAGACCGCGAACGTGCCAAACAAGATTACATGATCAATTTGAAGTCGGAACTAGAAATCCGAACGCTTCATGAAAAACTAGATCACCTCATCATTCGCCAACAAAGTGATTTGTTTGACATTCAACAAGTTCAAATTCAAATGCTTCGCGACATCCTCAATTCGATCGATAGCAATTTATCGTCGAAGTAAGGTGCTTGTGTAGGCCCGGCCAGCTGCTTCAATCTGAATGAGGTAGGTGCCCGATGCAAACGAACTAATGTCGACAAAGCTCTCGGCAAAATCAGCGCTTGCATTCATTGCTTCGGTATACAATACACGTCCGCTCAAGTCTTTGATTTGTAAGGTTGCCTGACCTTGCACCGCTCCTTTCAATTCAATCGTTGTGAGGCCTGCACCCGGATTCGGGAACACTGAAATTTCATGTCCAAGTTCGATTTCTGGAACATCGAGTGTGAAACCAACTGTAAAATCGTAACGGTGGTAACGCCCAAAATCTCCTGGGAAAAACTCGATATACGAACCGCCCACATGACGCAAGCGCATTTGGCCGGCTGTTTCACCTTCGACCTGTGCCGAATACCAAAAAGACAAGCCGTCGTGATCTGTATCTTCAATGATGATTGAATAACATCCTGGGGCTAAGTCAAAGGTGTCTTTGTATTGGGCGGTATTTTGCATGCTATCGCGTTCAAATAACACATTGCCAGCATGATCCAACAAACGCCATGAATTTTCTTCGGCTTTGTTGTTGGTCGTTAACCAAACAAAGAAAGGCCCATCGATGCGCTCAGGTGCATCGTATTTGGTCGTGACAAGACTATTCTGATTGTATTGATCTGGCCCAATGATTCCGTTCACATCAGCCACCCAAGTAGTAAAGGTATAGCTGCTGTCTTGCTCAGCCCACCAATTCATGTCAGTAACCGGAATTTCGACCACTTCTTGCTCTAAGAAACCAAGATTTCCGGTCCAATCGTAGACTAAATTAGAGCCGTAATCGAGCCAGCAGAAAATTCGACACGAAGTAAGTGGGTTCGCACCTGTGTTTTTCAAGATGATGCGCGGATTCTGACACGTCGGATTCCATTTGCTGTAGTATTCATAGTTATTCGGATTCAAGACATCGACAATCGCCGCATCGTTTTGAAAATTAGGCGCCGTATACGAAATGAGGTCATAGGCCGCAATATAGTTTCCACCAGCCTGACCAGGGTCAGTGGCAGGCACATCATTGACAGCATAATCGAGGTTCACCGTATCTCCTGGCTGTACGTATGGCGTCAGTTCGAATTCAAATTCTTTCACTTTATCGCCTGGGCACCAGCCTTCGCGGGCATAGGGCCACGTTCCGCCTTGACCAATGTTTGGGTTGTCACCACAACCCATTGCATCCCAAATGCTCCAGTTAAAACGTGGAATGCCATCTACCTTTAGTTGGTGTTGATTGGCCACCCATTCGCAACAGGCATAATCACCTACTTGCCCATGACCCGACATTCGGGTTTTAATTTTAAACATTTCGGCAGCTGTATCTAACACAATTGGGGTTTCTTGCAACACCGCATCTGCTGCCATTTGGCCATAATTGTACGATTTAAAATCGGCCCAAATGGGTTCGCGTTTGAGCACGTCACGTGGCGGAATTCCTTTGATAAACGCAAACTTTAAATCAATAAGTTCTTGGGTATTGTGTGCCGCCAAATCGACCAAACCTTTTAAATACTGTTGGTAGTCTGTCACATCATAAATCCAAGTAAAACCCGTTGGGCCAAGGTCAAATTGAATCCCGTAAGGCGTAATGTTTCTTGCAATTTCAACATCGTGGATGATTTCGTATGGCGGATTGTACACGATAATGGCTTGATTAGTGAGGGTGCTTGTTCCTGTAAATGGGATTGAACTTAGCAAGTTTCCATTCACATCGTACGTATCGGTTGTGCCGCTTGGTACCCCAATCCAAGAATTGACGATTTCAAAATGACGAAATAAGGGCTGTTGTTCAAAGATGACGATGGGCTCTTCTAGAACTTTTTTCGAAACGAGGTTCACGAAAACAGCTTGTGTATTCGGCGTTTGAGTAAGCTGCAAGGAAGGACGTAAATTGACTTGTTGAATACCTGCTACTAATTCAGAGCTGAATTTAATCATGCCGCTCTCGGAAGGCATTAATTTCAACTGATTTACCGACAAATCGCGGGCAAATTTTGTTTCATCGAAGTCGTGGTACACAAGCAACTGCCCCCAATTCGGATGGCTTGGGTCAATTTTTTTCTGATAATGAGCGGCAATGGTTGCTGCAGATAAAGCCGCATTGTAAAGGCGCAATTCATCAATGCTACCATTCCATTTCAATCCTTGATCGGCATTGGCACCGATAATTAGCCGGTGGATAAAGCCTACTTCGCGCGTAAGACCGGTTCCAGAATGCCAGAGTTGTCCATTTTTATAAATGAACATTTCGCCACTCGCCTGATTTTTTACAAAGGCCCAATGATTCCAGGTTCCGTCTAATTCTGCAGGAGTAGCCGCTTTGTTGATTCGGTCGTACCCTGTTTCATCACCTGCATCAAAATAAATGTTGTTATTACTCCAAGGTAAATGAATATTTAAGACCCGATGGCCCGCGGTGTCGGTTGCTTCAAGAAAAGTGGTATTGGTGCCTTGTGTACTGCCCCCTTTTGCCCAAAACTCGATTGTAAATGCCGAACCCACATTGACATCGGCGTATTCAGACATCGTGTAATTGGTGCCTGAAAAAAGAAGTTGACCATTTCGGCCACTATAAGTGATGGCTAAATCGGTACTCGTTTGCTCACATAAAAAGGTAGTCGGTGCCGCGGCCACTTCGTCGTTATCAAATGTAAATTCAAAAATGAGGTTACTCGTGCCATCCCATTGGTAGGGCTGAAAAAATACAAATTCGGCCCAACCGGTTTGCAGTGGCGGCAAGGTCGAATTGATTGCTCTAGATGCGTTATAAACCTGAATGAAATTCCCTTCTTGAAGGCTTTGCAAAACCAGGTCATTGCTTGGCATGATTCGGATACTCGGGTTTAAAATCGCACCATTACTACCGGTAGCTGCCACATTTAATTTGAGCGATTCAATGGCTCCTGGCTGCACACCACTAGCAATTAATTCGGAGGCTTTGATTAAAAATTGGTAGCGTTGGCCATGCAGATTTGTTTGAAAAGGAACTGAAGAAGTAATGCTTCCGTTCGTCACTGAAAGAAACGTTGAATTGACGGCATTTCGATTTTTTTCTGTTTTTTGCTGAACATCGGCTTGAGGGGTAGGCCATGGATTGAACTGGATTTGATTTGGGGATGCCCAGTTTGACAAGTAACGACTTCCGTTTTGTGCCACAGAGTCAAAGGCACCAGTGTGGTCAAAAACACGCGTGTACGTGAGGTAATCCCATTCGCCGCAATTGTATTGATCCCAGGTGGTGAGCGGACTGCATTTTAATTTGTAATACATCTGCACTTTTTCAAAGCGCATGGTATCCAACTCGGCCGGAAACTGAAAATTGGCCCGACGCGCAGTGATGGAGTCAAAGGTGAAGGTCTGAACCCAAGTGGTATCTTGCGCATAGACTGTAGTACAAAGGACAAGAAATAGACAGATGTAGAGGTTTTTCATGGTCTTGTTTAAGACCCCTAAACTACAAAAATGTCAGAAAGAAAAAAAGTCTTAGTTCGTGAATAGCTTCAAGGAAAGTGCTAAGGTTGAACGCAATTGGGTGCGATCAATGATGTAATCTAAGAAACCGTGTTCGAGCAAAAACTCGCTGGTTTGAAAGCCATCGGGCAAATCACGACCAATGGTTTCTTTGACGACACGTGGACCTGCAAATCCGATCAAGGCGCCGGGCTCTGCAATGTTGATGTCTCCGAGCATCGCAAATGAAGCCGTCACACCACCTGTTGTCGGGTCGGTGAGGTAGGAAATATAAGGCAATTGTGCCTCCGAAAGCTGACCTAATTTACCTGAAACTTTTGCCATTTGCATGAGTGAGAACCCGGCCTCCATCATGCGTGCGCCGCCAGACTTCGAAATGATCATAAAAGCAGCATTGGTGCGAATGGCTTCGTCAATTGCTCGGGCAATTTTTTCACCCATCACTGAACCCATGGATCCACCAATGAAATTAAAATCCATGGCGGCAACAACGAGGTCCATTCCTTCTAATTTTCCTTTGGCGGTTCGAATGGCATCTTTTAAACCCGTATTCTTTTGGGTGGCCACCAAACGGTCTTTGTAGTTTTTGGTGTCAACAAACTGTAAAGGATCACCGGATGTAAGATCGGCGTCGAGCTCTGTAAAAGTACCCCCATCAAAAATTAAATTGAAATAATCTTGAGAGCCAATGCGTTCGTGATGCGAACAGCGGTCACAGACGTAATTGTTGCGCTGTAAATCTTCTGCGGTATAAAGTGTTTTACAATTGGAGCAGCGTACCCAAAGCCCTTCAGGTACATCCATTTTTTCACTAGTACTGGTGGTAATTCCTTCTTTGTTGCGTTTAAACCAAGCCATAATTAATCAAGTGTATGCACATTATTGAGATCCGCAAAAGACTGTTCTAAGCGTTTGATGAACGAAAGTTCACCTTCGCGCAGCCATTTACGTGGATCGTAATATTTTTTGTTCGGGACATCCGCACCTTCTGGATTTCCAATTTGGGTACGAAGGTAGTCGATTTTTGCTTCGACATAGTCACGCACCCCTTCAGTAAATGCAAATTGCAAGTCGGTATCGATGTTCATTTTCACCACACCATAGCTAATTGCTTCACGAATTTCTGCCAAACTAGAGCCTGAACCTCCATGAAACACGAAGTCGACCGGATTTGGCCCTGTTTGAAACTGTTGTTGGATGAAGCTTTGAGAATTTTTTAAAATAACTGGTGTCAGTTGCACATTGCCTGGTTTGTATACGCCATGAACGTTTCCAAAAGATGCCGCAATCGTGAAACGCGGTGAAATTTCAAGGAGTGCTTCGTAAGCAGCTGCCACTTCTTCGGGTTGCGTATATAATTTTGCGTTGTCGATATCGGTATTGTCGACGCCATCTTCTTCTCCGCCAGTAATGCCTAATTCGATTTCGAGTGTCATGCCCATTTTAGACATGCGACGTAAATATTGCTTGCAAATTTCAAGGTTTTCGGCGAGTGGTTCTTCACTTAGGTCAATCATGTGTGAACTGTACAATGGCTTGCCCGTTTCTTTAAAAAATTGCTCACCCGCATCGAGGAGGCCGTCAATCCAAGGAAGTAATTTTTTTGCGCAGTGGTCGGTATGTAAAATGACGGTGGCCCCATAGGCTTCGGCTAAGGCATGCACATGCTTTGCGCCGGCAATGCCGCCTAAAATAGCTGCTTGTTCGTTGGCATTCGACAAGCCTTTTCCTGCAAAATAATGCGCGCCTCCGTTTGAAAACTGAACAATAATAGGAGCTTTTAAATTGGCAGCTGCTTCGATGACTGCGTTAACCGTACTGCTGCTCGTGACATTTACGGCTGGCAAGGCAAATCCTTTTTGTTTCGCCAATTGAAAGATCTCTTGTACCTGGTCTCCGGTTGCTACGCCTGGTTGAATCATGGGTGTTGTTTTTTGTTGTTGATGTGAGGCAAAATTAGGAATTATCTCTCACAAACAATATCAATTGAAAAGTTGCGTTAAAGGGGATAAACTCAAATTTGCCTATGGTTCAAACAGCTTACTCCGCCTCTTTACCGAAAAAAAAGTCTGAAAGCGCCGATCCGCGTGTCTTGTCTTTCTTGCTTCAATACAGCAAATCAATTGAAGTGAAAAAAGGAAAACAAGCGACTTTTATACTTGGTAAAAACTAAAAAAGCGCCTTAGGGCGCTTTTTTTTGTGCTTGATTTAAAAGGTAATTCAGGATTTCTGAAATGAGTTCGAAAGGTAACGCTTCTTTCAATGGGAATTGAACTGCTCCTTTCGAAAATTTGTACCCGTGTGCTTGAAACGATTTAGAAAAAGCGGCAATGCCTTTAGCGCCTGGGTACAAGCCAATGTGCTTTGAATAACCCGCATAATGGATAAAATTCTTGCCTTCGTACTGAAAAGTCGGGATGCCGTATGCTATTTTTTCAGTCAATTGAGGTACTTGCGCTAAAATAAAGCCATGCAAACTTGACAATTTCAATTGCGTATGAGCCGGAAAGAGCGCAATATGGGCTTCGATTTCAGGAATCATTGTTCGCAATACTGTTTAAAATGATTAAGGATGGCTTGCCATCCACCTTGTTGCAATTCAAGTGGATTTTCGGTTTCAGGTTCAAAATACTGCACTAGCTTACAGGCAGCCCCCGCTTCTTCAAAATAGACTTCTACTGCCCTACCGTCTTCGAGTTCGGATTGAATAAAACGTTGGTCTTGAATCGCAAGAAAGCGTGCAATAAGATCAAAGCCAAAGCTGCCATCTTTTGCTTCCATACGGTAGGTGCTGGTACCTCCTACTTGAAAATCAACTTCGGCATGCGGACAATGCCACGATTCGTGTGCAAAATTCCAGTTGACCACATGTGTTGCTTCAGTCCATTTTTTCCACACTTCAGCAAGTGGCGCTTCAATAAGTGCTTCTACTTTTAGTTTTTTTCCGCTTTCCATTTGCCAAAAGTACAACTTGGGGCTCATATTATTGGTATTTTTGAGGCATGGAATTTCAGTTAGTTTCTGATTACAAGCCTACCGGCGATCAGCCCGAAGCCATTCGGCAATTAGCTGCAGGTGTTCAGTCTGGAATTCCGTTTCAAACCTTGCTAGGCGTCACGGGTAGTGGCAAAACCTTTACCATTGCCAATGTGATTGAACAGGTTCAGCGGCCCACACTTATTTTAGCGCACAACAAAACACTAGCAGCCCAACTTTATGGCGAATTCAAACAGTTTTTTCCAAACAATGCCGTCGAGTATTTTGTGTCCTATTACGACTATTACCAACCCGAAGCCTTTATTCCGTCGACAGGTACCTATATCGAAAAAGACCTCCAGATCAATGACGAAATTGAAAAATTGCGCTTGGCAGCAACCTCTGCTTTGCTCTCTGGAAGAAGGGATGTCATTGTGGTGGCTTCGGTAAGTTGCATTTACGGAATTGGCAATCCGGTCGAGTTTCGCAATAGCATTTTGCACTTGCAAGTTGGGCAAACGGTAGCCCGCAATAAATTCTTGTTTAAACTTGTTGAAAACCTCTACCAACGATCGACCGACACGTTTGGACGAGGCATGTTTCGGGCAGCAGGCGACACCGTCGACATCTACTTGGCTTATGCCGACTATGCTTTGCGCATTGGTTTCTGGGACGACGAAATCGAGTCCATCCACTCGATTGATCCGGAAACTGGGCGTAAACTCGAAAGTTTCCAGCAAATTGATATTTTCCCGGCCAACTTATTTGTCTCGAGCCCGGAAAATACGCGTGTTGCGGTTTCCGAAATCCAAGATGATTTGGTGGCTCAGGTCGAGGCTTTTAATGCAGAAGGCAAACGCGAAGAAGCCAAACGCCTCGACGAACGCGTCAATTACGATTTAGAAATGATCCGCGAGCTCGGCTATTGTTCGGGCATCGAAAATTACTCAAGGTATTTTGACCGCCGCGAACCTGGCGAGCGCCCCTTTTGTTTGCTCGACTATTTTCCAGACGATTTTTTAATGGTCATTGACGAAAGCCACGTCACCTTGCCCCAAGTACGGGGCATGTATGCCGGTGACCGTGCCCGAAAAATCAACCTTGTCGATTACGGCTTTCGTTTGCAAGCCGCCATTGACAATCGCCCGCTCAAATTTGAAGAGTTTGAAGGTTTTCTGACGCATTCTATTTTTGTATCGGCGACGCCTGCTGATTACGAAATTGCACACTCGGAAGGAATTGTCGTCGAACAATTGATTCGGCCAACAGGTTTACTTGACCCCCTCATTGAAGTGCATCCGAGCCTGCATCAAATCGATCACCTTATTAGTCAAATTCAAGAGCGCATTTTAGTAAACGAACGCATTTTGGTCACCACGCTCACGAAGCGGATGGCCGAAGAATTGCAAAAATACCTCGACAAACTCGGGATATTGTGCCGCTATATTCATTCCGAAATTGACACCATCGAACGCGTCGAAATCTTGCGCCAACTGCGCCTTGGAGATTTCGATGTGCTGATCGGCGTCAACCTTTTGCGCGAAGGACTTGATTTACCAGAAGTGTCATTGGTAGCTATTTTAGATGCCGACAAAGAAGGTTTTTTGCGCAACGTGCGTTCATTGGTGCAAACTGTTGGTCGGGCTGCCCGAAACATCAATGGGAAGGTCCTGATGTATGCCGATAAAATCACCGATTCGATGCAGCGTACCATCGACGAAACCGCCCGCCGACGCGAATTACAAATCGCTTATAACGAAGCAACTGGCCAAACGCCGCAAGCCCTTCAAAAATCAAAAGATAAAATCCTCGAATCCACGAAAGTAGCTGACGGTGACCAAAGCACCCGTCAACTCAAATCAGGAGCGAGCACTCAGTTGGTCCAAGAAATGGCCGATATTGCCCAAATCCAAGACCAAAGTGAACTCGAAGCCCAACAAAAACAGCTTAAAAAGGCCATGGAAAAAGCTGCCAAAGAACTCGATTTTATCGAAGCTGCGCGCTACCGTGATTTATTAAAAACCGTCGAAAAACAACTCACTAAAAAATGAAAGCACTCCATACATTTCGAAAAGTAGCCATCGCCGAAGGATTTTCGTGGCTCGCACTTTTAATCACAATGGTGTTGAAATACAAGTTTGAGCTACCCGAACCCAACAAATACGTCGGCAATATTCATGGCTTTCTGTTTATTGGGTATTGTTATTACATTGCATTTTTCCTTTTCAAGCAAAAATGGCCCTTTAGCACCTGTTTGGTTTTGTTTGTCACCGCTTTTGTTCCTTTTGGCACTTTTTGGGCCGAACGCAAGTACCTCCGCTAACAAATGCTATTTAACTCCCTCGATTTTGCCATTTTTTTGCCACTCGTTTTTCTGACGTATTGGTTTGTCTTTGCGCGTCAGTTAAAGGCACAAAATCTTTGGGTAGTCATTGTAAGTTGCGTTTTTTACGCTTGGTGGGATTGGTTCTTCTTGGTACTCATGATGCTTTCGTCGGTCATTGAGTTTGTGGTCGGCTTGGCCATTGCCAAAACCCATAACCGGCAAAAAAGACGGCTTTACCTAGGTGTGAGTTTGGTCTTGAATTTGGGCATGTTATGCTACTTCAAGTATGTCAATTTTTTCATCGACAATTTTAATCAGGCTTTTCGCATTTTTGGCAGCTCTTTTTCGATCGATGCCTTAAACGTCATTTTACCAGTCGGTATTAGTTTTTATACGTTTCAGACCATCTCTTATTCAATTGATGTCTACCGCAGGCAACTCAAACCCACCCACGACTTTGTGGCATTCATGGCTTTTGTTACCTTTTTTCCGCAATTGGTGGCTGGACCTATTGAGCGTGCCACTCATTTACTACCTCAATTTTACAAAAAACGACACTTTGATATAGCACTCGCCAAAGACGGTCTGCGTCAAATTTTATGGGGCTTATTTAAAAAAATGGTCATTGCCGATTCGTGTGCGCAACTTGTCAATGCCGATTACGCCCATTTTACAACGCTTAGTGGCAGTAGCTTACTCATCGCAAGTGCACTTTTTGCCATCCAAATTTATGGCGACTTCTCGGGCTATTCGGACATCGCTATTGGGGTTGCTCGGCTCTTTGGCTTTCAGCTCATGCGCAACTTTGCCTTCCCCTACTTCTCGCGCTCAATCGCCGAATTTTGGCGCCGCTGGCACATTTCATTATCTACTTGGTTTCGCGACTACATTTATTTCCCGATGGGTGGCTCCCGAGGCTCCAGGTGGCAGTCGCTGCGCAATGTTTTCGTATTGTTTTTGATTTCGGGATTTTGGCATGGTGCCAACTGGACCTTCGTAAGTTGGGGCGCCTTAAATGCACTCCTTTTTATCCCTGGACTGATCTGGAAAAACAAGCAACAAATTAGCAATACCGTAGCCGAAAACACCTATTTACCCAGCCTACTCGAAAGTTGGCAAATGCTTCGCACCTTTTTATTGTGCACACTCACGTGGGTCTTTTTTAGAGCCGAAAACAGCGATAAAGCGCTCCAAATATTGGCTAAAATTGTTGCAATTGGAAGTTGGCAGAACCCGCACTTCCAAGCCTATCCCTTGCTATTTATGCTTGTCCTGTTTTTTGGAATCGAATGGCTTGGTCGACAAAAGCAACATCCGCTGGAGCATTTGCAGCGCCATTACAATAAAGCATTGCGTTGGAGCATTTATAGTTTCCTTATTTGTTGCATCTGGATGTACCTGCCTTCTGAGCAAAGTCCCTTTATTTATTTTCAATTCTAATGCACCAAACAGAACACCAATCGATTTTAAAATTGTTGCGAAGCCTACTGGGTTTCGGGCTTTTTTTTAGCGTGTTTTATGGTGTTTTTATTTTTGTTTGGGGGCGTTTTTTACCGCAAGAAGCGCACCCGAACCTGCGCTATTTAGCAGGAAATGGCGGGTATTTAAAACAGCGATTACAAGAGGTGAAAACCGAAAAAAACCTCGACATTCTGTTTATCGGTTCTTCGCGCGCTTACCGTGGTTTCGATACCCGAATTTTTGAAAAAGAGGGTTGGCATTGTTTCAATTTGGGGTCAAGCAACCAAAGTCCGCTTCAAAGCGCCTACTTCATCAGACGTTACCGTAAACTACTGCGTCCAAAGCTCATTGTGTTTGAAGTCAACCCCGAATATTTCCAAACCGATGGCGCCGAGTCTTCGTTAGACCTTTTTGCCAACGAACGCCTTGACGCAAATGCGCTTTCGCTTTTAATAGCCCAATGCCAACCCTTGATATGGAATTCATTTACGTATGCCTTTTTGAATCAAACCCTCTTTCATGTAAAAATACCGTCAACAACTTCGCTTGAAGATTGCTACCATAGAGGTGGATATGTCGAAAAAAAGAAACGGCCAACTGCTTCAGAAACCCTGACGCAACCAAGCCCCACACGCCTTGATCAACGCGCCTGTTTTAAGGACCTCATTCATGAACTCAAGCGTCAAAAGCAAGCGTATTTACTGGTGCAAGCGCCAACCACAATTTCCCGTCGCAAACGCTTTAAATACACGGCCGCTTTCGACAAACAAATGCAAAAATTAGGCCCTTACCTAAATGGCAACCAGCTGTTGCCAACCTTAAGTACTTCCGACTTCTACGATTCGCATCACTTGTCTCAGCAAGGCGTAGCGAAGTGGAATCATTGCATTTTACTTCATTTATAAGTTAGGGTAAGAAAGGGTGTATCTTATAGATACCTCAAACTAACTCAAATCTTTTCTGTTCTGTTTAAGTAATTGGTAATTTCATAGGGCAAGTTACTAAAACCCTTACTTCATGAAATGGATTAAACGCCTATTTTATCTCTTTTTATTTACTGGTATTTTCCTGCTTATTGCTGGTTTATTTATTGACAACGATTACCGCGTGCAACGCAGTGTGGTCATTGCTGCTCCGCGCGATGCTGTTTTTCAATATGTCAAACAACTCAAAAACCAAGAAAATTTCGGCGTCTGGTGGAAACAAGACCCTCACTTAAAAGCGGTTTACTCCGGAACAGAAGCAACGCCAGGTTTTACATGTACATGGTATAGTAAAGAAGTTGGAAATGGTGCTCAAAAAATCATGGCTATTCAAGAAGGCCAGCGCATCGATACCCGTTTGCAATTAGAAACCCCTTTCAAAAGCACCAATCAATTGTTTATCTCAACAAACGCGCTTGGCAGCTCAAACACACGTGTCGTTTGGGGATTTAATGGCACAATGCCCTACCCTTTTAATTCCCTAAAATTGGTGTTTAGTCCCGAAAATCGGGTTGGTCAAGATCTTGAAACAGGCCTTAAAAATTTAAAGCGACTTCTAGAAAAGTAAGAATGTGTACATTTGTTTAAAATTGAAAGAATGTCAACACAGTTATTAAAAGGAAAACGAGGCATCATTTTCGGTGCTCTTAACAATCAAAGTATTGCCTGGAAAGTGGCCGAACGTGCCCACGAAGAAGGCGCAACATTTGTCTTGACCAATGCCCCAATCGCCATGCGAATGGGTGAAATCAATGAATTGGCTTCTAAAACCGGAAGTCAGGTCATTGCCGCAGATGCGACCAACCTTGAAGACCTCGAAAACTTGGTGGTAAAAGCCCAAGAAATTTTGGGTGGCAAAATTGACTTTGTCCTGCATTCTATCGGAATGTCACCGAATGTGCGCAAAGGCAAGCATTATACCGAGAACGACTACAATTACTATGGCCAAACCATGGATGTTTCAGCCATCTCATTGCACAAAACATTGGCTACCTTGTACAAACACGACGCCATCAATGAATGGGGTTCAGTCGTTGCCTTAACTTACATTGCTGCCCAACGCATTTTTCCTGACTACAACGATATGGCCGATGCTAAATCACTGTTGGAAAGCATCACACGTTCGTTTGGTTACCATTACGGCATCAAGAAAAAAGTACGTGTCAATACCATTTCGCAATCGCCAACCGTTACAACTGCAGGCCAAGGAATAAAAGGATTTACTGAATTCATTAATTTCTCTGAACAAATGTCGCCACTTGGCAACGCTAGTGCACTTGCATGTGCCGATTACTGCCTTTCGATGTTCTCTGACCTTACGCGCTATGTAACGATGCAAAACCTCTTCCATGATGGCGGTTTCTCGAATACCGGCGTGACTCAACAAGTCATTGAGCGCTTCGGCGAATAAGCCAGCGCCCACGATTCAAAAGCCACTTTAACGAGTGGCTTTTTTTTACCCCCCTTTTTTAATTGCTTTTTCGTAAATTACAATATGAACGTACGTTCATCGCGAAGTTGCAATTAAGTCAAGACGATATTACGCGTATTAAACGCCAAGACGAACGCTTTTTAATGCGTTTGTATCATCAGTGTTTTTCGTTACTGATGCAGGTTGCCGTACGTTACAAAAACAACCGAGAAGAGCAAATTACGCTGGTCAATAATGCCTTTTTGAAAATGGTCCGTTTCATTGATCATTTTAAAGTTAATTCTTCCTTTGAAGCCTGGATGCTAGCGATTATCCGAAACGAAATCATCGACGACTACCGTCGAAATCACAAAAAGTCGAGCATTCAATATACCGAACTAGTTGACGATGTCCGGATCGATGATTCGGCACTCGAATGCTTGCAAGAACAGAGCCCATCTGCGTTGCTCAGACACCTTAACGCGCTTCCCCCAGCCACAAAAGTGGTCTTTAATTTATATGCACTCGACGATTTTTCGGCCAAAGAAATTAGTGCACAACTAGACATTTCCTATGAAACCGTAAAATGGCATTTGAAGCATGCGCGCAAGCTACTTCGAGTAGCGATTACTCAGCAAAACCAGCATCATGAACAAAAATAACCAGCGATTTGACGATGTGTTTAAGCACAAATTAAAACAGCTACAGTTTGAACCTAGTGCTGATTTTACGGCTGATTTTAGCAGCCGGCTCAAGCGCTATAAACGGATTCAGCTTCTCAAAAAATGGGGCGGCCTTAGCTTGGTATTGACCTGTATCGGCTTGTCTTTTTTACTTTTTGGAAAACAACTGAATGCTTCCAAAACAAAAGCGGCGTACCATCCTGATGCCCTCTCAATGAATCAGGCACATGTTGATCCGATTGCAACAAAAAAAGAAGCATACTTAACAGCCATTCCTTCGAATTTCTTAGCCACTTCCTTTTATTCCACACAAAATAGAAACGAACACGATCAGTATGAATACTTGCAACGCTTGCATTTTCAAAACCCGATCGCGCTAAAACCGATTAAAAAATGGGTAAATCCGGCCATCGATTCGTTTTTCGAATTTGAAGGAGAAACCCTTTACAATGCACTTTTTAGCCCAAGCAAAGACCTCATGGTGGGTTTAAATGGCAAAGGCACAAAAATTGTAATTGCGCGCTCAAAACCCGGCAAGTATGCGGTCGACACTTCCAATGCCAATCAGGGCGATGGCTTGTACCGTCCGAAAGGTTTTGAAGCCGATGCGGTGATTGAATACCATTCGTTTGAGAAACAAGCCTTATTCAGACGCTTAAACCTAGCACCGATTAGATGGGGAAAACCACGCACTACTAAAATCGGCACTAAACAGCGCATTACGGAAGAAATGCCACCTCACCCAATTTCAAATCCTGGTAAAACGAAAAGTCAGGATGCAGAATACCAACACGCTGAACTGTTTCAGCACCCAACCATTCGACGCGCAACACAATACCTCGATCCCGGATATGAAGAATATTCATACCACATTAGTGGAGACAGTATTGTATTTATTAGTGAACGCGTCACAAATGTGGTGGTCATGGATCCGGACGGAACCATTTTGTCAAAGGCAGACATCCAGCTCGAAGAACCAAGTGTGTACTACTTAGTCGATAAAGCCGCATTTTTTGATCCGGAAACGGGAGCGGTGTATATGGTCTTAGAAACCCTATATAATTACTATTGGTACAAATTAGACATCAGCAATGGCAGTACCCAACTTTTGTTTCAAATACCCGACGTTTGGCCAAACCCAGATTGGATGATTTACAACCACACTTTACATTATACCTACAAAGGAAAACAAGCTAGTCGCCCATTAGCAAGCAGCAATTAATCGCGTTCTTGCCACTTTTCCTTTTCCTTCGTGTAAGGAATTTGAAGGCGATCTAATTTTTCTTCAAGGATATTAATTCGCTGAATGTAGTCATTAGCTATCTTCGAAAATTCGGCATATTGTGCTTCTACGATTGCTTTGTTGGCGCGGTGTGTTTTGCTCACGCCAGTTGTGTTATCAGCCAATTGATACGCCACCATACCAAGGCGTGCTTGGATACTAGGGGCCGTTTCAAATTCATAGTGCGTCAAGAGCTCGTCGCCTTCCATCAGCAATTTACAACTGGCTTTCATTTCTTTGAGCGCACGTATTTCTGCCAACAAACTGAGGTCTGTATTTGGGTAATTTTCAATTGCTTTTTCAAGCAATTCTAACGATTCTGAGGCTTCATCAAAGCGTTTGTTGGCGCCACTCACTTTGCGGTTCAGTTCGGCAAGTTCTGCTCTAAATAATGCCAATTCGGTCGGATTTTTTGCGAGTAAGGTTTGGTTATTCAAGCCGACAACCTGAAACGACTGGGCACGAACCAAGGTGTCAAGCTTTCCGTTGTGCACTAGAATAACTTCGACTTGGTATTGACCCGCAGTTGCCAGACTTCCTTGCCCACCTTGCCCAATTGGGTTGGTACTGGTAAAACGCAAATCCCAAGTTTGGCGACAGATGCCTTTTTGCGGACTACTTTGCATGCGGCGAACTTCGTTACCGGAAGCATCCGAGATAATCCAAATCAATTTGGCTTCTTCGTCAAGTGCTTCTTTTCGCAATGCATCTGTACTTGGGTAACGCACATCTTTCTTTTCTTTTTCGAGCGCTTGTTCTTTTTCTTGACGTTGGTCTTTTAAGGTACTTGGCACCTCTTTGACATACAAGGTAAATGTAGCGCCATAGGCCGGATTTTTAGAAGCCCACATGTTGTGTCCTTGAAACCCAGTTCCTTCTAAACCAAGGGGATCGGCTTGAATGTATAAGAGGGCATTTTTGACTGGAAATAAATGTGCCTTTTTAGCAAGCGTTTCTTTGTTCAATTCACGCAAAGGACTATAATTATCTAACACATAAAAGCCGCGTCCAAATGTGGCGGCAATGAGGTCTGATTCGCGTTTTTGAATTTCGAGGTCGTAAACAGCGATTGTTGGCAAGCCTGCTAATTTGGTCCAATTGAGGCCTGCATCGGTACTAAAATAAGCTCCGAATTCGGTACCTACAAAGAGTAAGTTGGCTTGAATATGATCTTGTTTGATGCAATAAACCGTACCGCGTGTTGGCAAATTATTTGAAATATTTACCCATGTTTTTCCTTTGTCAGATGAGCGGAATAAATAGGGTTTAAAGTCACCTTGACGCTGGGCATTAAAGGCAGCAAAGACTACATTTTCATCGTGTAGTGAAGCGCTTAACATATTAACCCGTGTATTGATAGGTACTCCAGGGAACGCTGCGTATTTTGTCCAGGTTTGGCCATCATTTTCAGAAACTTGAATGAGGCCATCGTCGGTACCCACATATAAAAGTCCTTTTTTGATGGGCGATTCGTCAAGTGCAACGATATTTCCATAAATGGTGGTCGATGCATTTTTCATGACAGCATCGATCGTCCAGACCTGCCCCATTACTTCAATTTCGTTGCGGTCAATTTGTTGCGTGAGGTCAGGCGAAATGACTTGCCAATCGTCGCCTTTGTTGGTTGATTTAAACAATTTATTGGCGGCAAAATAAAGGGTGCTCGCATCGTGGCTAGACACCACCAGTGGCGAATCCCAGTTCCAGCGGTAGGCCGCTTCGCCATTGCCCGGCATCGGCTGAATCGGAACTTTTTCGCCAGAAATGCGATCGTAGCGCACCAACCAGCCATATTGTGCCTGCGCATACGTAATATTCGGATTGGACCAATCAGTAGCCGATTCAAAACCATCACCCCCATTTGTGATAAACCAATCTGAATTTAAGATTCCTGCTGCATTATTAGTTGCAGCGGGGCCTCCCATTGAATTGTTGTCTTGGGTCCCCCCATATATGTTGTAAAATGGAGCGGCATTATCAGAAACCACTTTGTAAAACTGGATGATCGGAAGGTTCGTGTAAAAACTCCATTCACGTGCATGGGTATACGTTTCATACAAGCCTCCGTCACAACCAACTAACCAGTGGTCGGTATTAGTTGGGTCGATCCAAATGCAATGGTTATCGACATGTTTGTTGCTTTCACCTGTCGGACGAAAAGTTTTTCCGCCATCTTCACTATGATGCATATAGGTGTCCATTGCAAAAACTTTATTCTTATTTAGTGGGTCACAAAAGAGCTCTTGATAGTAATTACCACTGGTACTAAACTTACTTTGCTTTGACCAATTTTCGCCTTTATTGGTCGAACGGTAAACACCTCCTTTATCATAGCGCGCCTCGACAATTGCATAAACCGTGTTGGGCTCAGCAGGGGCTACTGCCAATCCGATACGTCCCATATCACCTTTGGGCAAGCCCGCATTGATTTCGCGCCACGTTTCGCCGCCATCTGTACTTTTGTAAACAGCAGATTCTGGTCCACCTCCGATATACGTATACTCGTGTCTGCGGCGCTGGTGAGCAGCAGCATATAAGATTTGCGGGTTGCTTGGATCAATGGCAATCTCAGATATGCCCGTATTTTCAGAAATATAAAGCGTGCGTTTCCAGGTTTTTCCACCATCGGTCGATTTGTAAACCCCACGATCACCGCCACTACTCCAAAGCGGGCCATAAGCAGCCACCCAAATGGTATTTTCATCCGTAGGATGAATAATGATGTTTCCAATATGCTCTGAATTTTTGAGCCCCATGTTCGTAAAACTGCGGCCACCATCTAATGATTTATAAACGCCATCGCCATAGGATGCCGAGCGTTGGTTGTTGTTTTCACCTGTTCCGACCCATACCGTATTCGGATTGCTTGGGGCCAGTTCGACACAGGCGATGGAATACGATCCGTAAGCGTCAAAAATGGGTTCGAAGGTAATGCCATGATTGGATGTTGTCCAGACTCCGCCTGCTGCTGCAGCAATGTACCATTTGTCTTTTTGTTGTGGATGCACCGCGATGTCAACAATACGACCAGAAGTTAAAGCTGGGCCCACCATTCGGAAGGGCATTCCCGAAACCGTAGACGCATCAAAAGGTGCTTTTTCAGGGCTTACTGGTGAACTTGGCTTCTTTTGAGCAAAAAGTAATGCTGTACTAAACAAAAGGCTTAACGTAAACAGAATTTTCATGGATTGGATTTTGTGCTAATTTACGCTAAATCATGTAAAATCTGAGGGAATTAATTACCTCTATTTTTTTGTACCTTCGTGCAACTTCTGGCTACAATTCGAGGTCATTAGCCTGCAAACCAATTCTATGAAAGCTACTCTACTTGCCTTTTTTGCTGTTTTTTCTTGCCTTCAACTGCAAGCTCAAGTCGTAACCGACTCGCCACTTTACCAACAATTAAAAGGTTCAGGCCAACTTGGTACGGTTGTCCCGAGTGCCAATACGAGTATTCAATTGCCACCGGCAAGTGTCAAGCCAGCTAGCTATAACAAAGCCAATGCCTGTGATTGTTACATCACTCCCGACGCCACTTACACATTAGCCATGCAGCCCAACGACGACGGCTCTAGCGCTTACATTCCAATTCCATTTACCTTTAACCTCTATGGAGTAGGTTACACAGGTATTTACATCAACAACAACGGAAACCTCACTTTCACAGGCCCTATGGCCACTTTTTCAGCAACTGCGTTTCCGTCAGTGGGTAACGCTATTGTGGCTCCTTTCTGGGGCGATGTTGATACCCGAAACGGGAATGGCCAAGTGCTTTACAAAGTCACGCCAACGGCTGTATATGTCAACTGGGTGGGTGTGGGCTATTACGCCATGCACGGAGACAAACTCAATACCTTTCAATTGATTATTACCAATGGTTCAGACCCCGTTATTGATGGCGGAAATGTAGCCTTTTGCTACCAAAACATGGACTGGACTACTGGCGATGCTTCACAAGGAATCAATGGGTTTTATGGCGTACCTGCCACTTGCGGTGCCAACAAAGGTGACGGTACTTCTTACTTCTTAATTTCGCGATTTGACCATGCTGGCAACGACTTCGACGGCGCACTTGGCAACCCCGATGGCATTAGCTGGCTTGACTACAAAAGCTTTGCCTTCGACGCCTCAAATGGCGGCAACATTCCGCCGATCCCCGAAGGAATTGCAAGTTGCGACACCTTTAAAATATGTGCCCTTGGCGATTCCGCCGATTTTAGCATCAACTTTTTATCGCCAGAAGTCAATCAATCGACTTCAATTACTTACACGAATGGTGGGTTAAGCACATTGCAATTGCTTTCAAATACACCTGGCAATACAGCAAACATCATTTTAAGAGCTGTTGGCTCAGTTTCCACAATGGGTACATACAACATTACCGTTACGGCAACCGACAACAATGCACCCACACCTGGCGTGACTTCCTTGACCTTCGTTGTCGTCATCGACACAATCGTCAACAACCTCGATTCTGCGCAACTTGTACTTGCCAACACCTGCGGTTCCATTGACCTCTCTGTCGCTAATGGCCCTTACGACACTTATCTCTGGGATGATTTCACTTCCATGCCAACAAGCTCGATCAACAGTTCACAAATTTACGGTGTAACAATTAGTAAAAACGGCTGTTACAAACACATTTCAGACACCTTAACGGTCATTGTGCCGCAGCCAGTCAACTTACAAGGCCCTTTTGCGTATTGCCCACCAGCTACGGCTGCCACACTCACGATACCAAATCAAATTGCCTATTCGACTGTCACCTGGAACTTAGGCAACCCTGCATTAGACACCTTGTTTACGAATGCACTTACGGCAGGCACCTATACCATTAATCTTATGGACTCTGCAGGGCTGTGTGCCTCCGATACGACCTTCACGATTGTTGGCGCAACAGCATCAAGTATTTTATCAGATACGCTCATTTGCCAAAATAGCCTTCAGGTAAGTGGTACTGTTTCAGCCGGCGGAACGTGGTCTTCGACAGCGCCGCAAGTGAGCTTTGACAATGTGCAAGCACTCAACCCACTTGTTACCTTAAGTACCCCCGGTACGTATGTCATTACTTTTACTGATTTTACCTGTTTGCAAACCCACTCGGCTAATATTATTTTCCCAATTTCGCCAAGCATCTTCCCAGACACAGCGCTTTGCCAGCTCAATTACCAAGTCAATGGAACGATCTCGGCACCCGGAGGAGGCACTTGGACCTACACCAGTGCAAATCCGGCAGCCACCCTTAATTTTGCGCCTTCCACAACGAGTCTAAATCCGGCGCTTACTGCATCAAGTTCTGGTGTGTTTAACCTCACCTATACCGATGCGGTTTGTAATCACAGTGTCAGTACGCAACTCGAATTGTACATTGCACCATCCATTGATCTTGATAGTATTGGCTGTGAATACCAAACACAAGTGCTCAATACGGTTAGTGCGTTAGGAGGAACTTGGGCATCGCCAGATACAAGCATCCATTTCTCAGATCCGCACGCGCTCAATCCGTTGATTTACGGAAACTATGCCGGTATTTTCCCAATAAGTTTTACAGACAGTGCTTGCCAGCAGACCTTGACTGCTTTCGTAGAATTTCCGCCCTACATTTACACCCAATTATTGGATACCAATATTTGTGAAGGCACCAGTTTTAGTTTAAACGCCTATATTACCAATGTAGCCAAAGACAGCACACTTTCAGACTGGACCCTTCAATCGATATACAACCCGACTATTTTAGGAAGCTGGGCAGATGGGCAAACGGTGTTGCCAAGAGTTGTTTCAGCAGCAGGCACTTACATTTATACCATTTCAAACGCCTGTTATTCGTATACAGATACCGCCACCATTGGCTACAAACCTTGTGATATTTTTGCTCCAAATATTATCGTGTTGTCGTCGCAAACCGGCAACAATACCTTTTATGTGCAATACAGTGGGCTGGCAGCATTTAAATGTACCATTTTGAACCGTTGGGGGAATGTGATTTATGAATACACAAACCCAGCTGCATCATGGGACGGACACACATTTGATGGCGAATTGGTTTCAGAAGGAACTTACTTCTACCTGATCGAAGCGCAATTTGAAGGTGCAGAACCGATTACAAAACACGGATTTGTCGAGGTGAAGTATTAACTTTGCCCCATGAAAACTGCACATGTTCGGTATTTAGGAGACTTGCGCACCTCTTGTGAGCACCTCGCATCTGGCACTCAACTCATTACCGATGCCCCTACAGACAACCATGGAAAAGGTGAAGCATTCTCGCCTACCGATTTGGTCGCAACCTCATTGGCTTCATGCATGATGACCATAATGGGCATCTATTGTCAAACGCATCAAATTGCTTTTGATGCCGCAGAAGCATCTATTGAAAAACACATGGGTTCGAACCCACGTCGCATTGAACGCATCGTCGTAGACCTTGATTTAAGCGGCAACAACTGGGACGAACTCACCCGAAAAAAAGTCATTGCGGCAGGTAAAGCATGCCCTGTTGCGCATACCCTAGCGGGCAATGTTGCCCTCGAATTCAACATCCACTAATGGAAGAACGTAACAAACGAAACGAGCGCCCAACAACTGAACGCAACGCGCGCCCTTACCCAAGAAAAGAACGCACCGATATCATTTTCGGGATTCGGGCAGTCATCGAGGCTGTCAATGCCGATCGCGAACTCAATAAAATTTTAATTCAAAAAGGCATCAATAAAGAACTTTTTGAAGAACTCCGAAAGGTACTAACTGGTAAGAACTATTTTATCCAGTATGTACCTGTTCAGAAACTCGACACACTGAGTTCCGGAAACCACCAAGGCGTTGTGGCCATGGTGCCACCTATTTCATACCAAGAAATTGAACCGCTCGTTGATCAATGGCTCGAGGCTGGTAAAAAGCCGAGTGTATTGGTACTAGACCGCATCACCGATGTGCGCAATTTCGGAGCGATTGTCAGAAGTGCTGAATGCATGGGCATTGACGCAATTCTAATCCCGAGCAAAGGCTCTGCCCTTGCCACTGCCGATGCCATGAAGGCCTCTGCCGGCGCCTTAAATCGCTTGCCAATTTGCAAAACAGACCAACTCAAAAACACCTTGTTTTATTTGCAGCAATCGGGCTTGCGAATTGTGGCTTGTACCGAAAAAGCACTCGTTCCTTTGCACGAAACCAACCTTCGCGGATCTGTTGCGATCATTATGGGATCAGAAGAAAGTGGCATCACGCAAGACCTCATCAATATGGCCGATATCAGTTGTAAAATACCAATGAAAGGCGATATCGCTTCATTAAATGTAGGTGTAGCTACTGGAATGGTTTTGTACGAAAAAACGCGTCAAGAATTACTCGGATAAAACAACTGCACCACCAGAGCTGGCAGTACCTCTAAGGCACTGATACACGCTTCGTAATTGTAGCAGTTTTCTGCACTCGGATCAAACCAAATGGCTTTCATGCCAACACGTAAAGCCCCTGCAATATCAACATGGTAATCATCACCAATCATGAGCGATTGCCGCGCTGTTGCATTTGCCTGATTTAATGCATACTTAAAAATTGCAGGTTCAGGCTTGTTTTTACCGACCATTTCAGAGCAAACAATGACATCAAAAAAGGCCTTTAAGCCACAATTCTCAAGTTTTATAAATTGTACTTCCTGAAAGCCATTAGTGATGATATGTAGCTTGAAGCCCATCGCTTTTAATTCTTGAAGGGTTTCAATGGCTTTCGGAAACAAGGCTGTTTGGCGAGGCGAAATGGCCACATAAGCATCACCAACCCGCTTGACCAATTCTTCATCTGTCAGTTTCAACTGCTTAAAGGTGGCCCGAAAGCGCTCGTAACGCAATTCTTCTTTTTTGATTTTTCCTTTCCCATACAATTTCCAGAGGTGGGCGTTTTGATAATGATACACCTTATGAAAGTGCTCAAATCCACCCAACTGTTCAAGTAGTTCTTCTTGGGCAAGAATTTGCCGCAAGGCCTGCTCTGAATTTCGATCAAAATCCCAAAGCGTGCGGTCGAGGTCAAAAAAAAGGTGGTAATCAGAATAGTCCATATGCAATACTCGTCAGGAGTAACGAAAAGGCTGCCAAACCAGCGACAACATAAACAAACGTAAAGCGGTATTTCCCATAAAATTTTGCCGCAACAAAGGCACCAATTGGAACAGAGAAAAAGGTAGGTCCTAACAAACAGATTCCAAGTCGCCCAAAAATCCATTTTAACTGAATGATGTAGCGCTTGGTCTTAGTGATACGGGCATAGTTTTTAGGCGTTTTACCAGCGTTTAAATCCGCTTCACGTTTGAGATGGCGCCTACGGTGCGATATCCGCATGACCAACTCGCTGCCGTAATAAAAAACAGCAGCTGAAAAGGTGGCTCCTGAAAACGACGCCAACCAAGTTTGATAAAAAAGCAAACCAAATTTAGGCCCAGGTAAGGTCGAAATCATGAATTTGACGGTCCCTAATAAAAATACGCTCCAAAACCCTACCCCAATCATCTACTATCGTTTAATGCCGTATGCTAAATCACCAGCGTCACCCAATCCAGGTACAATATAAGACTGAGCGGTTAGTTCAGGATCGATGGCAGCCACCCAAATTTGCGTATTGGTAGGCAATTGTGACTGTACAAAAGCGATGGCTTGTGGCGTGGCAATCGCCGACACGATATGGACTTGCGTGGGCGTTCCTATTTTTAAAAGTGCTTTGTAAACAGCAACCATGGAACTTCCGGTAGCCAACATTGGGTCCGAGATAACCCAAGTTCGTTGATCTAATGACGGCGCCGCCAAATACTCAACTTGAATGTCAAAATCTTCTGGACTATTGTGTTTGCGGTAAGCCGAAACAAAAGCAGAATCGGCACGATCGAAGCAGCGCAATACACCCTGATGCATGGCCAAACCAGCCCTTAAAATAGTGACCAACACAGGATCTTCAGCCGGCACCTCGAGTTGAGCTGTCCCTAATGGCGTTCGTACGTCCTGACGAATACTTGGTATGCATTTAGAAAGCTCGTAACACAATACCTCAGCAATGCGCTCGAGATTGGTTCGGAAACGCAGCGGGTCTTGCTGAATTTCTAAAGAGCGAATTTCAGAAACATAACTCGTCAGTATTGAGCTGTGTTGACCAAGGTGGTGTAGCATCTTTTTTTTCTTAAAAATACGCAATATTGGTTTTATATTCGCATTCAACAAACGATTACTAGATCTATGAAACACAAGGTCCTCTATCTCATCTTAATAGCTGCTTTAGGTTATTTTGTCGACATCTATGATTTGGTCCTATTTGGCGTTGTTAAAGCTGAAAGTTTAGCTGCAATAATGCCCGACGCCACCGATGCCGTTCGGGCTGCTACCGGAAAATACTTATTTAATATCCAAATGTTAGGGATGCTCATAGGTGGCTTACTTTGGGGTGTTTTAGGCGATAAAAAAGGACGCCTCAAGGTGCTTTTTGGCTCAATCCTACTCTATTCTATTGCAAACATTGCCAATGCGTTTGTGACCGACATTCCAAGTTATGCCTTTATTCGGCTGATTGCCGGCATTGGGCTTGCTGGCGAACTAGGTGCCGGAATTACGCTTATTAGCGAACTGATGCCCAAAGAAACCCGAGGCTATGGTACCATGATTGTCGTGACTTTTGGCGCATTAGGTGCGGTAGTTGCCTCGTTAATTGGTGCCGAAGGGCAAGCTGTTGCACAGCAACTACATACACTTGTTGGCTGGGAACCTCAGAATTGGCAAGTCGTTTACCTGATTGGGGGCACTATGGGCTTGGTATTATTGCTTTTACGTGTAGGGGCGCTCGAGTCTGTTTTTTTCAAGCAAATGGGCCATGATCCGCAAATTAGCAAAGGAAATTTAAGGTTGATTTTTGGACAAAAAGAAAACCGGATGAAGTACTTTCATTGCATTAGCATCGGCATTCCGATATGGTACACCGTAGGCTTATTGGTCATGAACTCTGCCGATAATTTTGGACCGTGGCTCGGCGTTTATGACATCAGTAATGGCAAGGCCGTCATGTACTGTTACCTCGGACTCAGTGCTGGCGATCTTTTAGCGGGCTTTTTAAGCCAATGGTGGAAAAGTCGTAAAAAAGTGGTGCGGCTCTATTTATGGTTTTCATTGGCGACAACGCTGTTTTTCTTGGGGTATTTACACCGCATCGATATCAGTGCTTCGACCTATTATTTGCTCTGCTTTTTGTTGGGCGCCGGAACGGGTTATTGGGCCATCTTTGTCACGATTGCAGCCGAACAATTTGGCACCAACATCCGCTCGACAGCAGCCAATACCATCCCTAATTTTGTACGAGGGTCCGTCAATATAGTGGTGCTCTTTTTTAGTCTTTTAGTAAGCCTAAAAGTTAACGATGGTATAGCGGCGACTGTTGTTGGGGTTTTCTTTATTGGACTGGCTTTATACAGCCTCACAAAGCTGCAAGAAACCTTCGCCAAAGACCTCGATTACTTCGAAGTATCTTAGATCTTTTTCGAGTAATTTTCAAAATCCTCGATCAACTCTTGGTCAACTTGTTTGGCAACCGTAATCGGGATGTAATCGACCACAACATTGGTTTTGTCGAGACCGAAATCTTCGGCGGGCTTTAGCCCGGTCGCCTTGACAAAACGGTATGCTTTGACACAGATTTTTTGGAACGGAGTGAGTTCGTTGTCCATGGCTACACGCGAGTTTAATACAATAAACTTAAAGTCCACTTGTTCCAATTTACCACGAACACTTTCAAAGATGCTTTCGCCACTGAGTTCTCCTTTTTCAATCATTTTACAGTAAATCTTGCGCATCATGTATTCGATGCGGTGCTCTTCTTTAAAGCCAAGCTGAAGACTCACGTAATAACAACGCTTGTCGATGATTTCACTGACCGAATAATGCACCCCCCATGGTTCATTGAGGATGTCGAGGTGCAGAAACCAAATAACTCCTGCCTTGCGTGGTTTTTTATGAAATAAGGAATGGTACACCGTTAAATCGAGTTTGTTCGGTGAATTACTACGCGTCGGGAACACCAAATTCGTTGCTTCGTAATCGAGCTTCGGATCTTCATAAACCCCATTCAATAAAGGAATGACGTTTCGCATCGGGATATATTCGGTAATGCTGGTGCGCAGTTCTTTTGCTTTGTAATATAAAAACAAGAGGAGGAAAAACCCAACAGACAAGACCAAGGTAAACCAACCACCAGAAACAATCTTACCCATATTAGAGAGCAAAAAGATCAATTCAATACTGATGAACACTAAGAAAATGGTACTTGAAATCACACGCCATCTTGGATAACGCATAATTAAGAGGGTCAGCATTAAAATAGAAGTCATGACCATATTGATGGTAATCGCCAAGCCATACGAGTGCTCCATTTCACTTGACTTTTTGAAAATGGCAATCACTAGTAAGCAACCTACCATTAAAAACCAATTGATGAACGGAATGTAAATCTGGCCTTGATGATCACTTGGGTACTTCACTTTAAGGTTTGTCCAGAGGTTGAGTTTGATGGCCTCATTCATTAAGGTAAAGACACCGGTAATTAATGCCTGCGAAGCAATAATGGCAGCCAATGTTGCAATTCCAATGGCAAACGGAATTAGTTCTTTTGGCACCATGGCATAAAACACGGTTTGCTTCGGTGAAAGCACAAAGTCAGGCGACAAGCACAAGGCAGCTTGCCCAAAATAATTTAAGACCAACAAAATGAAAACCAAGCCCCATGACAAACGAATGTTTCCTTTTCCGCAATGTCCAAGGTCTGAATACAAAGCTTCGGCTCCGGTTGTACATAAAAATACCGAACCCAACACCGCAAAACCGCCATCAACATTGAGTACCAAATTAACGGCATACCATGGGTTAAGGGCTTTCATTACTTCCGGATTATGCACCACATTGATAAAACCTAAGTAACCGAGAAACGCAAACCAAATAAGCATGACCGGGCCAAACATTTTGCCAATGGCAGCCGTTCCAAATTGCTGAATAATGAAAAGCATCACGATGATACTTACAACAATTGGAAGTACGGGCATATCGGGGAAAATATTATTGACGCCTTCTACCGCCGATGATATCGAGATAGCAGGCGTAATAAAGCCATCGGCCATAAGCGTACCACAACCAATTAAAGCGGGTATGATGATCCATTTAATTTTTCGCTTTTTCAGAAGTGCAAACAAAGCAAAAATCCCACCCTCGCCTTTGTTATCGGCATTCAAAGCAAAATAAATGTACTTGACCGTTGCCAATAAGATGAGCGTCCAGATCACACAAGAGAGTGCACCTAGAATAAAAGCTTCTGAAATGTGCTTACCGCCGTCGGTAATGGCTTGGAAAACATACAATGGTGAGGTACCGATGTCTCCAAATACAATACCTAAGGTAATTAAGAGGCCTGCAGCGGAGATTTTTTGGGTAGTAACATGCGACATTTCGGAAAATTTCGGTGAAGTTAGAGCATTTGAAATATTCCGCATACAGATTTGCATAAAATATTTATCTTTGTACCCCGATTCGTCAAAAAAATCGGAAGTCTGCTGCCCACGTGGTGAAATTGGTAGACACGCCATCTTGAGGGGGTGGTGCCAACAGGTGTGCTGGTTCGAATCCAGTCGTGGGCACACAACGAAAGTCCTTCCGAATTGGAAGGACTTTTTTTATGCCCTATTGACAGCTCTAGTATTTGTTGCTTTTCACTAATTTTAACTCCATGAAAAATACAGTTTACCTTTTTATGTTATCGCTAAGTTGCGTGGTTTCTTGTACTGAGCAAACAACTCCTAAAGAATCCGAACCCACATCGATTGTAGCAACCGATGAAACGACTCAAAAGTTAAAATCCTCGCTAAAAGAGGTAGCGGCCGAAGAAAAACGATTGGCTGCTGAAGCGGCGGCCAACAGCACCACGATGGAATTCAACAAACTGATTCATGATTTCGGTACCGTACTTGAAGACACCGACAATACCTATTTCTTTGAAGTCAAGAATACCGGAAAAAAACCGCTTAACATCCTAAGTGTAAAAGCTTCGTGTGGCTGCACTACGCCTAAAAAACCACTAAAACCAATCGCACCAGGTAAATCCGATGTCATTGAGGTGCTTTTCCATCCAAAAGTGGGGCAACTTGGCCGTCAAGACAAAACCGTAACCGTCATTGCCAATACAGCGCCAGAAATGGTGGTACTTAACATTGGAGCATTGGTTGAAAAGAACCCAAAAGCCATTCAAAAAGTTGTCAGTAATTAAGCCATGAAACTACACGTACTCAATACCGGTTTTTTCAAACTCGACGGCGGCGCCATGTTTGGCGTGGTTCCGAAAACCTTATGGCAACAAAGCAATCCTGCCGATGCCAACAACATGTGCGATTGGGCCATGCGTTCGTTACTCATTGAAGACGGCAAGCGCCTCATCCTAATCGATACCGGCATTGGCGACAAGCAATCCGAAAAATTCTTTTCGCATTATTACCTGCACGGTACCGACTCTCTGCACGGCAACCTGGCCAAGCTCGGCTTTCATGCCAACGACATCACAGACGTGATTTTGACGCATTTGCATTTTGACCATTGTGGCGGAGCAGTAGCCTGGAACGACAAACGCGATGGCTACCGCAGTGTATTCCCAAATGCCACGTACTGGAGTACTGAAAAACACTGGCAATGGGCCACCGAACCCAATGCCCGCGAAAAAGCTTCATTTTTAGCCGAAAATATCATCCCGCTTCAAGAAAGTGGCCAACTCCAATTTATCGAACGCAACGGTGATTTCGTGAAAGAAGCGCTGCCTGGCATCGACATGCTGTTTGTCGATGGCCATACCGAAAGCATGATGATCCCACACATCCACTACAAAGGCAAAACCATTGTTTTCATGGCCGATTTGCTACCAAGTACAGGCCACATTCCTTTGCCGTATGTGATGGGCTACGACACCCGCCCTTTGTTAACACTTGCCGAAAAAGGCCAGTTTTTGCAACAAGCTGCCGACCAAAAGTATGTGTTATTCCTTGAACACGACGCCTACAACGAATGCTGCACCCTTCAGCACACCGAAAAAGGCATTCGCCTCGACCAACGCTTTGCATTTTCAGAACTCTAGCCCATGAAAAGCCCCCAAGCCATTGTCGAACACATGCTGCAACAAGATGCATTTAGTCAACTTTTGGCCATGGAGGTGCTTGAAATTAACGCTGGTTATTGTGTCTTGCGCTGCCCGGTTACCGAAACAAGTACCAATGGCTTTGGCATTGCACATGGTGGTCTTAGTTATGCACTTGCTGACTCGGCTCTTGCCTTTGCCTCCAATGCCTATGGCGCCCAATGTGTCAGCATCGATACCAATATTTCGCATTTGGCCAAAGTGCAATTGAACGACGTACTCACCGCAACCTGTACCGAAGTACATCGGGGCAAACGCACAGGCGTGTACGAAGTCCGTATTGAAAATCAAGCACATAAACTCGTCGCTTTTTTCAGAGGCACTGTATTTATCAGCACGCAAAACTGGTAAGCATCATTTTTTTTCGAATTTTTACGCAAAGTACTTGTGATTTCTAAAAATTGCGTTAATTTTGTACTCGCTTTTAACGAAAAGTAATACACGAATGCAAACCTCGCTGTTGCAAGGGTCTTTCAAGATAGCATTACGGTTTGGTAGTTCAGTTGGTTAGAATACCTGCCTGTCACGCAGGGGGTCGCGGGTTCGAGTCCCGTCCAGACCGCAACTGTTAAAAGCAGAACGAAAAGCCTCTATGGCTGGAGGATTAGAGAACCCTTGGAAGTATCAAGTTTCCAAGGGTTTTTGTTTTTTATACGCCTATGAAACGCATCAACGAATACAAAAAATTATTTGGCATCGACAAACCGATTGTACTTGCCGAACTCAAGCAAGATTACCGCACGCTTGTCAAGCAATGGCATCCCGACAAATTTCAAGACGGCGATCCATTGAAAGCGGAGGCTGAAGAAATGGGACGCAGAATTGTAGATGGCTACCACTTTTTGGTAAGTATTGCGCCTGAAACAAAAGCCGCGCAGTTGGAAGGCTATCAAAAAACCATTCAAGAATGCGGCATTGCCGATTTTCGACACAAAGGTTTGTTACTTGAAATCACATTTACCGATGGTTCGTGTTACGAGTACTTTGGCGTCAATGCCAACCTCTTCCAGAAGTTCGTCAACACCGACAAACCGATGCGTTTTGCCAAGCGATTTATCTTTGGCCAATTCGTTTACCGCCAATCGAAAAAGGCCAGCGAGGAATAATTTCCATTGATTCAATATGGCAACGGCGAACGGAACTCAA
>JBDLQL010000002.1:0-93504 GCA_039800565.1 Bacteroidota bacterium | reverse complement strand
AGCTCGAGTGGTGGAATCGGTAGACACGCCGGACTTAAAATCCTGTGGGCATTTGCCCGTGCGGGTTCAAGTCCCGCCTCGAGTACAAGCTTCAAACATCAAACCCTTTATCTAAACAGATAGAGGGTTTTTTGCTTTCTAGCAATCTGTTTTTTGCTATTTTTAACCATGCGATACACTACCTCTCTGCTTCTTGCGATTGGTCTGTTTGGGGCCTGTTCGAGTCCTGATTCGACTAAAAATGCTGCTGAAAACAAAAAAATCACCTCCAGCAAACGTGTTGTTGAGCCTAGTCAGGCCTATCAAAGTTGTCAGATTGGGTCACAAACTTGGATGGCTCAAAACTTGAACGAACCACATTTTAAAAATGGCGACCCCATTCCGGAAGCAAAGACACCCGAAGAATGGAAAAAAGCAGGAAATTCATGTCAGCCTGCTTGGTGCTATTACAATAATGATCCTAAAAATGCAACGAAATTTGGAAAGTTGTACAATTGGTATGCGGTCAACGACCCGCGTGGACTGGCTCCGAAAGGCTGGCGCTTACCTGGTAATAAAGAGTGGCAAATTCTACTAAACGAACTCGACAAACAAGAATACGACGCATTAGCGCTTCAAGACCCCTCTTTTAGCGGAAATTATCCGGATGCTGACGCCTTGCATTTTCATGCATTTGCTTCGGGTTATCGCTTAGCAGGCGGCTTTTTTACAAATGCGGGTGTCTACGCCGATTACTGGAGTAAAGACAGCGCCAATGCATTCAGCGCCAATGCCTTTCATTTGACTAACAAAACCATTGTACCCCAATGGAGTAATTATTACAAAGCCGCTGGTTTTTCGGTTCGCTGTTTAAAAGATTGATTCGTTAACTTTGCACATGCGTCATTGGATTCGCGTGTTTTGGGATTTTTTCCCTACACTTCTCGCTTTTTTCGTTCTTCAAGTACTGGTTCAGCTGCTCTTTTTGGTCCAATTAGATGCAACGAACAGCAGCGCCGTTTTCCTTAGCTCATTCCTTGAACTCGTTTTTTTGACATGCGTATATGGTTTGTGCTTTGTGGGGCTTGCAACGCTCGTTCCACGGATGCAAAAATTCCTGCAAAAAATGGCAGCCATTGTGCTCTTTTTACAGGTCATCGGGAGCATTTGCTGCGATCAGTATTTTATTTATGCCCACGAAGTACTTGATGAGGCGCTCTTGCTTTTTGACTGGAAAGAGTTGCTCATCATTGCTGATTTAGATCACCGTTTAAATGGTTATCTGCTACTTCTTTTGCTTGTCAGTTTGTTACTTCCGTGGTTGCTGATTCGATTATTTAGACACCTACCCCGAACCGAAAGTCAACGAAGTGCCATCTTTTCAATTTCTGCGCTTTTTGTAGGCGCCCTTGCATTTTATGTTTGGAATGCCCCACAGCTAAGTGCAAATCGTTTTAGTTATTTTATGGGTCGTGTCGGGCAAATACTCATCCAGGGAAAGCAACAAGCGGACGCACAACAAATCAGCCCAAAAGCATTTAACCAAATCGCGCATGCGTTTTATAATGGAGGCGAACCCATAGATCCGGTGTATCCGTGCTTGCATGCCCTTCCAAAGAATTCGCAATTGCAGGCTTTTTTCAAGCGTAGCTCAAACGGAAAAGCACCTAACATTTGCATCGTCATCGTTGAAAGCATGTCGTCTGATTTATTTGGTGAGCGTGGCGCAAATACAGGCGTTTTAATGCCCTTTTTAGATTCTTTAAGCCGTCAATCGATTTATTTTCCGAATGCCTTTTCGACATATCAACGCACGCATAATGTGCTTCCGGCTGTATTGGCTTCCGTACCAAATACTGTGAACGGAAATGTTTTTCAGCAAATTCCTTTTCCAAGACACTTCTCCTTATTTAATTTACTTAAAGCAAGCTATTCATTTCGATTTAATTGTGGCGTTCCCTATTCCTATTTAAATATGAGTGGCTTTATGAAGCACTACAATAAGGTGCAATTATTACAGCGCTGGGACACACAACGACAACAACACAAAGAAGCAGTTGGTAGTGCTTGGGGGTATCCAGACGAAGATTTATTTGCACAAGCTCAGGACGCCTTGGCCTGTGCGCCTGCCTCCAAAAAATCCTTGCTTTCGCTCTACCTTACCATTAGTTCTCATGATCCGTTTGTCTACCCCAACAAAGAAAAATGGACCCGCTTTGTCGAAAGCAAGGCTGCGCGCATTAAAAATGCAACACTTAAAAAACTGATTGCTTCACAAGCGGCTTCGTTTGGGTCTTTTTCTTATGTCGATTCGTGTTTAAAGGTCTTTTTTGAAAAAGAGCAACAAACCGCGCGTTTTCAAAATACAATTTACCTCATCACTGGTGACCACGGTACCGAACTATACCGCAGAAATGCGTTGTCAAAATACAATGTGCCGCTGCTGCTATATTCGCCTTTATTGAAGCGGCCTTTTCAGTCAAATGCCGTCGTGTCACATAACGACATCGCACCAACACTCTTGAATTACTTAAAAAGCGCTTACCAATTGACCCTTCCTGAGGTGGTGCCTTTTGTTGGAAAAGAGCTCGAGCTCTCCACGCAGTTTAAAGCACGCCGTCAGTTGATTTTTACAACCAATAAATTAACAAGTACCGAACTCATGGACGATTCAGTAGTCTTGCTCCAAAACCGTCTGTACCAACTAAACAAGCAATTAGAGATCGTTCCGTTTAAGCAAGCAAAACGTCATCGAAGTTACCAAAAACAATTAAACGCATTTCAGTTACTGAGTCAGTATACCATACTTCAAAACCACCTTGTCGATTCCGTCGCCTATGAAAAATGGGTGGGTCGTGCGCCCAAATTAATTCCACTTCAAGAAATTCGATACCGCCATCGCGCTTGTAAAAAAGAAATGACCTATTTGGGTACCCATACCGTTTCGTTTAAAAAAGGTGTGTTGCGTATTGAGGTTCAAGCAAGCACAGTCTTGCCTTCTCGGAACAAACTCGACGAATTGCCCACATTGGTATTACAAGCAAAACGCACCAAATACCTCTCTAAAAAATGGACCATCAATCGAAAAGTTCGGCCACACCTGATTCTTTATGACGCGCGCAAACACACAGCAATTGTCAGATATGCCTTCGATTTTGATCCGAAAGCCGTACAACTAAAAAGCTACAAAGGCGCCCTTTCGGTCTTTCTTTTGCGTGAAAATGCACTGAAAAGTAGCTTCAAGAAGCTGCGTTTGAATTTTTTAAATGTCTTGAATAACTAGCTTTTTCGAGCTGTTTTCGTATTTATTTGTAACTTCACCCTTCTTTTTTTGTACATTTAGAACTATGTGGAGTAGACTCGCCAGTTTAATATTAAGAAACCGTTTATTCATCTTGGCAATAATTGCCATCATTACGGTGTTTTTTGGCTATTATGCATTTACTTCACTAAAGGTAGACAACCGCTTCGGAAACACCCTTCCAAAAGACAGTCCGGTTCAAATGGACTACGAAAAATTCAAACTTCAATTTGGTGAAGATGGTTCTACGTTAGTCATCGCTGTCCAGTCAGATTCATTGTATACCGAACGTAATTTCAAAAAATGGCGCGAACTCGGTTATCGTATTTTGAAATACAAGGGTGTCGATAATGTGGTATCAGAGGCTACCTTGTTTGGGATTACAAACAACATCAAGAAAAACGAGTTTGAAATCCACCGCATATTTGCCGATACGACTTTCCGTGACAAAAGTATTGACTCGATTCGCAAAGAAATTCGGCACAACCCCATTTATCGCGGCTTACTCTACAACGAAAAAAGCAATGTGTCGCTCTTAATGATTGGCATGGACGAAAAAGTGCTTGCCAATCGAAAGAAAGCCGAGGTCGTCATGAAAATCGAAGCGCTTGCCAACGAATACGAAAAATACTTTGGCAAAGCTTATTTTGCAGGTCTACCCCATCTTCGTGTTGTCGTCGGGAAGCGTATTGTCAATGAGATGTACATCTTTTTGGCACTTTCCATTTTTGCATCTTCGCTTTTACTTTACTTGTTCTTCCGCTCTTTACGCGTCGTGATTTTATGTAACACGGTTGTGTTTATTTCGGTGATTTGGGCGCTCGGAAGCATTGCCTTCTTAGGCTACAATTTATCGATCATGATGGCCCTGATTCCGCCACTACTTATTGTAATTGGTGTGCCAAATTGTGTCTTTTTAATTACGCGTTACCATCAAGAATACGTGCGCTTAGAAAATAAAATGCGTGCCCTATTTGTAATGATCAAACGCATTGGATCGGTTACTTTCCTCACTAACCTCACCACAGCCGTTGGTTTTGTCACGTTTACAAGCTCCGACAAACTTGCACAATTTGGGATCATTTCGAGCTGGAATATCATGATGGTATTCTTCTTGTCCATCGCCATTATTCCCATTTTTGCTTCTTACGGAAAAGCCCCAAAACCTCGACACCTCAAACACCTTTACCGAGTTTACTCACAAGGTTTTATTGAGTACATCGTCATTATTGTATCTAAATACCGCAAATGGGTTTATGTGTGTTCGGTAGCGTTGGTCATTTTTAGTGTCTATGGCATGACCAAAATCATTTCAACCGGAAACGTCACAAGTGACATTCCAAAAGACGACCCGATCTTGCTCGACATGTTGTTTATCGAAAAGAATTTTGGGGGTTCTATTCCGTTCGAGATCACCGTTAATTACAAAGAAAAAGGGCGTTTGTTTAGCAACGAAACCATGCACAAAATTGACGCGGTGCAGCAAGTATTTGCCGCCGACGATAAATACTCAAAAAGCATGTCTTATGTCGATTTGATCAAATCGATCAACATGGCCTATCACGGAAATGATGCAAGTAAATTCGAAATCATATCCAACCGCGACAAACTTCGACTTAAAAAGTACATTGATAAACTCGACCTCAGTAGCTTAAATGGCGGTTCAGTTTCCCTAAAAAACCTAGTTGATACAGCAGAAACCACCTTGCGTATTCGTATGCAAATGAAAGATTTGAGTGTCGACAAGGTCGGCAATCACCTTGATAAACTGCGCGCTTCTGTAGATTCGATTCTGAACCCAGATAAAGCAGCGCTCGAACGGTTATATGCCAAAGTGGAGGCAGGGCATAACGATGCTGTTGACTCCATTATTTACAGCAATTCTGGAGTGTACAACAACCTAACAGCGCTTTTGTCTAACGGAAACGACAATCTTCAAATGGCCTTTGATTCGGATCCAGAAAAAGTAAAATTGTACGTCTCTAAGAAGGGCTTTAATCAAAAATTGCGTCAAGCCATTAATCAAGAATACTATGATTTTGTCTTTACCGGATTAAAAGTTGTAAATACCGAAGGGACTAAATACCTCTTTGTGAATTTGCTTCAGAGTCTGATTTTTGCCATTATTTCGATTGCCATCATGATGGCCTTCTTGTTCCGCTCGTTCCGTATCATTTTAGTTTCCATGACACCGAACATCATACCGTTGTTATTTACGGCAGGTATTATGGGTTACTTCCAAATTCCGTTAAAGCCATCTACCATTTTAGTATTCGGAATTGCGCTCGGAATTACCGTTGACAACGCCATTCTGTTTCTTGGGAAATACAGAAATGAACTCAAACAAACGGGCTGGGATATCAACTACGCAATTTTGCACTCATTGCGCGAGACGGGGCTTGGGATTTTCTATACTTCGGTGATTTTGTTCTTCGGATTTATCATGTTTGTGTTCTCTCAGTTCGGCGGAACAAAAGCACTAGGTTTGCTGGTTTCCATAACCATTTTAGTTGGGATGGTCACCAACTTGGTCATTTTACCAGCCATGCTACTTACGCTCGAGCGCAAAGTCATTTCGAAATCGTTCCAAGAACCTTTCTTTGATATTTACAACGAAGAAACAGACTACGATACCGACAAACTCGAAGTAGAATTTGCCGAAGAAAATCCAGATTAAATTAGATCAGTTGTCGTTAAGCTTTTTTACCATCGTCAAGATGGTAGCTAACGCAACTGTTTCACCCGTTTCGTCATAGACGTCTACTAAGAATTTTACAATTCCTTTAGCGATGTCTTCTTCACTACGTTTTTCTTGATCGATTTTTTCTTTCACGGTAAAGCGAACTCCTATTGTTGCACCTGGGTAAACGGGCTTTGTAAAGCGTGCTTCTTCGATTCCGTAATTCAACAGAACAGGGCCTTTTTTAGGGTCGACAAACAAGCCGGCTGCTTTTGATAAGATAAAATAGCCATGGGCAACGCGGCGCTCGAAGATGGTCCCTTCTAAAGAAGTTGCATCCATGTGCGCGTAAAAATTATCGCCCGAAACATTTGCAAAATTGACGATATCCGCATCACTAACGGTGTGTTTGTGCGTAAATACCGTCTCGCCAATTTCCAATTCTTCAAAGTGTTTTCTAAACACATGCGGGTTGGCTTCAGGCATTGCAGCACCCACCTGAAACTGTTGTGTGATGGCCGTAATGGTGGTCGGGTGACCCTGAATTGCCGTGCGTTGCAAATAATGCAATACACCACGCTTTCCGCCCATTTCTTCGCCGCCTCCTGCTCGGCCTGGGCCGCCGTGCGTCAAGAGAGGCATTGGTGAACCATGACCGGTACTTTCTTTTGCGCAATCTTTATTGAGGACTAAAATACGGCCGTGCATACTAGCTGCACCTACGACGTAATCGACGGCTTCTTTGTTGTCAGGTGTTACGATCGAAGAAACCAAAGATCCTTTGCCCATTTTCGCCAATTCAATAGCTTGGTCTGTATCTTTATAAGGCATTAGTGTCGCAACCGGACCAAAGGCTTCAATTTCATGTACATCGGTTGCGGTGAATGGATTCTCGTTTCGAAACAAAATTGGCGGAAAAAATGCACCGCGTTCTTTTGAAGCACCAATGACTTCAAATGCATCTAAATCTCCACAAACAAGTTGCTGAGACTTGGCAAGCTGGGCTACATTTGCGCGGACGCGTTCTACTTGTAATTTACTTGCTAAAGCACCCATACGCACACCTTCTTGAGAAGGGTCGCCAATTTTGGTGGCTGCCAATTTTGAAACCAGTGCCGACTGAACGGCATCTAGAAGTTGATCAGGGACCAATATACGACGTACTGCCGTACATTTTTGACCTGCTTTAATGGTGATTTCTTTGACACATTCTTTGATAAACAAGTCAAATTCTTCGGTGCCAGGAGTGGCCGCCTTTCCAAGAATTGTCGCATTTAAGGAGTCTGCCTCTAAATTAAATGCAACACTTTCTTGAGCGATGCGCGGTTGTGATTTTAAGCGTTTGCCTGTTGCTGCACTACCAGTAAAAGTAACGACGTCTCGTGCATCTACAGAATCAAGGATGCCACGACCCAAACCGCAAATGAGTTGGATGGCTCCTTCGGGTAAAATTTTAGAATCAATGATGTCGCGCACCATGACTTCTGTCAAATAACACGTGTATTCAGAAGGCTTTACGATTGCCGGTACGCCCGCCATTAGGTTTACCGCTATTTTTTCGAGCATTCCCCAAATTGGGAAATTAAAGGCATTGATGTGAACAGCAACGCCTTCTTTAGGCACCATAATGTGATGGCCAATAAAACTGCCATTTTTAGATAATGGCGCAGCTGTTCCGTCGACATAATAAGGTAAATCCGGAAACTGTCGGCGCAAACTTGCATTGGCAAATAAATTTCCAATTCCGCCCTCGATGTCGATCCAAGAGTCGATTTTTGTGGCGCCTGTCCAAGCACTTATTTGATAGTATTTTTCTTTGCGCTCCATGAGGTAAAGCGCCAGGGCTTTTAACATGCGGCCCCTTTCTTGAAAAGTCATTTTGCGCAAGGCCAAACCGTGAGTGCGCCCATAGTCAAGAACTGACGCAAAATCAATTCCTGCACTAGAGGCTTCACCGATTTGTTCGCCTGTTATTGCATGAAATAATGGTGTTTCGACACCTTGACCGTCGATCCACTGACCTAAAATGTAATTCTGAAAGCGTTGCATGCTATTTATTTTAATATCCAGCGCACTAAATCAGCGCCATTTGCATAAATCATGAGTCCTAATAATAGGAAAATACCAATGTATTGTGCGACCTCTAAAACGCGCTGTGGCGCTTCTTTTCCGGTAATCATTTCATAAATCAAGAAAACAACATGTCCGCCATCGAGTGCTGGAATTGGCAAAATATTCATGAAAGCCAAAATTATCGACAACAACGCCGTCGTTAACCAGAAGGTGTGCCAATCCCAAAGCGGAGGAAACATATTCCCAATAGAGGCAAAACCACCAATTTGAGTCGCGCCTTTTTTGGTAAATACAAACTTAAATTGCGAAACATAATCGGCCAACGTATGGTAACCATAACCCATTCCGATTTGAATGCTTTCGGCAAAACCGTATTCTTTTTCTTTAAGAGCATTCGCATCAACAAATTTTGAATTGGTTAAAATTCCAATCGTGCCATTTGATTTTACCTTAACGTCAATAGAAAGTGTGTCTTTTGAATCGCCATTTTTTGCGATTTTTAAGCAAACGGTTTTGCCTTTTTGCTGATAAAGTGCTTGCTGAAATTCATCAAAATATGCAATGGTGCGGCCATTGACCTCGTAGATTTCATCGTTGGCTGATAAGCCTGCTTTTTTAGCTGGAGAGTCCGAACTGACTTCAGCAACACTGAGTTCTTTCGATCGCAAATTTATTGCGGGCATCGCACCTGCTTGAAACAAACGCTGGTCAATATCTGCTGGCAAGTGAATTAATTGAGTCGAAGCATCGGCATGCTGGACCTTCAAGTTACGCGCACCTCTTAACAAAATACCTTTGTTGATGTCATCGAGGTTTAATGGTTTTTTGCCTTCGACACTTAAAATCTTGTCGCCAGAATGCAAGCCATATTGTTCAAGATATGGGTGCACACTTAAACCCGATTGGAGTTTGGATTGGTCGAGAGAAAGTTGGCCCCATGTAAAAACAACGCCAATATAAATGATGAAACCCAAAATCAAATTGACGGTCACGCCACCAATCATGATGATCAAGCGCTGCCAGGCCTTCTTGCTTCTGAATTCCCAAGCTTGTGGTTCGTTTTTAAGTTGTTCGGTGTCCATTGACTCGTCAATCATGCCGGCAATTTTGACATAACCACCAAGCGGAACCCAACCAATTCCCCACTCGGTTGAATCCGGGTCTTGGTCCCACTCGGTTGGTGATTTTTTGCTAAACCATGATTTTTTACCGACCCCATTTACGCGCTTCCAGCGAAAAAAGGAAAAAGAAGGGTTGAAAAACAAATAGAATTTTTCGACACGCGTTTTAAAGAAGCGGGCCGGAATGAAATGGCCAAATTCGTGAAGGGTTACTAATATGGCTAAAGAGGTAACTAATTGTGCTGCTTTTATAAGGATTTCCATAAAGTCGTTTGCTTTTTTACAAATATACGTTTATCCGTTCGAGGTTTAATGCGCTTCAAGCCAGTTGTCAGCGAGCTTTAATTCGACCTCCATTGGAACGGCTAATTGAATGGCGCTTTCCATCGCTTTTTTTACCAAGTCAGAAACAAGTGCCGCTTCGTCTTGATGCACATCAAAGACCAATTCATCGTGTACTTGTAAAATCATTCTCGATTTTAGCTGTTGTTTTTTTAGTTCGTGCTGTACCGCTACCATCGCCATTTTAATGATGTCTGCAGCCGAACCTTGTATCGGTGCGTTGATGGCGTTGCGTTCGGCATAGCCGCGAACAACTGCATTGGCCGAATGAATGTCTGGTAAATACCGACGGCGTTTCATGATCGTTTCAACAAAGCCTTCTTCTCGAGCTTGGGCAATGACTTGCTCCATGTACGTTTTGATGGTGCCATATTGTTCAAAATAGGCGTCAATAATTGCCTTCGCCTCTGTTCTTGAAATTTGTAAGTTTTGAGCCAATCCAAATGCCGACTGCCCATAAATAATTCCAAAATTTACAGCTTTGGCCGCGCTCCGTTGTTCGCGACTTACTTGTTCTAATGGCACATGAAACACCTTGGCTGCGGTTGCCGCATGGATGTCTTGTCCGGATTGGAATGCGGCAATCATGTTGGGGTCTTTCGAAAGCGCGGCAATGATGCGCAATTCAATTTGCGAATAATCGACCGCCATTAATTGAAAGGTCTTGTCTCTTGGAACAAATGCCCGGCGGATTTCGCGGCCTTTTGCAGAGCGTATCGGGATGTTTTGCAAATTCGGGTTGTTCGAACTCAAACGACCAGTTGCAGTAACCGTTTGCATAAAATTGGTATGAATGCGCCCATCTATTGGGTCCGACAGCGTCGGCAGCGGATCGACGTACGTGCTTTTCAATTTACGCAACTGACGGTATTCCAAAATCAATGGAATAATTGGATGGTCGTTTTCGTGTTTTTGTAAGACATCTTCAGAAGTGGCATACTGACCCGTTTTCGTTTTTTTTGCCTTCGCTGAAATTTTCAGTTTTTCAAATAAAAGCTCTCCGAGTTGTTTTGGCGAATCAATGTTAAATTCTTCGCCTGCCGCTTCTTTAATTTCTTGATCCAAACGGACCAATGTATCTTGAAGTTCGAGTGAATAAGCCTGTAAGGCAGCCACATCGATGGCAATCCCTTCCACTTCCATGTCACATAAAACCTGCACTAATGGCATTTCCATTTCGTAGAACAACTGAAATAAATGCGGTTTTTGGATTTCGGGCTCAAACAGTTGTTTGAGTTGAAAGGTGATGTCGGCATCTTCACACGCATAATCTTTAATTTCTTCTGGCTGAAGATCGGCCATGTTGCCTTGATTTTTTCCCTTTTTTCCGATGAGCGTTTCGATTGAAATGGGATTGTAATTCAAGTAATATGTAGCTAAAAAATCCATGCCTTGTTTGGCTTCTGGATTAATTAAATAATGTGCGATCATGGTGTCAAACAGCGGGCCCTCTAAGCGAATGCCGTAACGCTGCAAAACCTTCATGTCGTACTTCATGTTGTGCGCAATTTTTTCGATTGAAGGATCTGTAAAGAGCGGTAAAAACTCCGTTACAATTTGTTTCGCTTCTTCAAAATTTGGTGGTACACTCACATAAAAAGCTTCGCGCGCTTTGTACGAAAAAGATAAACCAACCAAGTCGGCATGCAAGGCTTCTATAGCGGTCGTTTCGGTATCAAAGCAAACCTGACTGTGCTGAAGCAGCAACTCAAGCAATTCTCTTCGCTCTTCGGCCGTACTGATCAAATGGTAGCTTGGCCGCTCTGTAGCAATTGTTTTATAAGAGGCGGTGTCTTGCGCTTCTTGCGGTTCAATCATACTTTGGGCGCCGAATAAATCGAGTTGTGGCGTTGTTTCTGCTTGAGCTTGTGTGATGATTATTTCTTCACCGATGACGCGTTTCGCTAAATTGCGAAACTCAAGTTCTGTAAATATGGACTTCACTTTTTCGGCGTCGACCGGGCACATTTTTAAAGCTGCTTCGTCAAAGCTGACGGGCACATCTCGTATAATGGTGGCCAACATTTTTGAAACACGACCTTGGTCTTGGAACGCCATCACATTTTCTTGTTGCTTTCCTTTTAATTCGTGTACATGCGCAAACAAGCCTTCCATGGAGTCATATTTGGCAATTAGCGCTTTGGCTGTTTTTTCGCCGATGCCCGGAATGCCCGGAATGTTGTCAGAAGCATCGCCCCATAAACCAAGAATGTCAATCACTTGAATCGGGTCTTTTACTTCAAATTTTTCGCAGACCTCTTTCACTCCTAAAATCTCGGGCGGATTGCCCCCACGACCTGGTTTGTACATAAAGGTTTGCGGACTCACTAACTGTGCGTAGTCTTTATCGGGTGTCATCATGTAGGTGATGAATCCTTTCGTTTCGGCAATTGCCGCAACCGTACCAATGACATCATCGGCTTCAAAACCAGGCACTTCTAATATCGGTACATTGAAAGCCTCGACAATTTGTTTGATCGGATGAATCATGGACCGAATGTCTTCGGGCATTTCTTCGCGGTGTGCTTTGTAAGCTTCAAACTCTTCTTGACGATGGCTAGCGCCACCAGGCGGGTCAAAAACCACTGCTAAATGCGTGGGTTTCTCGGTCTGAATAATGTCAATTAAAACATTCGTGAAACCAAAAGCGGCAGAAGTATTTTGACCTTTTGAATTGATGCGTGGGTTTTTTGCAAAGGCAAAATATGCTCTGTAAATTAACGCATAGGCATCAAGCAAAAAGAGTTTTTTTGGAGCTTCAAGACTGCGCATTAGAATTTGGGGATGTAAGGAACAAATAAAGAAGGATCGAGCTGTACTTCTTTTGAATACAAGACGGTTTTATAAACAAACAGGGCGCCTACTTTTGGATACCCACTAATTTTAACAGTCAACTTAGCTTTTTTTGTCGCTTGATAGGCCGTCACAAAAAAACCAGGTTCGGGATCGAGGTGCATGGGTATGTTCAGCTTGCTGTCTTTGTGTGCTTTTAACTTAATAGGAGCGTCAATATACAAATCACCTATTTTTTGTTGATCTAAAAAAACCTCAAACTTTCCGGGTTTCATTTTCAAAGGCAATAACAAGTTGTTGTGCACATTAAATGCCGCTTTAAATTTGACCAGCTGCGCCGAAAATTGTTCGATTTCTGACCCATCATAACTATTCATTTCGATTGGCTCTTCTAGCGCTTTACAAGCACCTAGTAAAAAAAGAAGGCTAATTAACGCGGCTATTTTCATCGTGGAATTTGACTAAACTGTTTAAAAAAGTAAGGAATGGTTTCGATGCCTTTATAGAAGTTAAACAACCCATAATGCTCGTTCGGGCTATGAATCGCATCGCTATCAAGACCAAAGCCCATTAAAATGGTTTTGAGTCCGAGCTCTTGTTCGAACATGGCAATAATCGGAATGCTTCCGCCGCTGCGTACGGGAATCGGTTTTTTGCCAAATGTTTGTTCGTACGCTTTGCTCGCGGCTTCGTAGGCCGCAGAATTGGTGGGGGTCACGACGGGTTCGCCGCCATGGTGTGGCGTCACTTTAACCGTGACAGAACCTGGCGCAATGCGTTCAAAATGCGCTTTGAATAACTGGGTGATTTTTTCGGGGGATTGATTTGGAACTAAACGCATCGAAATTTTAGCAAATGCTTTTGACGCAATGACTGTTTTGGCACCTTCACCCGTATAACCACCCCACATCCCATTCACGTCAAGTGTCGGACGAATCGAACCACGCTCCATTGTTGAATATCCCATTTCTCCGGAAGTTTCATTGATGTCTAGCGCTTCGCAATAAGCGGCTTCTGAAAATGGTGCTTTCGCCATTTCGGCGCGCTCTTCAGCACTTAATTCGACGACATCGTCATAAAAACCAGGAATTGTAATGTGATTGTTTTCATCGTGTAAAGAGGCGATGAGTTTGCTCAACGTATTTAACGGATTGGCAACACAACCCCCATAAAGACCTGAATGCAAGTCGCGATTTGGTCCTGTTAATTCAACTTCTACATAACTCAAACCTCGCAAACCTGTGGTAATCGATGGCGTGTCATTCGCTAACATACCGGTATCAGACACCAAAATAATGTCTGCTTTTAACTTGCTCTTATTTTCTTTGACAAAAATGGCCAGATTTGGACTACCAATCTCTTCTTCACCCTCAATCATTAATTTTAGGTTACATGGCAACTCTTGGCTGCATAACATGGCTTCTACCGCCTTTACATGCATAAAAAACTGACCTTTGTCATCACAAGCACCCCGAGCAAAAATGGCGCCTTCCGGATGAATACTTGTCTGTTTAATTACAGGTTCAAAGGCAGGGCTGTCCCATAATTCAATAGGGTCTGCTGGCTGCACATCGTAATGGCCATAAACTAATATTGTTGGCAACTTGGGGTCGATTATTTTTTCTGCATAAACAATAGGGTGACCGGCTGTTTGGCACACTTCAACAGCATCCAAACCTAATGCACTAAAATGCGCTGCCAAAAAGTCGGCGCAATGAGCAACATCTTTCTTATATGTTGGGTCTGCAGAGATGGACGGAATGCGAAGCATTGCCATTAATTCTTCTAGAAAACGCTCTTTGTTTTCACTAATAAATTGCTGTGTATTTTTCATAATGATTTGATCATTCAAAATTGCGAAAAAAAGGCGTGTTTTTCTTATTCAAGCTTTATATTAATTTTGTGATGCAACTTGTTGGAAATTAAATAAGTCTAACAGTCAATTTTTTACCTATGAAACTACTGCTACGCTTCGCCTTTTGTTTTGCTATTTTACCTGTTTTAGCACAACCTATATCGGTTTCTACAACACAAACACCCCAACAATTAGTAGACAACGTTTTGCTTGGTTTTGGTGTTACCGCCTCTAACGTAACAATTAATGGAAATCCTGCACTGGCAGGAACACCTCAAGGTAACGTTGCCTATTTTACGAATTCAAATGTGGGTTTTCCGATAAACAATGGTTTGTTACTGACTACCGGAAATGCAGTTGCGGCCATTGGCCCAAACACAAGTGGTTCCTTTACAAACAACAGTCCTGCTACGACCTCTGTTAGTTCTGACCCACACCTCAATGACATCGCAGCAGGAAGCGTAACCAACGGCGTGGTATTAGAATTTGATTTCGTGCCCGCGGGTGATACCCTTGTTTTTAATTACATGTTTGGATCTGATGAATATCCAGAATTTTCTCCTTCTTCTTTCAACGACGCCTTTGGATTGTTTTTATGGGGACCAGGTATTACCGGGCCATATGCATTGGCCGGATACCCAAATGGCGGTGTTAATATTGCCACAATTCCTGGCGGCACACCTGTAACGATTAATAATGTAGGGCCTTCATCAAACACGACTTATTATGTTAACAATTTAGGTGGTGCAGCTTATACTGATGCCTTGCAATATGACGGAACAACGACATTATTAACTGCAGCGGCGAGTGTACAGTGTAACCAAACCTATCATATCAAATTAGCGATTTCAAATGTTGGAGACCAGGCATATGATTCTGGGGTCTTTTTACAAGGAGGCTCATTTAGTTCGGCAGCTGTTGATGTTGCTGTAGCTACGGTATCTGGAGATACCACTATTGTTGAAGGTTGTACCGATGCCAATTTTATCTTTACGCGCCCTGCCGGACAAACCAACGACACACTCATTATTAATTATACCATCGGGGGTGTAGCACAAGAAGGTATTGATTACAATAACCTCATTAATCCGATCACTTTTTTACCTGGAGAAGATACTGTCATTATTAACTTATCACCTGTTCAAGACAACATCAATGAAGGTTTTGAATCGGTTGTCATTACTGTTGAATTGATCAACCCATGTGGCGACACCATTACTTCATCAGGAACCATTTATATTGGTGAGGGGCCCATCATTAACATTCAAGGCAACAACCCGACCGTCTATTGTGCGGCAGATAGTGTTTGGCTAGCGGCAAGTGCCTCCGGAGGTTATGCTCCGTACACCTATTCGTGGGAAAATTTAGCAGGAGCTAATTTGGGCACCAATGATTCCATTTCAATGGGAATCGGCCAAAACGGAACGATGTATTATTTGGTGACCGCAACCGACAATTGTAATTTCTCACAGACAGACACAGTCACTTTAACCATGAATCAAACCTTGGCCATCGATACCATATATGTGGGGCCTTCGACATGTGTGCCAACAGGGTTTGTATCGGTTCAAGCCAGCGGAACTCAAGGTGTTCCACAATACACTTGGACAGGGCCAGGCCCGAATGGTTTTATTGATGCTTCGGTTTGGCAAAATATTCCTTCAGGAATGTACTATATCACCATTGTAGACAACGTGTGTTCGGTTTCGGATAGCGCGTTTGTTGATGTGCTTGACCCGCCTGTGGCAGCATTTAGTGCAAATCCACTTAGTGGTTGCGCGCCAGTTAACGTCACGTTTACAAACACCAGCCAAAACGCAAGTACATATAGTTGGAATTTCGGAAATACACTTACCGCAACAAGTAACGATCTTAGCAACCAAAATACAACTTACAATGGTCCGTTTGGTGTGTATACGGTGCAGCTAATTGCCCATCAAGGCGCACAATGTGCAGATACTGCCGTAATCACCATCCAAGTGGATGTTTGTGGTTGTACCGATCCACTAGGAACAAACTACAATCCATTAGCAAATGTAAATGATGGTTCTTGTGTGTATCCGACTGGTTGTATGGATCCCTTAGCACTCAACTACGATCCAAACGCACTCATCGACGACGGTAGTTGCCAATATGCACGACCAGAGGTCATTGCTCCAAACGTGTTTTCGCCAAACGCTGACAACACAAATGAAGCCTATTTCTTGAACACAAAAAATGTAACAAAATTAGAACTAACGATATTAAACCGTTGGGGAAATGTGGTTTACGATAAAAGTTCGGTTGACCTCATCAATGACATCCCGGCTTGGGATGGTAAAATAGATGGTGTGAAGGCATCAGAAGGGATCTACTTTTACAAATACACAGCTTATGGCCTCAACAACCAAGAAGTCAATGGCCATGGCTTCTTGCACTTGGTCAAATAAACAAGATTGAAATTGGGGCTTCGGCCCCTTTTTTTATGCGCAATAAATGTACATTTGTCTGACATGATCAAGCGCACTATCATTTTCCGAATTGGGGCTTTATCCCTGCTTGTTGGGCTGGCAATCTTTTTTGTTCTGCCAAAAAACAAAGCAGCTAAAGGCGGGAAAGAATATGGTGGGACACTTCGTTTTGCCATCGGATCTAAGTTATATACGTTAAATCCCTTGACGTCTAATTCACTTGATCAACAACGCTTAGACGCGTTGCTTTTTGACCCCCTTTTGATAGCAAGCGCTAACAAAAACGGTTGGCGCCCCTTTCTTGCTAAACGTGTGCAAGTGACTTCGGGGGGTAAAAAACTGATCATTCAACTAAAAGATCACATTTATTTTCATTCTGACCCCTGTTTTCGTTTTCATTCGCGCCAGCTAAGTGCCGAAGACCTTGAATACACGCTAAGCGAAGCGCTATCGAAAAAACCCAACAACCAGCTTGAGCCCTTATTGCACGGGCTTATTAAATCAATGCATATACGTGACCGCTTCACCTTAGAATTGGTACTTAACGATGCATACACCCATATTTTTCACATTTTAACTCACCCGGGTTTAGGAATTAGAAGCAAACGCGCTGCTCAATACTATGGAAATAATATTGATTGGCACCCTGTAGGTACGGGTGCGTTTTGTCTCGATCATGCATCAGCAAACGAATTTGTTTTTCAAAAGAACGAAGATTATTGGCGTCATGACAACCACGGAAATCGCCTTCCGTTTCTCAATCAAATTTCTGTAATTCGTCAAGTGCCGCCCTCTAAAGAACACGTGCTATTTTCTCAAAATCAAATTGACCTGCTCTTTGATCTGCCACTAAATCAATTAAACCAGGCATTTGGTTCTTTGAATGATGCGCAAAAAGGCAAAAATGAATTGCACGATGTGTATAGCAAACCGTCTTCGAAAATTCATTATTTAGGGTTTAATACCCAACGCTTCCCTTTCACGAATGAGTTGGTGCGTAAAGCGTTTCTTTATGCCATTGATGTCGACTACCTTTGCAATGTTGTGCTGAAAGGAGAAGGGCGTCCCGTAAAAAACCACTTTATTCCTGAACAATCCGGCTACGTCAACCCGCTGCTTAAAAAACAAGAAGGATGGGTGTATCAGCCCAGCTTTGCACGTCAGTTGCTACTTGAGTCAACCATAAAACTGAAACAAATACCGTTGTATGTGGGTGCAAGTCCAAATTCTACTCCTGCGCTGTGGTGTCAAGAATTGGCAAAAATGCTTCAGAAGAATTTAGGGATACGTGTTCGACTCATTTATGGCTCTGCTGAATCTAAAAACAAGGCGATTAAAAGCGGAAAAGCGCTATTTTGGCGTGCGGGTTGGGTTGGTGATTATCCGGGTCCGGAATCGTATTTAAAGATTTATACGTCAAAAACAGATTGCCCCTCTGCACGTTACAAACACTTCTATAACGCTTGTGTCGTTGCAAAAACCAATACACAGCAACAACAATTTGCCAACCGCTGCGAACAAGAACTGATCTTACATACCTACCTCATTCCGATCTACACCGAAGACTTTTTTGTCATTTACAAACTGCGCGCACGCAACTTTACCATGAACCGATCGGGTGTGGTCGATTTTGCAAATGTCTACCTTAAAGAGTTGTAAGTTTAGCCGTTTTGCAAGGCTTCTTCCACCCATCCTTTGCCCCAATTTTCGTGCTCTTCCGAGCTCCAAAGTGACGGGTAAAATATGCGTTTTTGGAAACGTGGGGGTAGGTATTTTTGCCAATTGGTTCCGCCAGTTGCTGCCACATCTTTATCCTGACGAGCCAAATAACGAACGGCTGATTTGTAATGCGCCAATGGCCAATTGATATTGACATTAATATCGTTCTGTCGAAGCGCATCTTTTACAAGTGAATCTTGTTGGTCTTCGGCAGCTAAGCGCAAATACACTTGCCACAAATTTTTGCTGCGGCAGCGTTCACCTAATGCAATAAAATGATCTTTGTATTTTTCTTCGAATTGGGTTAGCGTTAAGGTTTTTTTGCCTGTGGCCACTTCGGTAGCACCTGCTTTCCAATAAATGTGTTCGAAAAGCGTCTCGATAGATTCTGAACCGCTAAAGTTTTCACGATGGTCTTTTGCGACCAAGTTTAAAAAATCGGTACTAAAAATTTCAATTTCGCGGTATTGGGCCGACTGAAATCCGGAAGCTGGCAATAAGCTCATCCGGAATTTTAAAAACTCGTCGCGATCCATGCCATCAATCATGATTTGAAAACTCTTGACTAAGGCGTCAAAATAACGATTGATGCGAGTCACGCGATCGATAAAGTGTTTTTTTGTGACTTGCTGAAGCTCACCGAGTGCTTCAAATTCGCGCATTGCCAATTTAAAATACAATTCAGTGATTTGATGGTACATAATAAATACCACTTCATCCGGAAAGTTTGTTTTGGGTTTTTGGAGGCTGAGTAAGGTGTCTAGCTGAATGTAGTCCCAGTAGGTTGTGACTTCTGCATAAAGCAAGCCTTCTAAATACGAATTGAGGTCTTCGCCAAGGGCGGCATACTTTTCGTTGAGTAAGCTTAATTTCTCTTTGAGTTCGGGTGTGATTTCCATAATTGAAGTTTGAATTGTTACTGCCGAATTTACACATTTTGGGCATAAAAAAAGCGCCTTTTAGGCGCTTTCAATATCAAGTGATGTTTACTTTTTCTCTTCGTCGAAAATTCGTTTTGGACGTAATTGCTCGAACAAGCCGAGTGTCAGCCAATAAGGAAGAATAAAACCTAATAAAAAGAACAACATCCAAAATGCCATTCCGCCAATTAAAAGAAACATTACGATACCGAAAGTGCTCATCTTCTATTATTTTTGTAGTTGAAAACTGATCAAAAGTACACAAATTAATTCACAAACACCAAAAAATGGAATTTCGTATAGAAAAAGACACGATGGGGGAAGTTCAAGTTCCGGCTCATCGTTATTGGGGCGCACAGACTGAACGTTCAAGAAATAACTTTAAAATTGGCCCTGAAGGCTCAATGCCCATCGAGGTGATTCATGCCTTTGCTTACTTAAAAAAAGCTGCGGCCCATGCCAATCATGAATTAGGTGTTTTGCCTGTCGAAAAACGCGATTTAATCTCACGAGTGTGTGAAGAAATTTTAACGGGTCAACACAACGATGAATTTCCATTAGTGATTTGGCAAACGGGTTCAGGTACGCAATCTAATATGAATTGCAACGAAGTGATTGCCAATCGCGCTCACGTGATCCATGGCGGTAACTTACTTGACGAGCAAAAAGTGCTGAATCCCAACGACGACGTTAATAAATCACAATCGTCAAACGATACCTACCCAACTGCGATGCATATTGCGGCTTACAAAATGACTGTAGAAGTTACCTTGCCCGGCCTGAAGCATTTGCGAGAGGTCTTGCAACAAAAAGTAGTGCAATTTAAAGATGTCGTAAAAACAGGGCGCACCCACTTTATGGATGCCACACCACTGACGCTTGGACAAGAATTTAGTGGGTATGTCGCACAACTCGACAACTCTATTCGTACTATCAACAACGCATTAGTGGCTGTTTCTGAGTTGGCGCTTGGTGGAACTGCTGTCGGTACAGGATTAAATACGCCAAAAGGGTATGATGTCTTGGTCGCTAAAAAAATTGCAGAATTTACTGGTTTGCCTTTTATTACGGCCAAAAATAAATTTGAAGCACTCGCCGCCCATGACGCCATGGTTGAATTATCGGGTGCGCTTAAGCGCAGTGCCGTTGCCCTCATGAAAATCGCGAATGATATTCGAATGTTGTCTTCTGGGCCGCGCTGTGGTATCGGCGAAATCATTATACCAGACAACGAACCGGGTTCATCGATCATGCCAGGAAAAGTAAATCCGACACAACCCGAAGCATTGACTATGGTTTGTGCTCAAGTAATGGGAAATGACATGACGGTTGCTGTGGCTGGTTCTAACGGACACTTTGAACTCAATGTATTTAAGCCGGTCATTGCAGCAAATGTGTTGCAATCTGCCCGATTATTAGGAGACGCGTGTGTGTCTTTTTCTGATAATTGTGCCGTTGGAATTGAAGCAAATCTTCCTGTTGTTAAGCAACATTTAGATAATTCTCTGATGTTGGTCACTGCGTTAAACACAAAAATTGGTTATTACAAAGCGGCTGAAATCGCAAAATACGCGCACAAAAACGGCACGACTCTTAAAGAAGCTGCCGTTGGCCTTGGTCACGTTACCCCGGAAGAATACGATCAATTTGTTGACCCATCAAAAATGATTGGTTCTTTGGACTAGAAATGAATTCACTACCTTTGCATCTCAATATTAAAAGCACATGTCAAAAATTAAAGTAGCCAATCCTGTCGTTGAGCTCGACGGAGACGAAATGACTCGTATCATTTGGAAGTTTATCAAAGACAAACTCATTTTGCCTTACCTCGATCTCGATATCAAATACTATGATTTAGGAATTGAAAAGCGCGACGAAACCAACGACCAAATTACGATTGATGCCGCTGAAGCGATTAAACAATACAAAGTTGGGATTAAGTGTGCAACCATCACACCTGACGAAGCGCGGGTTCAAGAATTTAGTCTAAAATCCATGTGGAAATCTCCAAACGGAACCATCCGCAACATCTTAGATGGAACTGTTTTTCGTGAGCCTATCGTCATTAAAAACGTACCGCGTTTGGTCACGAACTGGACAGCTCCTATTATTGTTGGACGTCATGCATTTGGTGATCAATACCGTGCAACTGATGCGGTTTTTAAAGGAAAAGGGAAATTAACCATGACCTTTACGCCAGAAGATGGTGGCGAAACACAAACCTTTGAAGTGTTTAATTTCAAAGGTGATGGTGTTGGGATGGCGATGTACAATACCGACGAATCGATTCGTGGGTTTGCACAAAGCTGCTTTAACATGGCGCTCACAAAAAAATGGCCGCTTTACCTTTCAACAAAAAACACCATTCTTAAAAAATACGACGGTCGCTTTAAAGACATCTTTGAAGAAGTGTACCAATCGGAGTTCAAATCTAAATTTGAAGCTGCGGGTATTGTCTATGAGCACCGCCTTATCGATGACATGGTAGCTTCTGCCTTAAAATGGAACGGTAATTTTGTGTGGGCTTGTAAAAACTACGACGGCGATGTTCAGTCTGATACAGTCGCACAGGGTTTTGGTTCGTTGGGTCTCATGACTTCTGTTCTTATTACACCAGACGGAGAAATCATGGAAGCAGAAGCGGCACACGGAACAGTAACACGCCATTACCGCGATCACCAAGCTGGTAAAAAAACCTCGACCAATCCGATCGCTTCCATTTTTGCCTGGACACGTGGTTTGGCTTTCCGCGGAAAACTAGATGCAAATCAAGAATTGATCGATTTTTGCCAAACGCTCGAGCGTGTTTGTATTGAAACCGTAGAAAACGGCATCATGACCAAAGACTTAGCGGTCTGTATTCATGGCAACAAAGTCAATCATGGCGAACATTATGTGTACACTGAAGAATTCTTAGATGCACTCGATAATGGCTTAAAAGCAAAAATGAATTAATTTTAAGGGGCTGCGGCCCCTTTTTTTATGCGTTACCTTTTTCTTGTTTTCTTAAGTTGTTTGTTGTTTTCATGTAAAAGCATCGAGGCATTGCCGCCGGCGATCGACGAAAATGAAAGCCTTCCAGAATTACCACTATCGAGTATTCGCATTCCGACAACCATGGCTATGGGGCCTTATTTAAACACCGCAGAAAAAAGCGTTCCTGAAAAATTCAGTGGAAAAGAAGAAAACTGTGAAGGTGTTAGTTACCAATACCATTTTGAAAGACAACCCATACGTTTTAGTTTTGAGAATCGCGTAATCAATTACGAAGTCTTGGGTCGGTTTGATTTAAGCCTTTCGTATTGCCCAAGTTGCCATCACCTATGGGACGAAAATGGCAGTTGTTCCATTCCTCGGGTCTATGCTTCGTGTGGGGTGAATGAACCGAAACGAAACGTGCGGGTTGCTTATGAAACACAAGTAGATTTAGGGGCAAGTTTTGAATTAAAAAGCAAAACGAAACTCACGTATTTTCATATAGAAGACCCTTGTGAAATCACCGTGTTTCGCTACAATGCAACCGCTACTGTTGAAAAGGAAGTGCAGGCTGAATTAAAAAAACTCGAGCGGCAGATTGATCAAGAATTATACAACGCTCCGGTCAAATCATCTGTTGAAGAGGTTTGGAACCTATTGCAAGAACCCATTGCCATTGCGCCCTATGGTTTTTTGTACATGAAGCCCCAACAACTTTCGTTACAAGAATTAACGTTCAATCAACAAACTAAAAAACTACAAGTACAAACCGAACTAAGCGCGCAGCCTTTGTTTAGCACAAATCCTTTGACATTAGCGCGCCTCCCATTAGGAAAAAACACCGACTTAACAATTCCCGATGGGCTTCATTTACACCTGTTGGCTTTTGCTTCTTATGATTCTCTTGAATCACTGATCAATCGCGAAATGGGCATTCAGACCTTCCCCGTAAAAAACAAAAGTATCCAACTAGACCGCATTCATTTTATAGGGTGTCAGGACGGAAAAATGGTGCTAGGTATTGATTTTTCTGGCTCTAAAAAAGGACGTTTTTACTTGTTTGCGACGCCCTATGTTGATTCGAGTCAAGCCCTAAGGCTCAAAGACGTCACCTATGATTTAGAAAGCAAAAGCCTGCTGCTGAAAAGTGCCAAGTGGATGTTCTCAAGTAAAATCATAGCGTATATAGAACGTGCATTTGTTTACGATCTTCGTGGATACATTACAGAAAGTCAACACGCAATAACTGAATCGTTAAACACAGAATTAAGTAACGGTGTGTTTTTAAGTGGTGCTGTTGATCAATTGAGTTTGTCTGATTTAATCCTGCGCAAGTCTGGTGTCTATATTCAGGTTGACATAGACGGTTGGGTGAAACTTAAAATCGATTGATGCGTTTAAGGGCATGTGAAAACTGTGTTTTTTGTGCTCTTCTTGTTTGTTTCGACAGGGTTTTTTGCTCAACAAGAGAGCAACACAACGTGTGAACACCCCTTAACTTGTGCCGTCAACGGCAAATACACACTGGTTTTTGGAAAAGAAACAAAACGACAAAAACCCTATTTAGCAATTGGTCCAAAAAATTTACCCGCTCATCAAATCTGGCTTAAATTAAGCGCCCCTCAAGGTGGTCTTTTGCAACTTTCGTTAACCTTAGAAAAAGAGCTCAAAAACGGGGTTCAATTGTTCGTTTTTATCTCCGATCAATCCGCTATTTGCGGGTCTTTAAACGATCCCACATTTAGTCCACAACTCAATCGTTTTATTCCTGCCAACGATTCCATCCAATTTGAGTGTTCCGTTCAAAAAAACCAAAGCGCCTTTTTGTTGCTGTGTTCAGATTTCAGTGAAACACAACTTCAATTACGGAGTCAGTTTACAGCAGATTTAAGAGAAGCACAGCAAGAAAAAGTAGTAGACTTGCGCTATAGCGAATCGATTCCAACTTACACCATCGTCTTGCGCGACCAACGCACGGGTTTTCCGGTCGAAGGAAGAATCACGTTGCAAGGTTCTTCTGATTTAACGGGCGTCTATCGGGCCTCTACCTTAAAACTGAACTTAAAGCAAGCGATTAAAAAAGGCGAGTTGAAAATTGATGCAGAGGGTTATTATTCGTTTGATAAAAAAGAAACGCGCTTGCCTATTTCAAGTTCTAATATTGATACTTTTTTATTAAACCCTGTTATGGGGGGGCAATTGGCAGCGCTTGAACAAGTTTATTTTGCGGCTGGCTTACCCCTCATTTTGGAAGAATCGTACCCACAACTTTCCAGACTGCGTGATTTTTTATTATTGAATCCGTCTATTTCCATTGAAATACATGGCCATGTGAATGAAGACAATTCCAATGATGCCCGCTCAGAACGCTTGTCTAAAAAACGAGCAAACAAGGTGAAAGAATACCTAGTTAAGGAAGGTGTCGATGCCAATCGTTTGTTTCCTGTGGGTTATGGAAATAGCAAGCCGATTTACAAAAATCCACAAACGGAAGAAGAAAAAGAAGCGAACCGCCGCGTTGAAATTCTTATAAGACCGAATTAACACGGTATTTTTTGCACGCGGTTGGCGTGTCGCCCACCTTCAAATTTTGTAGAAAGAAACAGCTCAACCATTTCAATCGCTTCCGCTTCTGTAACAAAGCGTGCAGGAATGGCAATTATATTTGCATCGTTGTGTTCACGTGCTAATTTTGCGATTTCTGCCTTCCAACATAACGCACTTCGTATTCCTTGGTGTTTGTTTGCTGTCATGTTAATTCCATTACCTGAACCACACAATAATATTCCTAGTGTTTCTGGATTTTCTTCAACGTATGTTGCAACTGGGTGTGCGTAGTCTGGATAATCGATGCTATCTTCTGAATAACAACCATAATCGTGGACTTGAAGGCCTTTTGCCTCTAAATAGTTAATAATTGCTACTTTCGTTTGAAAGCCGGCATGATCACAGCCAATAGGAATCATAAATCGATGTTTTTTGTAAAATTAAACACTATTTCTATCTAAAGTTGTCAACACGTCGCTTTTTTATGCGCCGCAAAGCCTTGTTTAATGGTACAACTTTTTAACTGACCTTCCGGGTTTATTGTGAAGTACCTGTTTAAAACTAGTCACAACTAAAGTTGTTTATTAGACAAAAAGATGCAATTCGTTTTTTTATCGAAAGTGGCTTGTTTTTTACACATTACTTATCCGTGACTTATCAGGACGATATGAACCTATTTTAACATTCATTTTACTTTATTTTTATACACAGTAGGTGGTTTAATCGTTTTGTTTATATCAAATTAACTTATTTAATATCAGTGTTTTATATGATTAAAACGCGTTTAAAACATGTGTATAAAAGTCTTTTTTGTAAAAGCCGCATTTTATAAGTGAGAGTTATACACATTTCAACAACCTTAATAGTTATCATAATAAATAGAATAAATTCTTTTAAAAAAGAACTATTTATATAAATCAAGACGAGCTGCTGCTTATTTTTGTGAATCATTCAAGAAAACGTAGCTTTAAACTATGGAAAGCCTCTATGATCGCCTGATTACTCAGATCGATGCATTTATTAGAAAGTACTACATCAATCAATTGATTCGTGGTGTCCTTCTTTTTGCTTTCATTTTTCTGGTTTCTTTCTTACTCACAAGTTCGCTCGAATTTATAGGTCGTTTTGGGTCCGTAGTTCGGGCTGTTTTATTTTTTAGTTTCATTGCGATCAATGTATACATTGGGGTCTTTTATCTTTTAATTCCATTAAGTCGATTGGTAGCATTCGGTAAACGAATCAATCATATACAAGCAGCTGAAATTATCGGATCTTTTTTCCCTGAAATCTCGGATCGCTTAAAAAACACCCTTGAATTACAACGTGATCTAGACCAACAAGTAGGGAATCTTGAATTGCTACATGCCAGTGTGCAACAGCGGGCTCAAAACCTAAGTGTTATCCCATTTCAAACAGCCATTCGTTTCGAAGAAAATAAAAAGTACTTAAAATGGTTGCTTCCTGTACTTGGTGTGTTTATTTTGATTGCTTTTTTTATCCCTAACCTCCTCACTCAAGCGAGTAAACGTGTGGTTTATTACAATCAAGAATTTAAAGAACCCGCGCCTTATCGTTTTTACTTTTCAGACCTTCCTTCTCAAGTTGAAGAAGGTCAAGATGTACCAATTGAAGTAACGTTGATACCTAAAGGAGCAGCAAAAGAACTTCCAAAACAACTCTATCTTGTTTCCGATCAAGGGAAATTTTTAATGAAACAAGTCTTAAAAAATAAATTCACTGCCCGACTTAAAAAAATAAGACATAGTACCTCTTTTTACACAACCACACTTCAATTTGATAGTCGTCATCAGTTTATTGAAGTAACTGGTAAAGCGCTTATAGGAAAGTTAATTGCGCGCTGTCATTATCCGGCTTATTTGGAGAAAGCTGACGAAAGTATACCAAATGCTAGTGATTTAACGGTACCAGAAGGAACACAAATTGAGTGGGAAATTCAAACAAAAAATACCAGTGAGGTAAAGCGTTTTAGTGCTTCAAAATTACTCGATACGTATGCTCAAAATCACTTCTTTTTTAAGCAGACAGTACGATTAAGTAGTCAAACTACTTACTTATTAAAAAATAAATTTACAAAGCAACAAGACACTGTTCTTACAAAACTTGCTGTCATTCAAGATGCACATCCATCTATAGAAGTCGAGCAAAGCACCGATTCTACAAACGATGGAGTGTATTATTTTAACGGGCAATTAGCTGACGATTACGGTTTATCAAGTTTACAGTTTGTCTATCAAATTACCAATGCATCTGGCCAAACAAGAACCCAACGCATGAATGTACAAGCTGTTGGCGGAACACAAGATCGTTTTCGTTTTGCAGTTGATTTTAAACGTGAAAATGTGCAATTAAATGATGTGATTACCTATTATTTTGTTGTCTATGATAATGATGGTGTTAATGGTCATAAAGCCACAAAAAGTCAAGAATTTACCTATGAGTTACCAAGTCTTGAAGAATTAAACGAACAGCGTAAGGAAGATCAAGAAAAATCAAAAGACGAACTGCAAGAACTTTTAAAGAAAACACAGTCTTTTCAAAAAGACATCCAACAATTGAAAAAAGAGTCGATGAATGCCAAATCGACGGATTGGAATAAACTCAATAAAGTTCAAGAATTAAAAGAGCAGCAACAAGAATTGCAACAATCCTTACAAGAGCTTAAAGAAGAAATGAACGAAAGTTTGGAACAGAAAAATCAACTTTCGCCACTTGATCAAGAATTGTTAGAAAAACAAGAAATGATTGAGAAGTTGTTACAAGATCTCATGGATGATGAGCTTAAAAAACTCTTAGAGGATTTAGAAAAATTACTTCAAGAGCAAAATAAAGAAGGGTTAAAAGAAAAAATGGACGAACTCAATCAATCGAGTGAAGACATGAAAAAACAACTCGATCGAAGTCTTGAAATGCTTAAAAAAATGCAATTAAATGAGCGCATCGATGATATAGAAAAGGAATTAAAAGACCTTGCTCAAGAACAAGAAGAATTAAAAGATGCCGCCAACGAGCTGAGTAAAGAAGAATTGCTAAAAAAACAAGAAGAACTAAAGACAAAGTTTGATGCACTCAAAAAAGAACTTTCAGAAATAAAAACGCTCAATAAAGCGCTTGAAAAACCAATGGATTTAGGTGAGGCTTTAGAAGAATTAGAACAACAAGTTGATCAAGAATTGACCGATGCAAAATCTTCAATTGAGGAAGGAAAAAACAAAAAAGCGGGCGAACACCAAAAGAAAGCTTCTGATGGTATGAAGTCGATGGCAGCACAACTTGACTCAAAACAAAAACAAGCCAATCAAAAGCAACAAGAGGAAGATGTGGAATCGTTGCGCGCGATTCTAGAATCGCTAATGACACTTAGTTTTGATCAAGAATCATTGATGTATAAATTTGAAAAGATCAGCACTAAAGACCCAATCTATCGAAAATTAGGCAGGCGTCAACAACGCATCATTGACGACACCAAACTTGTCAGAGATAGCTTATTTGCATTAGCAAAACGGCAACCAAAAATTGCTTCGTTTATCGATGCTGAAATACATAGTATTGAAACCAATCAAAAAATGGCCATTGAGGCCATTGATGATCACAAGAAAAAGGAACTTCAAAAACACCAACAATTAGTCATGACATCCTACAATAACTTGGCGTTGTTGTTGAATGAAGCGCTCCAAAGCATGCAGCAGCAAATGAATTCTGAACAACAAGGAAGTGGTAGTTGTAACAATCCAGGAAAAGGACGTCCGAAATCTGGTCAATCCATGAATACTGGCGACATGAAAGAAATGCTTAAAAAGCAATTAGAACAGCTACAAAAAGGCCCGAACCCCGGAGGTCAAAAACCAGGTGATAAACCCGGCGACAAACCTGGTCAGAATGGCCAAAACGGTCAGAGTATGCTTGGTCTCGGAAATAAAGAAATCGCTAAAATGGCCGCTGAACAAACAGCTATTCGTCAACGACTTGAGCAATTAAGGCAAGAATTAAATAAAGAAGGTAAAGGGCTCGGAAATCAATTAAATCCGTTAATCAAAGAACTTGAAGAACAAGAACGTGATTTGCTAAACCGCAACATCAATCAAAAAACGATTGAGCGTCAACACGACATTTTAACACGTCTTCTTGAAAGTGATAAAGCACTCATGGAAAGAGGTTTTGAAGATAAACGAGAATCAAAATCTGCAAAAGATGCATCAAATGGTAACCAAATCCGATTTGAGCAGTATAACAAAGCCAAATGGAAAGAACTGGAGTTGTTAAAGAGTGCTGATCCATCCTTAAAAAAATATTACAAGGAAAAAGCAAATCAGTATTTTATCCAGTAAAACCCTATTTAATTGGTATATGAAAGAAGGTTTTATGGTTGTGTCTGAATTGATATTATCATCTGATTATCAGTCACTTATAGATGTTGAAAAACTTATTGGCGAGGTTTGCCAAGAGCTTGGTATTCACGAAGAGGCATTCGGAAATGTCTTGATAGCTGTTACTGAAGCAGTCAATAATGCCATCCAACATGGCAATCAGGCTAATGCATCGTTAAAAGTTACGCTTATAGTTTCAAATTCAAAAGACACATTTTGTATCCAGGTTCAAGATGAAGGAAAGGGTTTTGACTACACATCGCTCCCTGACCCAACAGCACCCGAAAACATTTTTAAAGAGAGTGGCCGCGGCGTCTTTTTAATGAACAATTTGGCAGATGAGTTGGAATTTGTTGGAAATGGAAATACTGTAAACTTGTATTTTAATAAATGATTCACATTTTAAGCATTGGTGTGTCTACACCAGGGTTTCTAGCAAAAAAACAGCTTAAAGAACTTCTGCGTGAGTTGATTCAAAAAGAAGGTAAAACCTGTGGAGACATTAGCTTGGTCTTTACAGATGATGAATACCTTCTCGAAGTAAACAAACAATTTCTTGATCACGACTACTACACTGATGTTATCACATTTGATTATTGTGTTGATACGACCATTTCTGGAGATGTAATGATTTCGCTTGACCGGGTGAAAGACAATGCTTCAGGGTTAAATATCACTTTTCAGGAAGAACTTCAACGTGTTATTTTTCACGGCGTACTTCATCTATGTGGTTATAAAGATAAATCATCAGACGATGTGGTATTGATGCGTCGGAAAGAAAACGAATGGATTGAGGCGTTTGTTTCACGTGGAACAAACTAAACAATTTTCAAAACAAAGGTGTTTCACGTGAAACAATTGATTACATATGTTGGGTAAATACGATGTCATAGTGGTTGGTGCTGGCCATGCTGGTTGTGAAGCGGCAAACGCCGCGGCTAAAATGGGCAGCAAGGTGTTGTTGGTAACAATGAACATGAACACAATTGCTCAAATGAGTTGTAACCCTGCAATGGGCGGTGTTGCAAAAGGTCAAATCGTACGAGAAATCGATGCGTTGGGCGGTGGTTCAGGAATTGTTAGTGATAAAAGCGCCTTACAATTTCGCATGCTTAACCGATCAAAAGGCCCAGCGATGTGGTCGCCACGCACTCAAAACGACCGCATGTTGTTCTCTCATGAATGGCGCATGCTGCTAGAAAGCAACCCAAATGTTGATTTTTGGCAAGACATGTGTACAGGAATTCTTGTAGAAAAAAACAAAGCAGTTGGTGTTTCAATGGCAATGGGCACACAGATTTATGCGGAATCTGTTGTGTTGACGAACGGAACTTTTTTAAATGGGCTTATCCATCTTGGTGAAAAGCAATTTGGTGGAGGACGAGCGGGTGAAAAAGCAGCAACAGGTATTACCGAGTGTTTAGTCGGGCTTGGTTTTCAAGCAGGACGAATGAAGACCGGAACCCCACCACGTGTCGATGGCCGCTCATTAGATTACTCAAAAATGGAGCGTCAGGACGGCGACGAAAACCCTTCTAAATTTAGTTTTGGAAACACACCTGCGTTAACAAAACAGCTTCCGTGTTACATCACCTATACAAACGAACAAACACATGAAATGCTTCGAACGGGTTTTGACCGTTCGCCGATGTTTAATGGCGCTATAAAAAGTACAGGCCCTCGTTATTGTCCTAGTATCGAAGATAAAATCAATCGATTTGCCGACCGTGACCGCCACCAAATTTTTGTAGAACCAGAAGGGTGGCAGACCGTTGAAATATATGTCAATGGTTTCAGCACATCCTTACCTGAAGAAGTGCAGTTTGCTGCAATGAAGCGCATTCCTGGTTTTGAAAATGTGAAGATGTTTCGGCCAGGCTACGCGATCGAATACGACTATTTTCCACCGACACAATTACAACACACCCTAGAAACAAAACTGGTTTCAAATCTCTATTTTGCTGGTCAAATTAACGGTACAACTGGTTATGAAGAAGCTGCCTGCCAAGGCTTAATGGCGGGCATCAACGCCCATTTAAAAGTACACGAAAAAGACCCATTCATTCTCTCAAGAAGTGATGCGTACATTGGTGTATTAATTGATGATTTAATTACAAAAGGCACCAATGAGCCTTATCGCATGTTTACAAGCCGAGCTGAATTTCGGATTTTATTGCGTCAAGATAACGCAGATGAACGATTAACACCACTGGGTCATGCCATTGGATTGAACGATGATTTTGCGCTTCAACGTGTCGAACAAAAGATGGCCCAAACGAAGCAGCTTTTACACGGATTAAAAAATTTGGGAATTAGCCCAGAGCAAGCAAACCCCTTACTGACTGAAAAAGGTTCCGCTCCTATTGTACAACAGGTAAAAGTGAGCAGCCTAATCACACGGCCTCAACTGACACTTCAGGATTTCATTAATGCACACCCAGAAACGAAAGCGCTATGTGATGCCGCGGCCAAGTTTGAACCGTTGGCTGTCGAGCAAGCCGAGATTCAATTAAAATACCAAGGCTATATTGACCGTGAAGAAGAACAAGCATTAAAACTTCAACGTTTAGAAAATGTGGCAATTCCTTCTGATCTAGATTTCCGATCGATCAAAAGTTTAAGTATCGAAGCGAAAGAAAAACTTACAGCAATTAAACCTATAACCATTGGCCAGGCTTCGCGTGTTTCAGGTGTTTCACCTAGCGATATTTCTGTTCTTCTGATCCATTTAGGGAGGTAAAAACGCTTTTTAAGGCGTTTTAAGACGCTTTCACCCTTGTTTGTATAGAATCACACCAACGACCACAAGAAGTGTGATGAAATCAAGTCAAAAAACAGGGTTTTTTTGTGATTTTCACAAAACTTAAAAAATGTACCTTTAACAAATGGAAACCAAATACATTTTGTTTATTGACAGCGTTCATTCAATTTTAGAAGAACGACTTACGCAGGCCGGCTATGTTTGTTTGCAACGCACAAAAACAAAATGGGAAGAGCTCCTGCCAGAATTAAAAACAGCCCACGGAATAGTCATTCGTTCGCGTTTTACCATTGATTCAGCCTTTCTCAATCAGTGCGAAAGCCTTCAGTTTATAGCTAGATCTGGTTCGGGATTAGAAAACATCGATCAAAAAGCGTGTCAAGAACGAAACATTCGTTTGTACAATTCTCCCGAAGGGAATCGAAATGCAGTAGCTGAACATGCGCTCGGTATGCTTTTATCTTTGACCAATAAACTCACGAAAGCCGATAAAGAAATACGTCAAGGAATTTGGAATCGAGAAGCGAATCGTGGCGAAGAAATTGACGGAAAAACAATCGGAATTATTGGCTATGGCAACAACGGTGCTGCTTTTGCAAAAAAACTACGTGGTTTTGACGTCAAGGTCATGGCTTACGATAAGTACAAAACGGGCTTCGGTGATCATTTTGTCCACGAGTGCACCCTTGAAGCACTTTACGAGCAAGCCGATGTCATTAGTTTTCATATTCCACTCAACAAAGAGACAAAATACTGGGCCAATCAGACTTTTTTTGACCAAGTGCACAAACCTATTTATTTGTTAAATCTGTCGCGCGGTAAAATTATCGAAACCAATGCGCTCGTAGACGCACTTCAAAACGGAAAAGTTAAGGCAGCAGGATTGGATGTGTTGGAATTTGAAACAAAAAGCTTTGAATCGTTTTTTGAGCAACACCTACCCACTGCATTTTCTTACCTCATTAACAGTGATCGCGTGCTGTTGTCTCCACATGTAGGTGGTTGGACAACAGAGAGTTATGTGAAATTAAGCGCTGTTCTTGCCGACAAAATTTTAGCAAACGAAAACGACTAGTCTATCCATTCGTCGAGGAAGCGATCCAACTCTCGACGGTCTTTTTTAGTTGGTTTTCCGTCGCTTTGACGATAGACCTGTTGTGCCGCTTGGTAGCTCTTAAGTTTTTCGATTTCTTCGGGTTTGGTTTGGTCAAGCAAATAATTAGTCACCAAAGCCGCACCAACACGTTTATCAAGCAACCCAACAATTTGATAGTCAAAATGTGCGGTGTGTCGAATGCAGGTAATTTGGTCGCCAATTTTAACCTCTCGGGATGCTTTAATGGCACTACCGTTTAAAAGGATTCGACCTTTTGAAATCTGTTCTGCTGCTTGCGATCTCGTTTTTGCCAAACGAACACACCAAACATATTTATCGAAGCGGATTTTCATCACGCACTTTTTTAGGAAGTCCTTTGTAGACCAATTCGTATGAATGATCAATAAGCTCTTTCAATAGACGGTCATCGACATCGTTGTTGAATTCAATGGTGTTCCAGTGTTTATGATTCATGTGAAACCCTCCTTTTATTGCGGCATAATGCTCACGCAATTCCAAGGCTCTTTCGGGGTCGCATTTAAGATTAATGCTGTCAAAGTCATCGACATCTACAAGAGCAAACATCTTGCCGTAAACCTTGAAAACTAGTGTTTTTTGATCAAAGGGAAACCCATCTGTAGCCCCTTGTTTTTGAAGGCAATAATGATGAAGCGCTTCAATATCCATCGGTTAATGGGCCGGAATAACGGCATCGTTTTTACCTAAGCTTTTAAGCATTTTGGTATGATCGGCAAGCGCAGCAGCAAAGGTTTTGTAAGAATAATAGGGCAAATTAAATTCTTTTGCGGTAGACTCTACAATACCAGCGATTTTGCGGTAATGAATGTGGCAAATTGAAGGAAATAAATGGTGTTCTACTTGGTAATTTAAACCACCTACATACCACGAAAACAAACGCGCTTTTGGCGCAAAATTAGCCGTGTTGTATAACTGGCTCACAGCCCAATCAGCTTCAATTACACCCGAGTCATTGGGCATCGGAAATGTAGAGCTTGGAACAACGTGTGCGGGTTGGAAAATGAGCGCTAAAATCAGCCCACAAATAAACTGCATAATGACAAAACCGAGTAAAGAAATCGTCCAGGGTGCGCCTGCAAAATACATCGGTAAGAACAAGAAAATAAATGCGTAAACGATCTTAAAGAAGATAATGCCCGCCATATGCTGGGCAAAACTAACACCTTGAGCGGCAATAAGATTCTTTTTTTTGTAGCGGAAGGCCTGTTGGTAATCTTTTGTAAGAAACCAAAAGAAGGTCATGAGGCCATAAAAAAACCAAGCATAATAATGCTGGAAACGTTGAATGGAATAGTGTTTTGAATGTGGTGAAAAACGCAACATAAACGAAGGCGGGTCAATGTCTTCGTCGTGGTCAGTTACATTGGTGTAGGTGTGGTGCAACACATTGTGTTGAATGCGCCAGTTGCGCGCGCTGCCACCTAAAATAATCATGACATTGCTCACAATAGTGTTGACCCATTCTTTTTTAGAATAAGCGCCGTGGTTTGCATCGTGCATCACAGAAAGTCCGACACCAGCCATGCCAATTCCCATGATAAACCACAACAGGATATATACCCCGTTTGGAAGTCCACTCATGAATAAAAACCCAAAAGGAGTCAGGAACAACGCAAGCAAGGCGATTGTTTTAAAGACCATTGCGCTATTGGCTTGTTTTGAAATGTGATTTTCTTTGAAGTAAGCGTTAACACGCGATTTTAAAGTCTTGTAAAAATCGTCGTTTTGGCTTCTTGAGAATTGTATGTTGCTTTGGTTCATATTAAAAATTCAATCTTCAAAGTTAGCGAAAAGAAAAGGTTTAAATCGAAAAATGGGAATTATTCCATCAAGCTCAACTAATTCCTTGAAGGGCACAGAGTTTTTTATAAAGTGTATCTGCAGCAATTAATGCATGATGTGTGCCACGTTCCACAATTTCTCCTTTAGATAGCACGACAATTTCGTCGGCATTGCGCACGGTACTTAAACGGTGAGCAATGACAAAAGAGGTGCGGTTTACCATTAGTTTTTCTAAGGCATCTTGAACCAGGCGTTCAGATTCGGTATCAAGTGCCGAAGTGGCTTCGTCTAGAATGAGAATAGCAGGGTCTTTGTAAACTGCCCGCGCAATACATAAGCGTTGTTTTTGTCCGCCCGATAACTTATTGCCGCGTTCACCGATAACCGTTTCATAGCCATTTTCGAGTTCTTCAATAAATGCGTGTGCATTTGCGACCTGAGCGGCATGTTTAACCCGTTCTAAGTCGATGTTTTCGGCACCAAAGGCAATGTTTTCGGCCACACTCAAATTAAACAAGATCGATTCCTGCGTGACAACACCAATTAAATCACGCAAATCACTAAGAGAAAGTTCGCGCACATCCCTGCCATCAACTCGGACCGAACCCGCCGCGACGTCATAAAAGCGGGGCAGCAAATCCATGAGTGTCGATTTACCACTTCCTGATTCTCCGACTAATGCAACCATTGCTCCTTTTTTTACGGTCCAATCAATGTTTTTTAATACAGGTGTTTCTTTATATGCAAAAGAGACATTCGCAAATTCAATCGACTCACGAAACACTTGAATGGATCGTGGATTTTTGACTTCATGAACCACTTCATCAGCGGTTAATAGTTCGTTAATCCGGTCTTGTGAAGCCTGCGCTTTCGTCATGTTTGCCATGTTATTCGAAACGCTTTGGATGGGTCTTAAAAACTGAGAAAAAACAATGACAAATGTTAAAAACACTTCACCGGTGAGGCCAATTTCTTTCCCATCTAAAATGAGTTTCCCTCCGAAATACACGAGCGCTAATAATACCATTGCCCCGAGCGTCTCATTGACTAAAGGTGATAAATCTTTTTTGCGGAAAGCACGAGTAGCCAATTGTTGGTGGTGAAGGTTCATTGTCCGAAATCTTGAAAAAACAAAATCAATGGCATTAAACGCCTTGATGATGCGTACCCCACCCAAACCTTCGTCCATTTCGGAATAAAGAAAACCAAGTTGCTCTTGCGTTTTTTTCGCGGTGCGCTTCAAGCTTTTCCCAATTCTAGAAATCACGAATGCAGATATGGGGAGTAAAAACAACGAAATCAATGTGAGCTGAGGGCTCATGTAAATTAATGAGGCCAAATTAATAAGGATCGCAATTGGTTCTCGGAAAATCAATTCAAGCAAGCTTACAACAGCTACTTCTATTTCGCCAACATCACTATTCATACGGGCCATGACATCGCCCTTTTTTTCATTGGAATGGTAAGAAAGCGGCAAGCGAAGCGCTTTTTCAAAAAGGGCATCGCGCACATCGCGCACCACAGCCATTCGTAATTGCGATTGGTACCAAACCGCACCATAACGAAACAAGTTTTTAAGAAAAAAGGTGAGCAACACAGTGATGCAAACAAACAGCAAGGCAGACTTTGGGTCGTGGCGAACCAATTCGTACATCTGGTAATTGTAGCTGTCTTTTAGGTAATCAAAAAGACCAGTAGCGCCTCCATGGAAGTGTGGGGTTTTTACAATTTCTAGTTCTTCGGGATTTCTAAAAATTAATTGAAGCACAGGCACAAAAAGCACGAGCGACAGTAAATTAAAGATGACAAAAAGCAAGTTGCAAACAACCGTTAACAAGGCAATTGCTTTATAGCGGAAGGTGTAATTGTAAATTTCTCTGTAATAACCCATTGCTACAAAGATACATTTTTGTTGAGTTGCCCGCTTGCACCTTAACTATTCTTAACTTTGCACCATGAGTTCTATACGTCAACAAAAAATCGAAGCGGTCATACAGGCCGAATTATCTACCTTTTTTCAGCGCCAAGCTTCTGATATTTGTTTGGGTTCTATGGTGTCTGTAACTGTTGTTCGCATCACTTCTGACCTCAGTCTTGCCCGTGTCTACTTAAGTATTTTTGCCGGGCCCGACAAAAAAGAAGTGCTAGAAAGCATTCAAAACAACCGGGGCAAAATCCGTCTAGAAGTCGGCAAGCGCCTCAAAAACATGCGTAAAATCCCAGAATTGGTATTTCACATCGATGACTCGCTCGATTATGCGTTAAAAATCGACGAGCTTCTGAAAAAGTAAGCCATTAAAACCTCTTTTTACATAGCGAAACGATATTTATTGAGCCGATCTAAGCGCTCGATCGTTACGCTTATTTCGCGCATTTCATTAGTGGGAATTGCCATTTGCACCGCCGCTATGGTGATTTTGTTGTCTGCCTTCAATGGTATCGAACACATGATTGAAAAACTTTATACGGAGTTTGATGCCCCTCTTACTATTGAACACCAACACCGCAAAACCTTTTTACTAACAGAAGTGCCGATGGCCGAACTAAAAGGCTTGGCTGGTGTTGCGGCACTCAGCCCTGAGCTTGAAGAGCTTGTAGTGCTTCGAAAAGAGCGCCGCTGGATCAATGCCACACTTCATGCCGTCGACCCCACATTTTTTAAGTATACGAAACTAAACAAGCATCTTATGAATGCGGTTGGGATTGATTCCTGGAAGCAGGGCAACACGGCCTATTTAGGGCTCGATTTGTTTCAAAAACTGCACTTAACCCTTGGTTCTGACTTTCACACAATTCAATTATATGCGCCAAAACGAAATGTGAAAATGAGATTGGGTCGCTCTCCGTTTCACATGGAAACACTTCCAATTTCGGGCGCTATCAATTACAATCAAGAAGTCAATGCCTCTGCTCTTTTATGGGATTACAAACGCGCTAGCCAACTCTTTGATTATCATGGTTCTTGTACGCGGTTAAATGTTTTTCTTGCGCCAACGACAGACCCTGTTGCGCTGCAAAAAAAATTAATGGAAAGACTGGGCCCAGAATTTAATGTCAAAACTCAACTCGAAAAAAACGAGTTGATCTTCAAAACAAGCCGCTCTGAACGCCTAGTTGTATTTATCATTCTTTTGTTTGTTTTTGTCTTGGCTTCTTTCAATTTGGTGGCCACACTTACCATGTTGTATATCGAAAAACAAGACAACCTACACGTATTGCGCGCCATTGGAATGAGTGAAAAACACGTGTTCTATATTTTCTTTTTGGAAGGCTTGCTCTTGTCTGTTTTAGGAATTATTACAGGGCTCGTATTAGGCTTGTTGCTTTGTGCCAGTCAAATTTATGGGCAATGGTTAATTGTTCCAGGTGCAAATGTTCCGTTTCCAATACAATTCAAACTCACCGACTTCGCAACCATCTTGTTGTCTGCGAGTAGTTTAGCATTTTTGTTTTCCTACTTCCCTGTGCGTTTTCTGTTTTCACGTTCATTGAAAGCCAAGCACTAAACAATCTTGTTAAAGATTAGCAGAAATTCAAATAAAATCCTGTATATTTGCGCCCGAATTCAAAAAGGCAAATGATGTCATCAATTAAAGGAAAAATCTCACAAGTTATTGGTCCCGTAGTGGACGTTCGTTTTGAGCGCGGTACTGCGCTTCCAAACATTTACGATGCGTTGGAAGTATTTAAAGCAGACGGCACGCGTGTAGTTTTAGAAGTTCAAGCCCATGTCGGCGAAAACGCCATTCGTGCAATTTCGATGGACTCTACAGATGGATTTACACGTGGTATGGAAGTCATTTCTACTGGTATTCCAATCAAAGTTCCAACTGGTGATCGCATCAAAGGACGTTTGTTTAACGTAGTAGGTGAAGCGATTGACGGAATTAACGCTGTTGACAACACACAAGGTTTGCCAATTCACCGTGAAGCCCCTAAGTTTGACCAATTGTCAACAGCTACTGAGATCTTATTTACAGGTATCAAAGTCATCGACTTGATTGAACCTTACGCAAAAGGTGGTAAAATTGGTTTATTTGGTGGTGCGGGTGTAGGTAAAACTGTACTTATCCAAGAATTGATCAATAACATCGCTAAAGGACACGGTGGTTTGTCTGTATTTGCTGGTGTTGGTGAGCGTACACGTGAAGGAAACGACTTGCTTCGTGAGATGCTTGAGTCAGGTATTATCAAGTATGGTAATGACTTTATGCACTCTATGGAAGAAGGTGGTTGGGATCTTTCTAAAGTGGACCTCAATGAAATGCAAGAATCAAAAGCAACCTTCGTATTCGGTCAAATGAACGAGCCCCCAGGAGCACGTGCACGTGTGGCCCTTTCTGGTCTTACTATTGCTGAATACTTCCGTGACGGAGATGGTGAAGGTCAAGGTAAAGACATCCTTTTCTTCGTTGATAACATCTTCCGATTTACACAAGCAGGATCTGAAGTATCCGCACTTTTAGGTCGTATGCCATCGGCAGTAGGTTACCAACCTACATTAGCAACCGAAATGGGTGCGATGCAAGAGCGTATTACTTCTACGAAAAACGGTTCAATTACATCGGTTCAAGCGGTATACGTACCTGCCGATGACCTTACTGACCCGGCTCCAGCAAACACGTTTGCTCACTTGGATGCCACAACCGTATTGTCACGTAAAATTTCTGAGCTTGGTATCTATCCTGCGGTAGATCCACTCGATTCAACGTCACGTATCTTGACTCCAGAAATCGTTGGTGAAGAGCATTATAATTGCGCTCAACGCGTTAAAATCACCCTTCAACGTTACAAAGAATTGCAAGACATCATCGCCATCCTTGGTATGGACGAATTGTCTGAAGAAGACAAACTGGTTGTACACCGCGCACGTCGTGTTCAACGTTTCTTGTCGCAACCATTCCACGTTGCTGAGCAATTTACAGGGATTCCTGGCGTACTAGTTGATATTCAAGACACGATTAAAGCCTTTAACGAAATCCTTGACGGTAAATACGATCAATACCCAGAAGCAGCCTTCAACCTTAAAGGAGGAATCGAAGATGTAATTGCTGCCGGTGAAAAAATGTTAGCAGACGCTTAATTGACTTATGAAACTAGAAATCATCACTCCAGAAGCAAGCTTGTTTAAAGGCGAGGCAAACAGCGTAAGTTTGCCAGGTCTTGATGGCGTGTTTCAGGTGTTAAATAACCACGCCCCGATTATCTCCTCTTTGAAAAAAGGCGAGTTGCATTTCGAGATGTCAGGTACAGCACTTGAAATGAGCGACAAACTTCAAGTTTCGGGTTCACATGTGCGCCTTAGCATTAATGGAGGTGTGGCTGAACTTAACAACAATCAATTGATCGTTCTTGCTGAATAATCAAGATGAATCAAACATTAAAAGGGAATGGGAAACCACTCCCTTTTTTTTTAATCAAAGAGTGGGTAAAATGAACCGCTTAGAATGCGTAATTTCGTTCAGCTAATTTCCGCATAATGATATGCTTGACCTTGACCTAAATAACATACCAAAACACATTGCGTTCATTATGGACGGCAACGGACGCTGGGCTAAAAAACAAGGTCAGCATCGTTTGTTTGGTCATGCAGCGGGTGTAGAATCGGTCAAAGATGTCATCAAAACAGCACGCGAAGTAGGTGTAAAATACCTAACTATGTATGCCTTTTCTACTGAAAATTGGTCGCGCCCATCAGATGAGGTTTCTGGTTTAATGGATTTATTAGTGGAAGCTATCACGAATGAGCTTGACGAAATGCACCAAAACGGTGTGCGTTTGTTAGCAATTGGTGACATTCAAGGCCTCCCACCGGCATGTTATACGTCTTTGCAAGCAGCAATTGACCACACAAAAGCCAACGAGGCTCTTACGCTTGTTTTGGCGCTCAATTATTCGGCGCGCCAAGAAATTTTAAAGGCAAGCCTTCGCTTAGCCACTGAGGTACAAGCGGGTCGATTATTGCCCGAACAAATTGACGCCGAAGAATTCGAGAAAGGGCTTTATACCGTTGGTATTCCAGACCCCGAGTTATTGGTTCGCACAAGTGGCGAATGCCGCATTAGTAACTTTTTGCTTTGGCAATTGTCTTATACAGAATTGTTCTTTACACCGGTCCATTGGCCCGAATTCCGTCGCGATCAATTTATCGATGCGATTCGTTCGTATCAAGGAAGAGAGCGCCGATTTGGTCAGGTGTCTGAACAACTAAATCAAACGAAATGAGAATTCTATTCATCTTCATCATGTGTTGTGCCCTCCACGTGTTTGGTCAAGGACCAGCCTCATTAGGAGAACTCACGTTTGATTATGAAAATCCGCAGCAATACGAAATTGGCCCAATACGGGTGGTTGGTGCCGATAATTATGACCACCAAGCCATCAAATTAATTGCTGGTTTGCGCAGTGGCCAAACCATCACATTGCCAAGTCAGCAAATCAGTAAAGCGATTCAAAATCTATGGGCAGAAGGTCTGTTTTCAAATATATCCATCTATGCTGAAAAAGAAATTGCAGGTGTGGTTTATTTGGTTATCGAACTAAGCCCACGCCCGAAACTTTCCAAATACCGTTTTGTTGGAGTTAATAAGCGTGAGGCAGACAAAATCCGCGACGAAATCTCTTTGTTTACCGGTAAAACGATTACTGAAAATTTGGTGTTTCAGACCAATAGTAAGATCAGAAGTTACTTCCGTGATAAAGGGTATTACCACGTTAAGGTTCAAATTACGCAGCAAAAAGACACCTTGATTAACGATTCTGAAATCTTTGTCATTTCTATCAATAAAGGGCCAAAAATCGGCATTAAAAAACTAACAATTACCGGAAATTCGGAAGTCCCAACATGGAAGCTTAAAATGGCCATGAAAGACACAAAGCAAAAAAGTGTATTGCGTGTGTTCAAGCGTTCTAAGTACACCGAATCTAGCTACAAAACAGACAAGCAGTCGATGTTGAAGAAATTCAATGCAGCAGGTCTGCGCGACGCTGCTATCGTAAGCGATTCGGTTTACATGCTTGATGAAAAAAATATGGCAATCGACATTCATCTAAACGAAGGCGAAAAATACTACTTCGGTAAAATTGAGTGGATTGGAAACACAAAATACCGCTCAAGTTTTCTTGATACCATCTTAGGAATCAAGCAAGGCGACCTCTACAACAAAGAACTTTTTGACCAACGCCTTTACGGGAATGGCGATGGCCGTGACATCACCTCATTGTACATGGATCGCGGCTATTTGTTTTTTCAAATCAGCCCGGTAGAAACCGGCGTCAGCAACAACCAAATCAATTATCAAATTCGCTTAATTGAAGGGAAAGAAGCGCACGTAGGAAATGTCACAGTTCGAGGCAACACAAAAACCAACGACAACGTAATTTTGCGCGAAATACGCACCAAGCCTGGTGATTTATTTAACAAGGCAGACATTATGCGAACCCAGCGCGAATTGGCACAATTGGGCTTCTTTAACGAGCAGGGGTTTCAAGTCAATCCCAAACCAAATCCTGTTGATGGAACAGTTGATATCGAATATGTAGTAGAAGAAAAGTCAAGTGACCAAATTGAATTGTCGGGTGGTTATGGTGGTGCGGGCCCCAATACATCTGGGCGCGTTATTGGCACATTAGGTTTGTCGTTTAACAATTTCTCTACAAAAAACGTCTTTAAAAAAGAAGCGTGGTCACCACTTCCAGGAGGTGATGGTCAACGATTATCCATTCGCGCACAATCGACCGGACGTTATTACCAGGGGTACAATTTTTCGTTTTCCGAACCATGGCTTGGTGGTAAAAAACCAAACTCACTCACCGTTTACCTCACCAATTCTTCCATATCTCAGAATGGCTTGTTGCGATCAAACGCTGCCTTCCAAGGACTTTCAATTACTGGAACAGGCGTGGCTTTTGGGCGTCGTAAAAAATGGCCCGATGATTATTTTGTCGCTTCATACGAACTCTCGTACCAGTATTATGATGTACAGAATTACAGCTATTTTTCACTCTTCCAAAAAGGCTATGCCAACGACATCTGTGCAAAATACACCTTACAACGCAGTTCTGTTAGTGCGCCAATTTATCCGCAAAGTGGTTCTAATTTTACCTTGACAACCAAGGCGACACTTCCTTACTCTTTGTTGGGGCCACAAAAAGATTGGGCGAACATGTCTCAACAAGAGCGCTACAAATACCTTGAGTATTTTAAATTAAAAATCACAGGCGAATGGTTTTTACCGCTGACGACAGACAAAAAACTCGTCCTGATGTCACGCTTTGGTTTTGGTTATATGGGCGCGTACAACAAATTAAAAGGCGTGACACCATTTGATCGTTTTGTGATGGGAGGTAGTGGATTGACGGGTATGGGTACCGGTCAAATGATGGGTGGTCGTGAAATTATTGCGCTACGTGGTTATGAAGATGGTACCATTTCTTCAGGCGGCGGCGATCCAATTATTGCCAAATACACACTTGAATTGCGCTACCCAATTTCATTAAATCCGCAAGCTACTTTCTATGCCTTAACCTTCCTAGAAGCAGGAAATACCTATCCGTCTTTTGAGCGTTTTAATCCGTTTAATGTGAAACGAACAGCGGGTGTTGGTATCCGTGTCTTTTTACCTATGTTTGGTATGTTAGGGCTCGATTATGGTCTTGGTTTTGATCAACTTGATAGTTGGTCTAGTGGATACGGAAAAGCTTCCGATTCGGGTGTTCAAACGAAAGGGTTTTACCCAAAATTGAGCTTTACGATAGGTATGAATCTCGGTGAATTGTAGCATTGACAATATTTTGGTAACTTCGTCGTTCTTAGCACTCAAATTTGAATCATGAAATATCTGATCCTTCTTCTGGTCGTTTTTGGCATGCGTTTTGTCAGTGCGCAAACCTACGCCTATATCGATTCAGACTACATTCTTAAAAATGTACCTGAATACGCTGAAGCAAAAGAGCGCTTAGACAAAATGGCCGAGCGCTGGACAAAAGAAATTGAAGACCGCTACGCGACCATCAAAGACCTGAAAAGTAACTATGATCGCGAAGAAGTACTCCTTCCAAAAGAGGAACGAGAAAAGCGAAAAGCCGAAATTGAAAAGTTAGAGAAAGAAGCGATTGATTTACAAACACAGCACTTTGGCAGCAATGGAGATTACTTCCAAAAGCGTCAAGAGCTTGTCAAACCAATTCAAGACCGGGTGTTTACGGCCATGAAAAAAGTGGCGAAGCGCGAAGGTTATTCGTTTGTATTCGATAAAGCCAATCAAAGCAATTTGCTTTATGCAGAAAAAGAATTCGACATCTCTGATTCGGTGCTCGAAGAAATGGGAATTACAAAATAAAAAGAAACAAAAGAAATGAAAAAATTACTCTTAGGATTGTTCGTAGTGCTTGGATTCAGTGCAATGGCACAATCTAAAATTGCTCATGTTGACTCGCAAAAATTACTTGACACGCTCCCTTCGCGTAAAGCGGCTATCCACAAACTCGACTCCTTGAATACAGCAGGGATGACCGAATTGCAAGAATTAAATGCAGATTTCGAGAAGGCATATCAGGCGTATCTTGCAAAGAAAGACATGATGAGTCCTGTTGAACAACAAATTCAGGAAGGTAAATTGATGCAAAAGCAACAAAACCTTGAAGCAACGCAAGCTGCACTTGAAGAAGGGTTAAAATTAATGAGTGAATCGTTGAACAAGCCTATTTTAGATCGCGTTCAAAAATCAATCGAAATTGTTGCTGACCGCAAAAAATTGAATTATGTCCTTGATGTTTCGGCAACCATGTATTCAAAAGGTGGTGTCGATATTACAAATGAAGTTATTGTTGAGCTTTTGTTGTTAGACGCAGCAGCTACCAAGAAATAATCAGCGATTACATTCCTAAAAAGGGCAGCCATTGGTTGCCCTTTTTTCGTTAGCTTTGACGTGTGAACTACGCTCCTATAGGTGTTTTTGATTCGGGTTATGGAGGCCTTACGGTTTTATCGGCCATCCAAGAACGCTTGCCTCAATATGACTTTTTATATTTTGGCGACAATGCTCGCGCTCCTTATGGCAATCGATCTTTCGATGTTGTCTATGAATTTACGCTAGAAGCAATTCGTTTTTTATTTGACCAGGGCTGCCCGCTTGTCATTTTAGCTTGTAACACCGCCTCTGCAAAAGCATTAAGAACCATTCAGCAACAAGACCTCCCAACAATTGACATCCACAAACGAGTCTTGGGTGTTATTCGGCCAAGTACTGAAGAACTCGGTGAGCTGACACAAAGCAATCATGTCGGAATATTAGGTACCCGTGGCACCGTGCAGTCTGAATCGTATCCGATAGAACTCGCAAAGTTTGCACCAGAAATTGTGGTGCATCAACGCGCGTGCCCAATGTGGGTGCCGCTTATAGAAAACCAACAACACCTGCATCCAGCAGGCCAACAATTTATACACGAAGACCTTGCTGCCTTAATGGCAAGCCACCCGTCAATAGATACTGTTTTATTGGCGTGTACGCATTATCCAATTTTACAAAAGGAAATAGAGGCCTTTCTTGGACCACGTATTCAAGTCATACCACAAGGCCCATTAGTCGCAGAAAAATTGGTTCACTATCTCGAAAAACACCCAGAAATGCAGCAGCGCATTAGCCAGGGCGCGCGCACCGACTATTATACCTCAGAAAACACGAAGGTGTTCAATGAACAAGCCTTGCAATTTTTAGGCAAACAAATTGCAGCGAAACATCATAGTTTTTAATGTGCCCGACTTAAGGCGGTCATGACCGCTTGATTTAATTCGGCTTGAAGTTCAGGATGCTGGGCATAATACCGAACACTTTTTTCAAAGTGTTTTTTACTGACGTGCTGCTCCTGAAGTACTTTTGCAACGGCTTTATTCAAAGCCTCTTGGTAGACTCCTAACACCCCATATGTGCTTTGATAATGCGACTCAAGTACAAGCACTTGTTCGTTAATGCGGAGCATTTTTTCTAATGGTAGTATGTCCTCGGGAATCGTGGCCTCTTGAGCGCACGAATTAAGAAAAAGCAATAGACAGCAAAGAATCCGCATTAGGCCTTGAATAAAAGTCGTTGACCAAGTGTAGTTTCTTGAATATGCCCATCCGAATACACACAGTGGCCATTGACAAATGTTTGCTCAATGCGGTGGCTAAATTGGTGCCCTTCAAATGGCGACCACGCGCACTTATACAGCAATGAAGCCTTGGTAACAGGTGCTGATGGGGTTGGGGCTACAAGAACCAAATCGGCAGCATAACCTTCGCGCAAATACCCACGATTTTGGATGCGAAATAAAGTGGCGGGCGCATGCGCCATTTTTTCAACCACACGTTCGAGGGAAATGATTCCTTCTTGAACTTTGTCTAGCATGGCCAGCAATGCGTGTTGAACTAATGGCCCGCCAGATGGCGCCTTGCCATACGCTGCAGACTTTTCTTCGAGGGTGTGTGGCGCATGGTCTGTAGCAATGACATCGATGCGGTTATCTAATACCGCCTGCCAAATGCCAGCGCGATCTGCTGCTGTCTTGACTGCCGGATTCCATTTAATAAAATTCCCCTTTGAGGCATAATCAGCATCACTAAACCATAAGTGATGCACACAAGCTTCAGCAGTAATCCGCTTTTGTTCGAGCGGGATGCTGTTGTCAAAAAGCTCGGTTTCTTTGGCGGTAGAAATGTGTAAAACGTGTAAGCGTGCATTGTGCTTTTGGGCCAGATGAACCGCTTTTGATGAAGACAAATAGCAGGCTTCTTCACTTCGGATCAATGGATGAGCACTTACAGGAATTGCATCGCCGTATTTTTCTTGAAAACGCGCCAAATTGGCACGAACGGTACTTTCGTCTTCACAATGCGTCGCGATTAATGCCTCTACGCGCGAAAACAAGCCCTCTAAGACACTTTCTTTGTCGACCAACATATTTCCCGTAGAGGAACCCATAAAAACCTTTACACCGCAAATTTTACTAGGGTCAGTTTTTAAAACTTCTTCGAGGTTGTCGTTTGATGCACCCATAAAAAATGAGTAATTGGCAATGGAAGTTTGAGCGGCGATTTGATATTTATCTTCTAGCAATTCTTGAGTGAGTGCATTAGGAACCGTATTGGGCATTTCCATAAAACTCGTGATGCCGCCCGCAACAGCTGCACGAGATTCGGTATAAATAGTTCCTTTGTGCGTTAGCCCAGGCTCACGAAAATGCACTTGGTCATCGATGCAGCCAGGTAGTACATACTTGCCAGTGGCGTCAATCACTTCAACAGCACCCTCGACAGCAATGGTTGGTGCAATTTTTTCAATTTTGCCATTAACGATAAGTAGGTCTGCAACGAATTGCATTCCTTCATTAACGAGCGTTCCTTGTTTGATTAAGAGTTTTGTTACCATTTCATTTTTCGCATTGTCCAAACACCAAAAAAAGCTTCTTTAAAAATCCCAGTTGACATTTTGGAATCGCCCGCAATGCGATCGATGAATGTAATGGGCACTTCTTTTACGTTAAAACCAAGTCGGAGACTGGCATATTTCATACAAATTTGGAAAGCATATCCTTTAAATGGGATGTGGTCCAGCTGAATGGATTGTAGTACAATTGCACGGTAACATTTGAAGCCCGCCGTAGTGTCTTTGATGCCAATCCAGAGTATAAGACGCACGTAAACACTGGCAAAGTAACTCATGAGAATGCGCTTAAAGGGCCAGTTTTTTACTTTTCCACCTTTGACATAGCGCGAGCCAACGGCTACATCAGCCCCCGCTTCACATGCTGCCACTAGACGAGGCAGGTCAGAGGGGTTATGTGAAAAATCACAATCCATTTCAATGATGTAATCGTAATTGCGCGCTAAGGCCCACTGAAATCCATAAATGTAGGCCGTCCCTAACCCTTGTTTTCCTGGGCGTTTTTCAAGAAAAACAGTAGGGTATTTTTCCATCAGTGACTCGATTAAAGTAGCGGTTCCGTCTGGAGAATTGTCATCGACAAATAAAATATGGTAGCCCTGATTTAATTCGCTAATTGCACGAACCATTTGCTGGACATTTTCACGTTCATTATAGGTCGGAATAATTACGAGAGTTCGGGATTGGGCCATAACGTAGAAACGAAATTAACGAACAATTGTGACAATACCTCATGGTAGCCGATTAGTTTCTTTTTTATTGGGCATAAAAAAACCGCCTTTAGGGGCGGTTTTAAATGCATATAAAGAATAAATCTTATGCTTCTTCTTCTTCGTCGTCATCACCGGCATCAGCACCTTTAACAGCACCACGAGCCATTTTAACAGCAACAACGACAGCATTTGCAGGATCCAAGAATTTCACACCTGGGATTTCAATGCTGCTTACACGAATTGATTGTCCAATGCGCAATTTTGTGATGTCAAGGGTAATGGCATCTGGCAAGGCACTTGGTAAACCAACGCATTGGATATGGCGGAAAACAATCATTAATTTACCACCCGCCATTACACCGCGTGAAGAACCTGTAATACGAACAGGTAATTTAACGCGTACTTCTTTGGCTTCATTAAGCTCTAAAAAGTCAACGTGTTGAACGGTGTCTTTCGTTGGGTGTTGTTGCAATTCTTGAATGATTCCGACTGCTTTTTTACCTTCGATGTCAAGGGCAACTTGATAAACTTCAGGAGAAAAAACGATTTTGTCGATTTCTGTTCGCTTTACCGAGAAGTGAGTTTGCTCACCTTGACCGTAAAGCACACAAGGAACCAAGCCTGCGTTACGCAAAGCACTAGCATCCTTTTTCCCTACGTTCGCTCGGAGCGAACCGCTCAAATGTGCTGTTTTCATGTATATTAATTTAAGAGATTACAAAATGTGAACTGATTGACTCGTTGTTGACCAAGCGTTTGATGACATCGGCAAACAAAGAGGCTACGGTAATGACACGAATTTTGTTGCTGTTTTTTAGCAATGGAATGGTGTCGGTAACGATGAGTTCGGTGATTTTTGAATTTTCAATGCGCTCATAAGCAGGGCCGCTCAAGACGGCATGTGTACAGAAAGCGCGAACGCTTTTTGCACCTTTTTCAATGAGCAAATCAGCTGCTGTGGTTAAGGTACCTGCGGTGTCACACATGTCATCGATGATTATCACATCTTTTCCGGCAACATCACCGATAACGGTCATTTCAGCAATTTCATTGGCTTTTTTGCGGTGCTTGTGACACAAGGCCAAGCCGCAATTTAAATTCTTAGCGTATGAATTGGCTCGTTTTGCCCCACCGGCATCGGGTGCAGCAACTACCAAATTGCTTTGGTCAAGCTTTTCAATTTCATTTAAGAAAAGTGTAGAGGCATAAAGATGATCAACCGGAACTTCGAAGAATCCTTGGATTTGATCGGCATGTAAATCCATGGTCATGACGCGGTCAACACCAGCAGCCATTAGCATGTTGGCCACTAATTTGGCACCAATGGCAACACGTGGTTTGTCTTTTCGATCTTGACGCGCAAATCCGAAATACGGAATGACAGTAATGATTTTGCGGGCAGATGCGCGTCGGGCAGCATCGACCAATAAGAGCAATTCAAACAAGTTTTCGGCTGGTGGCATGGTAGATTGTATAATAAAGACATCTTGTCCACGCACAGTTTCTTCGAAAGAGGGTTGAAATTCACCATCTGAAAAGACACTGACTTTCACATCGCCAAGTGCAACGCCGAATGAGGCCGCGATGTTCGCCGCCAATTTTTCTGATGCTCGTCCTGCAAAGATTTTTACGCCCACGGTTTGAAAATTGATGGCAAAGGTAGGGATTTAAAGTCTTTTGGCAAAATACACTAATTTTGTACCCTATGAGCGCACCGACTCAACCATCCTTATTTCGCCGCTTATTGCATTATGCAAGGCCTTACAAGAAGTATTTATTTCTTGCAATCGCAGCAACAATTTTGTTGTCTGCATTAGCGCCTACAAGGCCTTACATCATTGGTAAATTAATCAAAAAGTACATTCTAGAGCACCAAGACCCAAACCGGTTGTTATGGGGTTCATTGCTGATCTTGGTGATGTTGATTTTAGAAGCATGCTTACAGGTGGTTTCTTCTTATTTCTCCAATTTATTGGCCCAGTCTGTCATTCGCGACTTGCGACAAAAGGTAATCGCGCATTTCATGCGATTACGCATGGCCTATTTTGATAAAAATCCGGTTGGGGCAATGGTTACACGCATTGTTTCAGACATGGAAGCCATTACTGAAGTCTTTTCGGCAGGGGTGATGGACATTGCTTCTGATTTGTTGTCGTTGGCAATTATTATTTTATTTATGTTTTTAACGGATTGGCAGCTAGCGCTGATGACGCTCATTCCCATTCCATTTTTAGTATTGGCGACGCGCATTTTTGCCCGAGCCATGAAAAACTCATTTCAACAAGAACGGCATGCGGTAACGAAACTAAACACCTTTGTCCAGGAGCGCTTAACAGGTATGGCGTTGGTACAGTTGTTCAATCGCCAACAAAAAGAATTTGCCCAATTCGAGCAAATCAACACGGCACACCGTAGCGCCCACATTAAGGCGGTTTGGGCCAATTCCATTTTTTTCCCCTTTGTTGAATTGCTTAGTTCGTTATCTGTTGCCTCCTTGCTCGTGTGGGGCGCACTGAATGTTTCCGGCAAGTCTGATGCCGAAATTAAAGACATGTTTGGGCAAATCGTTGCCTTTGTCTTCTGGATCAATCAATTGTATCGCCCAATTCGAATGCTTGCCGATAAATTCAATGTCTTGCAGCGCGGAACTGTACGGGCCGAGCGTGTTTTTGACATCCTTGATGAGCAAACAGATGTCCAAGAAGACGGTCAGTTGACGACGGTTAATTTTAACCAAGACCTTCGTTTTGACCATGTATCGTTTGCCTATGTTACCGATGCACCCGTGTTAAAAGACATCAACTTAGAATTTAAACATGGCCAAACCGTGGCAATTGTGGGGGCAACCGGATCGGGCAAAACAACCTTGGTAAATTTGTTAGGTCGCTTTTATGAAGTCAATGAGGGTGAAATTTTCATTGGTGCTACACCTATTTCTGCAATAGACCTACGGGTGTTAAGAAGTCAAATTGCCATTGTATTGCAAGATGTGTTTTTGTTTTCAGACAGCATTTTAAACAACATTACGTTAGGCGACCCATCGATTTCAGAAGCACAGGTCATTGAAGCAGCGAAAGCCGTTGGTGCACATTCCTTTATTGAAAAATTACCTAATCAATACCAGCATCAAATCGGTGAACGTGGCGGCATGCTTTCTGTCGGGCAACGGCAGTTGCTTGCGTTTATACGCGCCTATGTCTATCAGCCAGCTTTGCTTATTTTAGACGAAGCGACTTCGAGTGTCGATACGGAAAGCGAAAAACTCATTCAACATGCCACAGAGCAATTAACGAAAGGGCGTACCTCCATCGTTATTGCGCACCGTTTGTCAACGATTCAGAAGGCAGATCGCATTATTGTACTTGATAAAGGCCAGGTGGTTCAACAAGGGAAGCACCACGAACTTCTTGAATTAGAGGGCCCTTACAAAGTGCTTTACGAACGCCAGTTTTTTCAACAAGAAAACACATGAAACGCTTTAAAATAGGGGGAGTACCAGAGCATTTTAACTTGCCGTGGCGTCTTGCCATCGAAGAAGGATTGTTTAAAAATGAAGGCATCGAACTTCATTGGTCAGACATGACCGGAGGGACAGGCCAGATGATCAAAGGTCTGCAAGCGGGTAGTTTAGATATTGCTGTGCTATTGACAGAAGGAATTACACGTGCCATCTTGAAAGGCCTCGACGCCAAAATCATCTCTGTTTATGTGCAGTCTCCTTTGTGTTGGGGCATCCACACGCCACCCAACGGATCCGTATCAAACTTATCGGATTTAGAAGACGCTACATTTGCAATTTCACGTGAAGCTTCTGGCTCTCATTTGATGAGTTATGTACTGGCGCATCAACAAGGTTGGGATCCTAGTGCACTTTCATTTAATGTTGTTGGCGATGTATACGGTGGTTTGTGGGCGTTATCGAACGATGAAGCGAGTGGTTTTTTATGGGAAAAATACACGACCAATCCATTTGTTCAGCAAGGGAAGTGCCGTTTACTTGACGAAATATACACTCCTTGGCCGTGTTTTGTAATCGCTGTGCGCGATGAGGTTCTTGCGCAAAATGCGTCATTACTTTCGAAACTAATAAACATTATTACCAAAAGAGCGCAACGCCTCAAACAAGACGCGCATACCGCAGAAGTGATTTCATGGCGTTATGCCTTGCCGCTCGACCAAGTCACAGAATGGTTGAATAAAACCCATTGGGCGGTTCAAAAAAGCACACATTCTGCTGATTTTGAAACCGTCGTTTCGACGCTTATTCAATTGAAGTTACTCTCAAAAGAAGAAGCTGAAAATTGGGAGCAACGCTTGTTCGCATGAAAGGTCTCGGACTAAGTTTCATTTTTTTAATAAGTACAGCATTGCATGCTCAATATGGCTGTACAGACCCACAAGCGATCAACTATAATGCACAGGCCCAACTAAATGACGGCTCATGTCTTTATAGCACGACCAACACGACCCCGACACTTATCGCAAATTTGAGTTCAAATTATACCGAAACCTCAGCCCTTGTTTATCATCACGACAGTTTGTTTTCGATCAACGATAGTGGAAGTGAGCCCATTCTTTATTCGTTAGACCCGGTAAATGGCATGACGCAGCATTCGTGGCAGGTACAAAACGCTACAAATACAGATTGGGAAGCACTAGCCTCCGACGCACAACATTTATATGTGGGCGATATAGGCAATAATGCGGGAACACGACAGTACTTGTGCATTTACACACTAAGTTGGGACCAACTTCTGGTACAAGACAGCATAGTAACAGCCGTAAAAAGGGTATTTTATTACCCAGACCAACCCGATTCAGGCTTGGTATTTAATGCACACCCCTTTGATGCGGAAGCTTTGGTTTATTTGAACGATTCACTGCATATTTTTAGCAAAAACTGGAACAATCTCTGGACCAAACACTATGTTTTACCTTGTAATTGGACTGACACCATTGCGGCTCAACTTCGGGATTCGCTGTTTGTCGATGGCCTCATCACTGATGCCAGTTCAGATACGCTATCCAATCAGGTATATTTGTTGGGGTATAATACGACAGGTCCCAATAGCTATAAGAGTTTTATGTATTGTTTGTGGGATTTTAGTCCTTTTCAGGTATTTTCTGGAAACAAAAGACGCTTTGAATTGGGTTCGGTATTGACACTTTCACAAACAGAAGGCCTGTGCATTTCAGGTCATAATCAAGGATTTATATCAGGAGAACAAATAAGTTCGGTCATTACCATTTCTCCAAAGTTGCACCATTTTGATTGCTCGCCTTATTTTAGTGCAATCAACCAAAACACGCTTCACTTGCCGTATTATTTTGATGGGAATTGGATTTTCCCTAGTGCTGGCGCACAAATCCTCGTGACGAATGAGGCAGGAAAAGTTTGCTTTAAAGGAGCATTGAAAACAAGCACGTACAGTACCGAGTTGCTACAAACGGGTTGTTATTTCTTGGAGTGGGGAGGAAAATCTTTTAAGTTCTTGAAATAGAGTGTGCTAAATATTCTTTAGCAGCGCTCTATTGCTCGTTCGAATTCAATCATTGTTCATTTGCTTCAGGTTGATTTCAGAGAAGCACTACATTCAAGTCCTAAACCTTGACCTATGTATTGTTTTTTACCGCTTATTCAATTTGACGATCGCTTCGGATTGGCAGTGGCAACTGTACTTGGAATGGTTGCGGTTATTTTTGCTGTTTTTTTGACTGGCAAAAAATAACGCAATCGTTAGAAGCACTTAAGCGCTCGTTGCAGCTCCTTGTCTTGAGGATTCAAGACCTGGTTGTACCCTTCTTCAAGCCAGAGGTGTCTGGCAATCTCAGCTTTAATATACAACCGGATGCGTTCTTTGCTGTGTGCAAATTCAGCGGCTTGGTATGGGATTTTTAACGTTTTTGCAGCAAAGGCTGTAAAGGCCATTAATTCTGAATCTGACACTGAAAATTTAGCAAGGTATTGCCCTAGGCTTAGTTCGTTTAGTGGGTGTTTGTCGAGGTAAGCGAAAGCGAAAGCGTTGAAGGCACCAGCCCATTGTAATTCACTTAAATACAACGAAGTTCCGGTACTATCGCCTGGCACAAAGACATCGGGCATGATGCCGCCCCCGCCATAAACCGTACGACCATTACGTGTTTTGTATTTTAATGAATCGACAAAAATACTGGAGTCGGGCTGGAAATATTCTTTTGTATATGCTTGCTCACCTTCTTTTTTATAGGCTTCGTAACCGTTTTTATACGGTCGTTGAATGGAGCGCCCAGATGGGGTGTAATAGCGCGCTACTGTAATGCGCAGGCTGCTTCCGTCTGTGAGTTGTTGGTCTTGTTGGATCAGTCCTTTTCCGAATGATCGGCGCCCAACAATGGTAGCGCGGTCGTTGTCTTGTAAAGCCCCTGCCAATATTTCACTTGCCGATGCCGATTGTGCATCAATGAGCACAACTAATTTGATGTGTTCAAGGCTGCCTGCAGCACTAGCTTTGTATTTCTTTTCGCCATTATGTGCGCCTTTTGAACTCAAGATGAGACGCCCCGCAGGCAAAAACTCGTCGGCAATAGAAATTGCAGCATCCATTGTGCCACCGCCGTTTCCGCGCAAATCCAAGACCATGTTTTTCATGCCCTTTTTTAATAAGAGGAGCGCGGCATTGTGAAACTCTTGACTTGTCGGAATCGAGAATTGATTTAGTTGGATGTAACCTGTTTTTTGATCGATCATGTATGCACACGGAACGGTGGCAATCGGAATAATGCCGCGTACAAGCGTTTTTTGGAACTTTTTACCCTTTCTTAAGATCGTTACACGCACTTTTGAATCGGGTTGTCCTTTCAGGCGCGCCATCACTTTTTCATTGCTAATGTACTTACCTATAGAGGGTTTTCCATCAATTTCAATGATGCGGTCGCCCCGTTTTAAACCAGCAAGTTCTGCTGGTGAAAGGGTATTGACATGCGTAATGCACAAGGTGTCTTTGTAGATCAGAAATCGAACGCCAATACCGCCGAAAGAAGCATTTGTTTGTTCTTCAAGGTATTTTAAGTTTTTTGCAGAAATGTAATTGCTATGTGGATCCAGACGATGTAACATTTCAGAGATGGTGGTCTCGAAAATGGCTTCTTTGTTGATTTTATCGACATATTGTTGGTCTAGTACCTGAAAAATTTGCGCCAGCTTTTTAAGTGATTTGCTTTCTGAATCGGGTGTGGAAAAAAACACGCCAATACCGATTCCTATGGCCACACACAGGCCCATTATAAAGGGCAACCAATAAAGTTTAGGGCGTGTTTCAGACATGGTCAATGGATTCAATTTGTACGACTTCAAGGCCTGCTGATTTTAAGAATTCGATACCAGAAGTGTCTTTGTAGGCTTCAATAAATACCAAGCGCTTAATACCCGATTGTAACACCAATTTGCTGCAATCTTTACACGGAGAATGTGTGAGGTAGAGGGTAGCGTCTTTGCAGTTGTTTGTTGATTTTGCCACTTTTAAAATGGCATTGGCTTCGGCATGCAAGACGTACCAATGTGTTTGGTTGTTTTCATCTTCACAGCAGTTGTCAAAGCCTTTTGGAGTGCCGTTATAGCCGTCCGAAATAATAATCTCGTCTCTGACAATAATTGCGCCTACTTGCTTGCGTTTGCAATGCGAAAGCTCGGCCCAACTTGACGCTAAACGCAAGTAAGCTTTGTCATAACGAAGTTGCTTATCGGTTGTACTCATTTAGTTTCCGTGTCGGATATGGCCGCCTAAATAACCAGTAAAAGCAAATAATACAAAACAAATGATACCTAGTACAAGCATATAGGTTTCGAATTTTTTCGCATATCTTGAGCCGGATACATGCGCCCAAATGCCTAGTACAGAAGATGCCGTCAATAAAAAGATGAGTAGCAATACATTCTCAGCCATTTCTTCATGTAAATGAATGATTTTTTCAGAAATCCCTGGTAAGTGTTCGACACTTTCTTCTGCGGCTTCTCCGGTAAAATAGGCAATGATACCGCCAATACCAGCCACTAACATGATTAAATAAGCACTAAACGTGGTGTTTTGTTGCTTATTAATGACGGCAAATACTAATAACAGAACCGCAAACATCACTCCTAAAATAGGCAGGTGATTTGTAAGAAGGTGTAGATATGCAAGGCTCATGATAAATGGATTTCTTATAAAAGTAAGAAATTTTAATGGGGATAATAAGGTGCGATCATAAAATACACAATCACTCCTGTTACCGCAACATAGAGCCATAACGGAAAGGCATAGCGCGCCCATTTTTTATGCGCCTGATAATTGCCTTCCCAAGCGTGCAAGTAGGTAAACAACACCACTGGAATAACCGCAACACTGAGTACAATGTGTGAAAGCAAAAGTAGGACGTAAATCAATCGTGTTGATGCGACCATTTGTGCCTCAATTTCATCTAATTTTCCGTTGCTGTCTAGATCGCCGTAAATGGTGGAATCGGAAGTCATGTGATAAGCCACATAACAGACTAAGAAAAGAACACTCAATGCAAGCGCAGTTTGAATGGTGCGCTGGTGTTTTTCTTTCTCACCGTTTTTAATAAACCAGAGTGCTAGCATCAAACAACAAGCTGTAAGGGCATTGATACCTGCGTAAATGGGTGGTAAAAAGGAAAAATCGACACCTTCAATTTTAACGAAAAATAAGGCTGCAACAGCCACAGGAATCAGAATAGAAACTGCAATTATCCAGTTTCGTAAAGTGCTAGTTTTCTTTGACATGGTATTCATTCATTAATAAGTTTTTGGCGTCTTTAAGGAGGCGTGTGTATTCTTTTTTATTGACGCTTAAATCGGGCTGAACCACTTCATAAACGCCTCGGACATAACCGGCTTTATCTACTAACGTAAATGCGCCTGAATGCGCGTAGCCGCCTTGTGCTTCCGCTTCACGACCTGCAAAAACCAAAAAGTGTTCGATGCCTAAACGGTGTGTTTCGGCTTCATCGCCACATAAAAAGTCCCAATTTTTGGCAGTAATACCTAATTGTTGTTGATGCGCTTTTAATACACTCGGGGTATCGTTATTAGGATCAATTGTAAACGAAAGGTATTGCAGCTCGCTAGAATACGGACGGAGCGCTTTTTCGACGTTTTTAAGCTGTGTATTCATGATTGGGCAAATACTTCTGCAGCTCGCAAAGAAAAACTCTGTAATCCAAACTTTTCCTTTGTACGAAGCATTGGTGACCGGAGTTGAATCTTGATTGAAATAGGCAAAATGCGGAATGCGCTGGTAGATGGTGTCGGCAATTGTTTTTCCGTCCTTTTTTGAATAAGCGATGTCAAAGTTGCCAAGAATGGGAAGTTTAGTTGCTTCTTCTTGGCAGCCTACCAATGCAATGCAGAGTAAAAGACTATAAAAAAACCTACTGTTTGGCAGCTCTATCTTTGTCATATTGCTTCATTAGTAAAGCAAGGTGTTCTTTCATTTTGCGAACCATGCCTTCTGTACTGCCATTAATAACCATTCGCAAATGACTTTGTTTGTCGATGAGCATAATTAATTCGTTAACAGAAATGCCACCCATGTATTTTTTGTCGCGTACAATTAATGATTGGCCATTGTGCTTGTGATCGAAAAAGGCACGTGGATCTGCACTAACTAATTGCCATAGTTTGGGGTCATATCCATTGACTTCTGTACGAAGCATATCTTGAACGTCTTTAAGTTGGCTTAAAGAGGCAGGATTGCCCAACGAATCGACAACAATACTGAGTAAACGGACTTGCTTTAATTTTTTTCGTTTGTTATCCCGAATGTCGCGATACAAGGTTTGACTTAGCGGAAAGAAAGCCAATCCACAGGCATGCGGGCAAGTGGTTTGAAGTGTTGTCACTAATAAGACTTGATCTTGGTAGTCTTTTAATGTTCTTGGTTGCAAGCCATGGCGGGTGTAAACAGAAAAGGTTGGTGTTTCCACCAACCCGTAATCTTGAAGTTTTTTAAAACGGTGGTCACAGCCACGCGTTGAAATAAAAATTAGAAACAATGCCGGACCAAATACCAGCGATAAGGCCAAAATTGAATTTCTTCTACTTTGTTTAGCGCTTGAAGTGTCCATGCAATCTTACCACATTTTATCCCAGATTGCACCTACAGCAGTTCCTTCCCAGAGGGCAATAAAGATGAGGTACAATACAAAAATGAAGTAAGGAACAAGGATGACATTACGAAGGTATTTGCGCTCGTCACCGAGGTGCATAAATACCATTACAATGTAACCTGCTTTTAAGAGCGTCAACAAAATGAAGACAACTTTAACGGCGCTCCAGTAATCAGATGATTGTTTAATGCTTGCACCTACAAACACTTCAAAAATCGTAATTAAAGTCAGTAGGACTGTTACTTTATAGATTTTTTGACGAATGCTTTTTCCTGTTGCTTCGTCGTGGTGTGTGTGTAATGAATATTCAATAAGGTCGTCTCTTTCCATGATAAAAAGTGTGTAAAGTCAGTATTACAATAAGTAGAAGAAGGTAAATACGAATACCCAAACAAGGTCGACAAAGTGCCAGTACAAACCAGTTTTTTCAACCATTTCGTAATGTCCGCGTTTGTGGTAAGTACCAGCAAGAACACCAAGTAAGATGATGATGTTGATGATCACACCTGAGAATACGTGAAAACCGTGGAACCCTGTAATGAAAAAGAAGAATTGAGCGTATTGTTGCGGCCCGTATTCGTTTTGCTTCATGTTGGCACCGTAAATAACACGGTTTGATTCACCTGAATAAAGCGCTTCATAATACATTTTTTCAGCAGCAGCACCTGTAATTGCTTTGCCTCCTACTTTGTACTTAGAACCATCACGTTTGATGATGAGTTTCATATCGTGATCTTTGGCTTTGTTGATTTTTGCAACAGAACCGTCAGCCAAATGAATCATGCCCGCTTCTATATGTCCTTTTTCAGCAGCATGTTGGAATTGGTGCATGACGTCGTCTTTAATGACATCTCCTTTTTTGTGTGATTTACCAGCTGTTACAACGGTAAAGTTCTTCACTTCTCCGAAATGGCCTTTTACGATTGCCAAAGAACCATCGGCTAATTCAATTTTACCAAATTCTGAACCGTGAATAAAGTGAGACCATTCCCATGCTTGAGAACCAAGGAAAAAGAAACCACCGATGATTGTAGCAATCATCCATTTGGTTACTCCTTTACGATCCATGCGGTGACCCGCTTCAACAGCAAGAACCATAGTAACCGATGAAATAATCAAGATGAAGGTCATTAATGCAACGTAAAGCAACGGATAACCGTGACCTAAAAATGGCATTGAGTTAAAGGTTTCTTCACCAATCGGCCATGCATCTTGTGCATCGTGACGTGTAAAACCATATGCTACTAATAAGCCACTGAATGTTAATGCGTCCGACACAAGGAAGAACCACATCATCAGTTTGCCATAGCTCGTTTGGAAAGGAGATTCTTTACCTCCCCATTGCGTTTTGGCGTCTTGTTGTGTAGAATGTCCAGCCATTTTTAAAGAAATTTTTGTGCAAGTTTAATGAATAAAAATCAAAAAGACGAGTAAATACAACCACAAAAGACCTAAAAAGTGCCAGAAAATGCTACTTAATCGAAGCGACAAGTGATTGTTGGCATTAAAACGCCCTGAATATGAGGCAATTGCAACCTTTACTAAGTACAATAATGCGACAAGTACATGGAGTAAATGCAAGAATGTGATGATGTACAAATAAGAGGAAGCGGTATCGGCTGCTTGCATGGCACTCAGTTGTAAATGTGGTTTTAGAACTTTACCATTGTACATCAACTTGCGGTCTTGGTAGTTGAGTGCTTTACCGCCGTAGTAAATAACGAAGTCTTTTCCGTAAGTACCACGCGCAAAGAAATCGCCACGTTTGTCGCGTACATTTATCGCCAATTCACTTAACCGCAGCTCATCAGTATAGGTCAGTGGCGTACTATCGTTTGCATACAACTGACTGTCTTTGATCAGGACGGGCGCTTGATTGTAATAGAGCTCAAAGCGGGCATCGGGTTGGCTGATTTTTAACGGCGAAAGGCGGTCAATTTTTTCAAATTGTTGCATAAACTGTTGGAGCGCTTCAAAGTCTGAAGTCGTCATTTCTTTTCCGTTTTTTAGAAATTTATTGCCATCTACCCCAATAAATGCACCATTCATTTTGACTTCATAGTAATCTCCATAGCGCCCATTAGTTACCAGCATTTCATTGACCGGATTTAGCCCGCGCGCGACAAGTTGGCGGTATCCTTGAAATTGAAAATAAAGAAAAGCCGCACCAAAAACGAGCGTGAGTGTCATGTAGCCTTTAAGCGCAGCCTGCCGGTCTTTTTTCGCGCTTAAAACGGTTAAGTAAAAACACAAGCTGCTTAAGGCGATTGCTGCGGTGCTGAAGTAAAATCCGTTTGGTAGCGGGTACTTGAGCCAAAACGAGCTGCCCATTGATACATAGTAGGCAGAGGTAAGGCCTGCAAACAACATTACGATACTGAAGATACCTACATAAACGAGGTTTTTCTTCATTTTTTCTTTGATTTCTGGCGTAAGCTCGTTTTCGTATTTCATGATGAGTTCAATTAATGATGGAGAAGATCAGTACGATCAAACACATAGACAAATTGAATGATCGGTAAGTAAACAAAAGAAGCAAACATAAGTTTGCGGGCATCGGCTGTTTCGCAGCTGTGGTATAATTTGTATGATAAATAAAAGAACCAAATGCCCAATGCTGCAGCAATAAAAAGTGTCCAGTAGCCGGTCCAGCCGAGTAACCAAGGCATGAGGCTAAATGGAATTAAAGCAAGTGAATACAACATGATTTGAAAGGCAGATTGCTTGCTTTTGCCTTCGTGTGCGGGCAACAATGAAAACCCTGCTTTTTTGTAGTCGTCGTAAAGGACCCATGCGATGGCCCAAAAATGCGGAAACTGCCACGTAAACTGTACAAAAAACAAAATTCCGGGCATGAAACCAAATTTATCGGTTGCTGCTATGGCCCCTAAAAATGGTGGGATAGCTCCAGGAAAGGCGCCAACAAATACAGCCCAGGGTGTTTTTTGTTTGAGAGGCGTGTAAATAAATACATAACTCACAAAAGCCGCAACTCCTAGCAATGCACTTTTTAAATTGATTTGAAGCAACAATAAACTACCGATGACCAGAAACAGTACGACAACGATATAAGCCTCTTTGAGTTGCATTTGACCAGTTGGCAAAGGCCTCCGATTCGTGCGCTGCATAATTTTGTCAAGGTCGCGTTCCCAAATTTGGTTGGCACCATTTGACGCACCGGTAACCAATGTACCACCAAGCATTAAGTAAAAAATGGTAAGTAAGTCACGTCCGTCAGCAAACAAGTAGCCACTCAACGCAGACAAAATAACTAGAAACGAGAGCCGAAACTTGGTAAAAACCAAGTAGGTTTTAACTTTTGAAGGCGTTTTTAACGTGGTGTCGGACATAAAGACAAAATTACGGAATCATGTGAAACAGAATGCGCTTACACAATTATTCTAGCTCCTCATGGTAATATTCATTTTTGACAAAGTACTCAAGCAGGGCCTCTTTGAGCAATTGTTGTTGCTCTTGGTGATTGAGCGCAGGCAGTTCTTGGTTCAAAATAAAATGCGGCCACAAATCGGCATCGCGACCATTGAAGGTATAGTAGCCAAAGGGCTCGAGCAAGGTGCATATGGCAATATGCATCAGTTCCATTTTTTCTTGTTTCGAGAAGGTCCGGTGACCCATGCCAAGCTCGTTTACCCCAACAAGAAATAAAAGCGCAGCCATATCCATGTTGGGCCCAAAATCTGTTTCGAGGTGTGCTTTAAGTTTTTGAAAGCGGAGTTCAACATGATGATCCATGCTGCAAAAGTACGGATAGCATGAGAATAAATCATAAAAAAAGGGGCCCCAATTGGAACCCCTCTTTCATCAATCAACAATTCTTATTTTTTGATAAACTGTTTGCTAATCACACCTGCATTGGTGGTGATTTGAACGGTGTAAACACCTGTTTTAAGCAATTCAACATTGATTTCTTTGCTAAGTGCATTTACCGAAGTCTCGAGCACTTTTTTACCTGAAATATCAAACATTGATACCGTTTCAATTTGAATGGCTGCATCAACTGTAAGTACTGCTGTAGCTGGGTTCGGGAATACACGCACCTCTTTTCCAAGAAGATCGTCTAAGCCACCGAGGCATGCTGAACATGATTCCCAACAAACTGTAGGAAGTGTCGTTGCTGCAGTGATTGCTGCTGCACGGTTGGTGAAACCACCTGTCGTTATTGTACAAGACTCACCACCAGCAAATTGCTCAGATGTTGTCCAACCATCGACTGTAAACTTGTATTCGATGTTGCCAGCAGCAATTGGAACAACGACATCCCAAATGTTGTCGCCATTGGCGTCTGTCATCGGCGTACAAGTACCACACCAGCCATTGAATGTACCATTCAAGAAAACCCCAGCTGTTGTAGAGCCACCAGCTGCAATGAAATCGTTCATGTCGACAGAGAATCCAACAGCGTTGGTACAAATATCACAGCTAGCAAAACATACTGCAGGCAAAGTTACATCGCCAGCAACTACGTGGTAGCGGTTATAGAAACCATCGTTTACCGGATCAATACAAGGCTCAGTACCTGTAAATTCTTCTTGAGCTGTCCATCCATTGATAGTGTATTTGTATTGGATTGGGCCTGGCGCTAATGGAAGCGTTACTTGCCAAATGCCATTTCCTTGGTCAGTCATTGGGTTACAAGTACCACACCAGCCGTTAAAGTCCCCGTTAACAAACATACCACCGGTCAATGAACCTGTGTATTGTGACATGTCAACTTTAAATGTTACTTGGTAATCTTGAACCGGAAGCAATGTCGTACGGTTGTATACAAAACGCCACCATCCTGGACCAAAATTGATGTCGGCAGTCATGGTGTTTCCGCCATTAGAGAAGCTTACCAAATACGTAATTGAATTGACAGCGTTTGCGGGACTAGTTAATTCACCTCCGTTGTAAACTTTTGCAAGACCGATGTGTGCACCAAGTCCGTTTACAGTTAGTTCTCCTGTTGTTGCATTAAAGCTGTAAGTAGCTGCGCCACCTACATGAGGTGCAACCGGGCTACCACATTGGTCTGGAGAAGCGCCTTGCCATGCTTCTAACCATGTGTTTCCATCCATAAAATGGGTCATAGTGCCGCTTGCATCAAATTTGATAGAGTCATCGAATAAACACGCACGTGTTGTCACGTCACCAATCGAGTTTGACCACCAAGAGCCATCGCCCTGATTTGGTCCAACAGCAAGTGCAGCTGCCTGACCTGCCAATTTCCATGTGCCCTCAATCTGCGCATGAAAGCTGAAAATCGGTAAAAACAATAAAATGTACAGTTTTTTCATAGTTAAAAATTTAGTTGTGTAATGTGCCTGAATTTGTGCTTTCAGACGAGTTAAATATAGTAATTATTACAATAAGTTAAAATTAGAAACAAATTATTACTTAATATGTTCAAAATGAATGTCTTTATTTAGATGTAACGTGCTTGTTTTTTGTCCAACTTGAAGGATGTAACTGCCCTTTTCGGCAATCCACTGTCCATTTTCCTGAACGCGTTTGAGATTTGCAGCAGAGATTTCAAACGAAATGGTTTGTGAAGATTGTGGGCTTAGCTTGATTTTTTGAAAGTCGAGTAGGCGCTTTCCTTCTGGAATTAAAGACGAATACTCGGCACTTGCATAAACTGGAATCAACGTATAAACGGATTCTGGATTCGGATTTTTCACAGTAACATTTAGTATATAGTTTCCGTTATTCGCATCACCAGTTAACTGAGTTGATTCGATGCTGGCTTCTTTGTAGGAGAGACCGAAGCCAAAATCCCATTGCGGATTGTAAGCAGAAAAGTTGCCGTTTTTATCGCGATCGACACTTCTAGGATGATCGTAAAATTCCATTACACCAGAATAACGGGGATAGGTGTAGGGCAAGTGTCCGCTAAAATCTGCGGCTCCTGAAATCAACTTTACCAGTGCAGGGGCACCATAATCGCCAGGAAGGTAGCACTGAATTACGGCGGCGCATAACGGTTCAATATCGGCAATTATGCGTGGTCTGGCCTCTACTAAAACTAAGAGCACTTGCTTGTGTGCCGCATGTGCTAGTCGAACAAGTTCTTTTTGCTTGTCATCGAGGTCCAAACTGCGGATATCTCCAGGCTTTTCTGTTGCTGGCTGCTCTCCTGCACAAACCACAACAATGTCAGATTTTTTAAGTGCGCGTTTGAATGCATCTAATTGAACAAATCGGGAAGCCTCAAATCCGTTTTCTAAATAAAGTTCTACACCAGGAATGTACTGGCAATTTTTGGCTCCGTAGTGTTGAGCGAAAGCCTGATAGATACTGACAGTGCCTTTTGTATTGTAACTTGTATCGAGTCCTTGCCAAGTATGTGTCCAGGCGCCATTTAAAAGGTTAACACTGTTAGCCGCCGGGCCAACAAGTAAGATCTTTTTACCATTTTGAAGCGGTAAGCAGTGCGATTCGTTTTTGAGCAGTGTAATCGATTCAAGGGCTGCCTGTTCTGCGTGTGCTTTAAATTCGGAGCTTCCAAATTTGGTGTAGCGTGCAAAATCAGCGACAGGATTGGAAAATAAGCCGAGTTGTTTTTTGACATACAAAATACGCTTCACTGCATCATTCAGCCGTTCCATTGAAATGTCGCCGTTTCGGACAGCTTTTATCATATCTTGACAATAGCTTTTGTATTGCGGACTTGACGGGACCATACTCATATCAATGCCGGCATTAAATGCACGAACACAGGCTGCATACAATGAAGGTGCCGTGCGGTGGACAGTATGTAACATGATGAAGTCTTCCCAATCCGAAACGACAAAACCTTTAAAACCCCATTTCTTTTTCAAAATGTCAGTGAGCAAATATGCATTTTGATGCCCAGGAATTCCATTAACAGCTCCTGAATTAATCATGAGTGTTAAGGCACCATCTTTCACCGCTTTTTCAAATGCAGGAAGGTAGAGTTCGTGCATGTATTTGTCAGGAATCCAGGCTGGTGTGCGATCACGACCGCTCAATGGTGCGCTATAACCAACAAAGTGCTTTAAACAGGCAGCCACATGTTCCTGATCGATTTCAGAACCACCCTGGTAACCTTTTACTAAGGCACTCCCCATTTTTGTAGCCAATACTGGATCTTCGCCCAGGGTTTCAAAGGACCGTGACCAAAGTGGTTGGCGCCCTAAATCGAGCACTGGAGAAAAATTCCATGGAATACCAGAAGCACGGCATTCATAGGCAGTTACGGAACCCATTTGTTGGGCCAGTGATTCATTCCAAGTAGCAGCCAGTCCAATTTCTTGCGGAAAAAGTGTAGCCCCCACGGTATAATTAAGCCCATGTATGGCATCAATACCGTATAAAATCGGAATACTCGTTTGTTTTTTAAGGTAAGGTGCATGAACGCTTTGCATGATTCCTTGCCATTCTTCACGTGTAAGGGTGTGTGCCCCTACATTAAGTATGGAACCAACATGATACGTCAAAACCGCTTCTTCTAATTTACTTTGGTCAATTTGAGCCGGAATCAAGGCTTGTCCTTTACTGTCCGTTTTGTGTATCGCGTCTAGTGTGATTTGACAAGTCTGACCAACTTTTTCTTCAATGCTCATTTGTGCAATGAGGGCATCGAGGTCTGCGTCTGTAGGGTGGCTAAATTGTGGTTTTTCGGGTCCATTAGAGGCAAGAAGCCCCAAAATCAGTAGTAGGCTTATCAATCGATTCATGAGCAGTAATTATTGAAAGACACGGACGTAGTCTACAAACATGGTTTGCGGAAAAAAGGTATTCGCGTCTGGAGACCCAGGCCAATTTCCACCTACAGCAACGTTTAAGATGACAAAGAATTTTTCTCGGAATTCAGCAAGTTCAGCTGGCGATGTGTCTAACACATGGAATTGAACATCATCGCACAACCAATGAATTGAATTGGCGTCCCAAACGATTGAAAACACATGAAATTCATCGCCAAAGGTACCACTAGGAAGCGCTTTATTTCCGCCAAACTGAGCATGCGTTCCTGCGTTGTCCCAATGTGCGGTACCATAAACGGTGCGGTCATTAGCACCGGCGCCACCAATTAGCTCCATGATATCAATTTCGCCACAAGCGGGCCATCCTTGACTTGAAATATTGTCGCCAAGCATCCAAATAGCAGGCCAAAGCCCTTGTCCACCTGGAAGCGCTGCACGCACATCAATCCGCCCATATTTCCAAGATTTTATACCTTGCGTCTTAATGCGGCTTGAGGTATAATTTTGGCTATTAAACACTTCGCTTTTGGCGGTAATTTGCAATAAACCATCTGATACTTTTGTGTTTTCAGGTCGGTAATATTGCAATTCATTGTTGCCCCAGCCGCCAGCTCCTGTGCCGGTATCGTGGCTCCAGTCTGACGATAGCGCTGTGCCATTAAATTCGTCATGCCAGACCAATGTGTAATTCGGGTACGAAAGGGGAGTCATATACCCAGCTGTTGGAGCACCAGTGGATCCCGTTGGGATTTCAATGACGACTTCTTCATTTTTTTCAATGTAATTGTTAAGCATGGCGTGAGCGCGTGTACGTATGGTATAGGTGCCAGAACTAGTGTACTGATAACTTGCTTCACCTGTTTTTGTTTCGACAACTAGCGTGTCTTCAGGTGTCATAAAGGCAATTGTGTAGAAATTGACACTATCGGCACTTGCCTTGACGTGAACTTCACCACTATTGATCGTTAGTTGTGTTTGCAAATGACTTGGCAAACGCGCAGGAACTACCGCTTCTGGTTGACAAGCAGTAAGAAATAGAAAGAAACTAGTACAAAAAAGGATTGCTTTCATGAGTTAAGGTTGTGCTTTTAATTTTAAATACCAACTTAGGCCACCCGCATGGTGTTTGTATTGCAACGAGAGCGTGGAATCGGTTATCGATAAGATGCGATAGGTATGTACACCCGTATAAAATCCAATAAAGGCATTGTTAGAAATCGTAATGGTGTTTTCGGTGCCTTCAGTCAATAACCACGATTCATTGAGTTGATCGCTGAACGGTGCCGTGAAATCGCCTAAATTCTGAAAAGAACCCGGGAAAGCGGCAGCCAATGAATTGTGGATGTAAATGTCATTGTGGTTGATCATGTCAAACTTAAATCCATTCAAATGGAACACATAACGGTCATCGTATAAGCCACATCCGGGCTTTTCATTGGGGCCTGCAGCCCACCATTCTGGGGTAGGGCCAAGTGCGCTTTCTGGGTCTGGTCCGACACCGAAATGGCCGCTAATAGCGGAATCGATGGCCCAAACTTTAAAGCCAGGACCACTAATGCCTCCGGTAAGCATGCCATAAATCGGATTGTTTAATAAACCTAAATTATCTTCAAGAATGGTTACTTCTTGGCTAGAACTTCGACTGCCTCCTTTCGCAAAAACCGTCAATTTTATCGTGTAAGTTCCTGCATATGGGTAACTTGCATTCACCTGCGCTCCTTGACCTTTGGTTCCGTTTCCAAAATCCCATTGGTATTGTAAATTGGGATTGGCGGCTGTTAGTTCAATGATGTTCGGATTGCCTGCAGACGGAGCCATTGTAAATTCAGCATCTGCTGCAGACGGGGCCTCACCTAATGAAGGCGCGTATTTCTGACAAGCCGCGAGGCTAAGAAAGCTGATGGTAAAAAGGAAAAGTAGTTTTTTCATGGTTCAATGTTTAATAACCCGGATTTTGAGCCCAATTGCCGCCCGCTAGGTCGATTTCAACTTGTGGAATCGGAAACAATTCGTGTTTACCTACGACGAAACCTGGAATTTTACTTGCCGCTTGCCCCGTTCGGACTAAGTCAAAAAAGCGATGCCCTTCGCCCGATAATTCCAAGCGACGTTCGTTGTAGATTTTATCAATGGAGTTCACGGATACACCCGGAATACCAGCGCGCTGGCGTAGCATATTGACTAATTGTGTGGCAGTGGCTGCATCGCCTGTTTGATAATGCGCTTCTGCTGCCATCAGCAATACATCGGCATAACGAATGACGCGGTAATTTACCGGACTCGTTAAGTCGTTATCTGGAAGCCCGATTTCGCCCTGACGTTTGATGTATTTATTGTTGTAATAACCGGTATGTCCGCCTGCACCTTTCGCATAAGTAATTGCCGCTGGGTTTGGCTGGCTCGCAATAAACGCATCGATATCAAGTACACTTGGATCGCGCCGCTTGTCAATCGGCGAGAAGAAATTGTAAAGATCGGCCGTTGGCAAATTGTAGCTATTTCCATCGCCATAAACAGGGCCATTGTATTGGCGAATTCCTTGGAAACCAACGGCGGCATTGCCTTCTAGGCAAATTAAACAGCCATAGCTGCCACCTTCGAGCCCTGTATACTGTACATCAAATACGGTTTCACTATTGTTTTCAGCTGCGACACTAAAAAGCTGCGAATAATCCGATGAAAGGCTGTAGAGTCCGCTCGCAATGACTTCGTCAAATACTGCTGCCGCTTCAGTAAATTTGTTTTGATATAAATACACTTTTCCTAATAAGGATTGCGCTGCTCCTTTTGTGGCGCGTCCTTTTTCTGCTGCAACGCTTGAAAGTACCGCCGCTGCGTCTTTTAGGTCTTTTTCGATTTGTGCATACACTTCGGCTTTTGGTGCTCGTGGAATATTTTTTACCTCATCAATGCCAATACGTTTGTCGATGATAAGGGGCACGTCTCCGAAGAATTTGACCAATTCAAAGTAGTAGTAGGCACGTAAAAACTTAGCTTCGGCCAAAATGTGCGCTTTGCGTGGAAAATCGATATTGTCCTTGTGCTCTAAAATGTAGTTAGCACGGGTAATTCCAACATAATTCCATCGCAAGACATTGCGCAACTCGGCATTGACACCGCCATGGGTCATGTTGTCAATGTCGTGTAATCCTTTCGAGTCATTAACGCTTTCTCCGCCGGCTATGGCGTTATCAGATGCGATTTCGCCGATCCAAAGACTTAAGAATGACGATTGTAGCAAGTCATAGGCACCAACCAATGCGCGCTCGTAATCTTCTGGCGTTTGAAAGAAATTTTCGGCATCTTGTGCATATGGCGGATCTACTTGAAGAAATTTCTCACAAGCGCTAAGGCTAATAAAAGCCATAAACAATAGGAAGTAACTCAGCTTTTTCATACGATTGTGTTAAAATTTTAATTGAACGCCACCCATTAACGACTTCGCTTGCGGATACATTCCGTAATCGACGCCAGCTGACAAAACACTGGTTGAACCCATGTCGGGATCAAAGCCCATGTAATGTGTCCAGGTGAGTAAATTATTGGTTGCAATGTAAAAACGTAAATTTTCGATTTTCGCTTTTTTCAGCATATGTGCTGGAAGCGTGTACCCAACTTGTAAATTGCGCAAACGCACAAACGAACCGTCTTCCACATAATAACTTGAGAATACAGTATTGTTGCTCGACCCTGTTGTCACACGTGGATTTTCATCGGTAGAATTCGGACCCGTCCAGCGATCTAAAACGTACGCCAATTGGTTGGCATAAGGCTGCATACGCTCGTAATTACGGATGATTTCTTGACCAATTGAAGCATATACATTTCCTGAAAGGTCAAAGCCTTTGTATTTTAAATTAAAGGCAAAGCCCATGGTGAAGTCAGGAATTGCAGACCCTAAATACGTTTTGTCGCTATCATCTGAAAAATTGATTTTTCCGTCACCATTTTGGTCAACATAGATGAGGTCTCCGGGTTTAGCGCCATCTTGGACGACTGCTGCATGGTCAATTTCATCTTGCGTTTGATACACGCCAGCTACTTGATACCCAAAGAAGTAACCAATTTCATAGCCCGGTTGGAATCGTGTACAGACATCGCCGCCAACATTGAAACTAGCGCCCGGAATGTACGAAACACCTGTTGGTACACTCATGACTTTGTTGTTGATGGTTGTAAAATTGAAATTAAAATTGCTTGAAAGCGCACGCTTTTGTTTGCTTTGGAAGCCCAATTCAACTTCCCACCCTTTGTTGGCTACATTTCCTGCGTTGATAACCGGCGGATATCCTCCAGGCCCGTAAGAACCTAAAATTGCCGATACATCAGGTTGGAAAAGTAAGTCGAAGGTGTTTTTGATAAAGTAATTGGTTGTAAAATTAAGTTGTTTCCAGACGGTCATGTCGACACCTACATTGAATTGGCGCGTCGTTTCCCATTTAAGGTCTGGATTGGCTGGGCGCCCAATAGCGACCCCTTGCGTGATGAGGTCATTAAACACATAAACTCCTTCACCATTTAACAAGGCACGGTAAGCAAAGTTGGGGATTTGGTCGTTACCCGAAACGCCGTAACTCATTCTGATCTTCATGTAATCGATGGCTTTGCATTTGAAAAACGATTCGTCAGAAAGCAACCAGGCTCCAGATAGTGTAGGGAAGAACCCATAACGGCTATTAGGGCCAAATTTAGAAGAACCATCGCGTCTTAAAATACCAGAAATCATGTATTTTTCTTTGAAACTGTATTCTGCTCGTAAAAAAGTCGATAACAAACGCTCTGTAAATTCCCATGAGTACACATTGTTGAGGTATCCGCCTTGTGCTGTATTTGCAGAGATATCGGCATAGGCGAGTGAATTATTTGGGATACCGTATGCGACGCCACTTAACGATTCGCCTTTGCGTTGAAAAGCAGATGCTCCTAGTGTTCCTTTCCAATGATGATTTTCGCCAAAAGTGCGGTCGTAGTTTAAGAAAGACTCGTAGGTGAGGTCAAGGAAAGTAGCACGTTCTTCATATACTGAGGCGCCTCGCTCAATAAATACGCCATCAGAAATTTCTACTTGTGGAGACGCAAGTGCTTCATTAGCAGCTGTGTTAGCATATTTTCCTTCGCCATACCACACTAAAGGTGAAAAGGCTTTTGAATCGACAATTGCATAGTTGTAATTGAAGCGATTTGTAAACGTTAAATGCTCATTGATTTCGTAGACAAACTCTTCTTTTCCGACAAATTTCTTAGCCGTTGACCAATTGTATTGATTGGCCATTTGTGCGACCGGATTGATAATGTCACTGACTTCTTCCATGTACGAATACGTGGTTGGAGAGCTGTGTACGGGTTCGTTCGGAAAGGCATTGATGGTATTATAAAGTACAGAGCCAATGCCATTTTCAGGAAGTGTACTGCGCATATCGGTAGAAAACAACAAGACAGAGTTTAATTTCAGCTTCTCAGACATGTCCGTACTGAAATTTAAGCGTGCATTGTAGCGTCCAAAATTCGCTTTTGCAGCTCCCACAATCCCTTCTTGATTGTAATAGCCAAGCCCAATTGAATAGCGCGTATTCATGGTGCCCCCATTTAAACTGATGTTATGACTTTGGACAGGTGCCCGACTAAAAACAGAATCTTGCCAATTGGTTCCTGTACCTAAATTTGGATTGGCAAACGGCATGGCTTGACCGCCCATTGCAAAGGCTTCATTTTTAATAACGGCGTATTCTTCAGCTGTAAGTAAATCTAATTTTTTGGCGGTTTGTTGGATGCCATAATAGCCCGTGTATTCAATTGTAGGTTTTTTATTAATCGCTCCTTTTTTCGTTTCGACAATAATGACCCCATTGGCAGCCCGCACACCATAAATACCTGCTGTTGCGTCTTTTAAGACTTGAATAGATTTGATATCAGAAGGGTTAAGAGCATTTAATCCTGCAGCATCATAGACAACGCCATCTACTAAAATCAATGGGTTGTTATTGCCAAAAGTCGATAAACCGCGGATTCGGATATTTGAAGAACCACCCGGAGAACCTGAATTGCTGGTGATATTTACCCCGGAAACTTGGCCTTGTAAGGCTTGATCCATGCGGGTCATGTTCAGTTTTTCGATGTCTTCGCCATTGACTTTTGAAGTGGCGCCCGTAACTTCCTTACTTTTTGCAACTCCGTAACCAACCACCACCACGTCTTTTACATCTTGCGTTTTGTTTTTTAAGATGATGGCGATTGGCGCGGCGTTCGTTACCTTAACTTCTTGTTTTTCATAACCTAATAAGCTAAAAACTAAGACAGTATTTTCTAAAGAGCCCACTTGGATTTCGAAATAACCGTCTAAGGCGCTTAAACTTGTCGTTGTCGTGTTTTTGAGACTCACTTTTACATAGGGCAGTGCTTCTTGATTTTCATTTTTGACAAATCCACTCAATTTTGTCGTTTGTGCAAATGAAAATTGACTCATAAAAAGCAGCAGCAGCAAAATGAAGCTGTTCTTGTTCATAGTAAGTTGTGTTTTAGTTTGGGTAAATATATAAAATATTTAATTATTGTAAAAAGAACAATAACAAATCGTAAAGCACACGAAAACAGCTATGTATAATAAAAAAAGGGAAGCGCTAAACTTCCCTTCTCCGTATATTAACCTGTTTTTTAACGCTTTTCTTACAAGCGATTGTTCGAAGTTAAGGAAATTATTGTAAAAAATACAATAAGTATCAAAGAACTACATTTTGAAGGTGTAACCATTTTCAGCCTGCATTTGTTCAAAGGCCGCTTTATTAAATGAAAAAAGCTTGGCTGGTCGGTGTTTGACGTTGCGTTGTTTTTCGTCAAGCGCTACTAATGGAATGTGTTTGATTTTTTTGCGAAAGTTGGCTTTGTCCATTTCTTGTTCAAAGGCATATTCATACAATTGTTGAAACTCATTGAGTGTGAAACGCTCAGGAAGCAAATCAAAGCAAATTGGTTCGTTTTGCAACTTTTGTTTTAGCAATTCGGTGGTGTTTGCTAAAATGTGATTGTGGTCAAAAGCCAATTCGGGAAGCTGGTGCAAAGCCACCCAATTAATATCACCTGCAAACGAAGCAGCACGTACTTCAAAATCTTTGATTCGGATGAGGGCAAAATAAGCAATGGTAATAACTCGACCTTGCGGATGTCGGTTTGGATGCCCAAAAGACTGTGATTGGTGCATCGTGACATCACTTAAACCTGTTAATTCGTGCAGGATCCGTTCGGCCGCATTGGGCAAATCTTCGTCAGGGTAAACAAGATCACCAGGAATGGCCCAGAAATCTTCGAAAGGTTGCATGGCACGTTTGATTAAAAGGGCTTTTATTTCTCCTTTTTCGTAACCAAAAATGACGCAGTCTACCGAAAAGGCAGAGGTAAAGAAGTCGTTAAATTCAATTTTATAGATTGAATTCATATTGATTAATGCCCTCCTGCAGCATTTTCAAAGGTTTGAACGCCTTTGTGTTTAAGAATTTGAGCACTACGGATGGCAAAAAAGATGAGGTAAGCAAAACAAGCCACGCCAACCCAATACGATTGCTGAATACCAAGATACTTGTCGTCGGCAAGTGCGCCTTGCGTCAAGGAAATGAAGCCACCGCCCATGATCATTAATATAAGTAGGCTTGAAGCTGTGTTGGTGCGATTGCCAAGTCCAGCAATACCAAGGGTAAAGATACAAGGCCAAAGCGTACTACAGAATAAACCCACTGAAATAAAGGCAAATACACTGGTGTAGCCACTGCTAAAAATCCCAATAATTAAGGCAAGAGCGCCTAATCCTGAATACAAAATGATCTGACGAACCGGATTGCCGTTGCTGATAAAATCAGCCACAATTAACAAGAGTACAAGAACTAAATACCGATATAATTCTGAGACATCGGAGCCGCCAATCGTATTAGCTAAGGCAAAAATACCAAAGGCTACAATTGGCAAAACAACGCCCATGATGCGATTGAATTGTTTTGATAATTCAAATACACCAGCTGCTGAAGCCCAACGGCCAATCATCATACTGGCCCAAAACAACGAAACAAATGGTGCAATTTCATGTTCTTGCTTGCCAATTTTTTGTTTCATAAACTCAGGCAAGTTACTTGCTGTGGCGACTTCAACACCAACATACAAAAAGATGGCAATCATGGCCAATAAGACTTGCGGCTCTTTTAAAGTGCTAAGAAGGTGACCTTGTCCTCCATTTTCTGATTCACCGATCCGGTCAGGTACCGACGAAAACTTAAAGAAAATGGCTGCAAGTACGAATGTGGCACCCAAAATAAGGTAAGGCGTTTGCACCGCGCTTAATTCAAGCGTAGTTTCTCCTTTTGGAAGCCCACCAAATATGGCGTACGAAACAATGACAGGCCCAATGGTTGTACCAAGGTTATTAATACCACCAGCCATACTTAAGCGGATGTTTCCTTTAGAAGGGTCGCCCATTTGAATGGCAAGAGGGTTGGCTGCAGTTTGTTGCAACGAAAACCCCAGGCCTACGATGAACAAACCCGAAATGAGCAAAGGGAAAGAACCATTATTGGAAGCTGGAATAAACAAAAGGGTACCTGCCGCTGAAATCAATAAGCCTAATGCCAACCCATTTCGGTATCCAATTTTATTGAGGATGTCTTGTTTTAAAAGACCCGAAATGCCGAAATACAGCAAGGATCCGACGGTATAGGCGACGTAAAACGCAAATGAAATGAGTTGTGATTGGAATTGAGAGAGGTCTAAGGCCTTTTTAAATACTGGAATGAGGATGTCATTACTTGCAGCAACAAAGCCCCAAAAAAAGAAAATCACGATGAGTGTCGAGAAGGCACTGTAATTAGTTTTTTGCATGGTATTGGAATAAGTTGTGGTCCAAATTACAATAATTTGTCACTACCCCACACGTTGCGCCTCGTTTTTTTCTGAATTTAACCCCAAAAGACGTTCGACTTGGCGCACAATTGCTGCTGTATCAAAGCCGCAATCGGCCCACAATTCTTCTTGAGTGCCATGATGAATGTATTCGTCAGGAATTCCTAAACGCACGAGTTCTGATTGGTATTTTTGATCGACCATAAATTCGAGTACCGCTGATCCAAAACCGCCCATTAAACAACCATCTTCTACAGTAATTACTTTTGAAAATTTACTAAAAACCTCGTGTAATAAAACGGTATCTAACGGTTTCACAAAACGCATGTCATAATGCGCAATAGAAGCTCCAGAAGCTTTTAATTGGGCAATAGCTTCTTGGGCAAAGTTACCAGGATGACCGATTGTTAGGATGGCGATATCTTCACCGGCACTGACTTTACGTCCTTGGCCTATTTTGATTTCTTTAAGTGGCGTTTTCCATTCGGTCATGACGCCATTACCACGTGGGTAACGAATCGAGAACGGACCTTGATTTGGTAACTGAGCAGTGAACATAAGATTGCGCAATTCTTCTTCGTTCATTGGTGCCGAAACAACCATGTTTGGGATCATGCGCATGTATGCTAAATCGTAAGCGCCATGGTGTGTAGCGCCATCTGCACCTACTAAGCCACCGCGATCAAGACAAAACACCACATTTAGGTTTTGAAGCGCAACATCGTGTAAGACTTGGTCAAAGGCGCGTTGCATGAACGACGAGTAAATGTTACAAAACGGTACCATTCCTTGCGTGGCTAAACCGGCACTGAAAGTAACGGCGTGTTGTTCGGCAATCCCGACATCGAATGAACGATTAGGCATGGCTTCCATCATGATATTGAGCGAACAACCCGAAGGCATTGCAGGCGTAACGCCCATAATTTTGTCGTTTTTTTCGGCTAATTCAACAATGGTATGGCCAAACACATCTTGATATTTGGGTGCTTGTGGCGATTTTGGTACCACTTTTACAATTTCGCCAGTTTCTTTGTTGAAGACCCCAGGCGCATGCCATTTGGTAGGATTGCCTTCTTCAGAAAACTTGTATCCTGCACCTTTTCGGGTGACGCAATGCAAAATTTTAGGACCGGGAATGTCTTTGAGGTCAGCGAGTACTTTGGCTAAACCAATGACGTCGTGACCGTCGACGGGCCCAAAATAACGAAAATTAAGACTTTCGAATAAGTTGGATTGCTTGAGTAAAGTGCCTTTTAAGGCATGAGAAACTTTTGACGCAATCGTTTGGGCATCTGGCCCAAATTTGGAGATTTTACCTAGTAGTTTCCAAACTTCATCTTTGACTTTGTTGTAGGTATGCGAAGTCGTGATGTCTGTTAAATATTCTTTGAGTGCACCAACATTTGGGTCAATTGACATGCAGTTGTCATTTAGAATGACCAGCAAATTGGCATCTTTTTCAAATCCAGCGTGGTTGAGCCCTTCAAAGGCCAGGCCGGCGGTCATGGCACCATCGCCAATTACGGCAATGTGTTGACGGTCGGTTTCACCTTTGTACCGGTTGGCAACAGCCATGCCTAATGCGGCCGAAATGGAGGTAGAAGAGTGGCCTACCCCGAATGTATCGTATTCACTTTCAGATCGTTTTGGAAAACCTGAAATTCCGCCCTTTAAGCGATTGGTATGAAAGCGCTCGCGACGTCCTGTAAGAATTTTGTGCCCATAGGCTTGATGCCCGACATCCCAAACTAATTGGTCAGTAGGTGTATTGAACGCATAATGAAGTGCAACAGTAAGTTCTACCACACCTAAAGAGGCACCAAAATGGGAATTTCCGATTTCAGAAATGACATCGACGATGTATTGACGAAGCTCTTGGGCCACCTGTGGAAGCTGATCTTCAGTAATGCGCTCACGCAAATCGGCCGGAACATGAATTTGTTCGAGTAAAGGACCGGCTTTGTAAGGGTGTGATGACATGTGAGCAAAGTTAAGGTAAAGCGCTAATCAAATGAACACACCAACGCCAAAAAAGTTCATTTAGTGTGCGTTTGAAGCGTTTAAACTGTTTTTCTCAAGGCCGAAGACAAATCCAATGTAAGCAAGCAAAATCAGGTTGTGCAAGAAGAAATTGACGATTCCTTTTTCGAAATGAATGAGAGCGCCAACGAAATAAAGCGCAATGGCCAGCCCAAAATACAGAAAGAATTTTTTGATGTTGTATGGAATGGGATAATAACGCTGCCCCAAGAAGTAGGAAATGAACATTTGAACGCCATAGACCACAAAGGTGGCCCAGGCACTTGCCATGTATTGGTATTTTGGAATGTAGTACACATTGATCGCAATTGTAAGAAGTGCTCCAATGATGGTAATGTAGGCGCCGTATTGGGTTTTACCACTGAGTTTGTACCAAATGCTTTGGTTGTAGTAGATTCCCAAGAACACGTTAGCTAAGAGTAATATAGGCACCACCTTTAGGCCTTCCCAATAGGCTTCTTTTTGAATGAAGTGCTTTAGAAAATCGACATTCAAACTGACGGCCAAAAACACGGCACACACCATAGCCACAAACAGATTCATGACCTTGACATAAATGGTATTTCGGTCTTGATTTTTAAGTTGATTAAAAAAGAAGGGTTCGGCCGCATAGCGATAGGCTTGTAAAATGATAGTAACCAGCATGGCCAGTTTGTAACAGGCGCTATATATGCCAACTTGTGACTCCGCATAAACTAAAGAGTCAGGGACGGAAGGATCATAAAGCAAGTGCTTCAGTAAAATTCGGTCAAAGGTTTCGTTAATGATTCCGGCAAACCCAGCAATGACGAGCGGGAAGGCATAAACCCACATGCGTTTAATCAATGTCCAGTCGATGCGAAAAGGCACATTGAAAAAAGAACTATACAGCAACACCGGCTTAATAAGGGAAGCCGCTAAATTGGCTAATAAAATGAATAAAATGCCTTCTTCAGGGCGGTCTTGACTAAAGAAAAACACCATTGAAATGACATTCAAGGCGATATTGATGCCGATACTTGTGAGTTGGATGCCTGCAAATTTCAATGCACGTTCTTCGGCCCGCAATTTGGCTAAAGGCAAGGCTGTTATTGCATCGACCATCACAATACTACCGAGTAAAACCACGTATTCATTGTGGCCTTCAAAGAGCAGCAAACGGGCAATGTCATTGTTGAAATAAAGGAGGGTAAGGTAAAAAACCGCATTGACTGCAATGACTGACCAGAAAGCGTTGGCATAGGCTTTTTCGCGGTCGTTTTCATTTTGAAGGAAGCGAAAAAAAGCGGTTTCCATCCCGAAGGTGAGCAGGACAATTAAAAAAGCGACCCAAGCATACAATTCGGAGACCACTCCGTAGTCTGAAGTTTGGGCAAAATAATGGGTGTGAAGCGGTACCAGTAAGTAATTGAGCAAGCGGCCAACAATAGACGGGAGTCCATAAATGGCAGTTTGACCAGCTAGCTTACGGATCGGATTACTCATGTTTAAGCGCGAAAATTAGCCTTGCGTTTTTCAAGAAATGCCTGCGTTCCTTCTTTGAAGTCTTTGGTACCGAAGCACTTTCCAAACTCTTCAATTTCAACCTGATAACCATTGACACCATCGTTATAACCAGCATTTACACAGCGAATTGCAGCCGCAATTGCCGAAGCAGAATTGCCTAGAATTTTTTGAGCCATGGCTTCAGCTGTGGCGAGCAAATCGGCTTGTTCTACGACCGCATTGACCAAACCCCATTGAAGGGCTTCGTCTGCTTTTAGCATGCCGGCCGTGAAGATGAGCTCGTTGGCTTTTCCTTTGCCAATTAATTGGGCCAAGCGTTGGGTGCCTCCGTAGCCAGGAATGACACCAAGTGAGGTTTCGGGCAAGCCCATGCGTGCGTTGCTCGAGGCGATGCGGATGTGCGCTGCCATGGCCAATTCAAGGCCACCGCCTAATGCAAAGCCATTGACAGCCGCTATAACAGGTGTGCTGAGTTGTTCAAGGAAATCAAATAATAGGCGCTGCCCGGTTTGGGCCAATTCACCACCTTGGGCAATGCTAAAATCGGCAAATTCTTTGATGTCGGCACCAGCTACAAAGGCTTTTTCGCCACTTCCGGTTAAAATAATGACCCCGACTTCAGGGTTTGCATCACAACTTTTTAAACTTTCGTGCAGCGCTTCAATTGTTTGTTTGTTGAGTGCATTGAGCTGCTGTGGACGGTTAATGGTTAAAAAAGCGATCTGATCGCGGATTTCGGTAAGAACTAGCGTTTCCATAAATCAATTTTGTGGGCTAAAGATAGCGAGAAAAGATGTAGCGTCGTGTTTAATGCGGCAAGCTGATTCGAAAGGTGCTTCCTTTATCGAGTTCGGATTGCAACACAAATACCTTTCCTTTGTGGTACTCTTCTACAATGCGTTTAACAAGGGTAAGCCCGAGCCCCCAACCGCGTTTTTTTGTCGAGTAGCCAGGTTCAAAAATGCTTTTGAATTGCTTTGGTGTCAGGCCTTTTCCGCTGTCAGTGATGTCAATGTGCACCCATTCTGGCACTTCTTGAATGTGAATGTGCAAGGTGCCTATTCCTTCCATCGCATCGACTGCATTTTTACAAATATTTTCAATGACCCATTCGATCAGTGAAGCGTTATGGCGTACCATTAATGGACGTTCGCAGCTAAATTCGATGCGCATTTCGACTTTGTCGGATAAACGGGCTTTCAAATATTGAAGATTTTGTTCGATGGTGAGCGCCAAATCGGCATCGATGAGTTTTGCCCCTGAGCCAATTTTGGAAAAACGATCGGTGATTTTTTCGAGTCGCTCCAAATCTTTGTGCATCTCACGCGGAATCATGGGGTCGATCTCTTCTTGTTCGAGATGAGCAACCCAAGCCATTAACGAAGAAAGAGGTGTGCCTAATTGGTGCGCAGTTTCTTTGGCCATTCCCGCCCAAACTTGGTTTTGTTCGGCTTTTCGAAAAGTAGAAAAGAGTAAGTATCCGATAATTACAATCAGACCCAGCACGCCAAATTGGAGAAAAGGCAGCCAAAAAAGCTGCTTGACTTCCGCACTTTCTGAAAGGTACAACAGGCGCTTGCCATGCCCGATATTGAGTTCTAATGGCGCTTCTTGCGTTGCTAATTGTTTAAGGGTCCGTTGCAATTTCTTGGCGCTCAAATCAGCAGCATTTAAGTTACTCGCCTCGACTTTTTGACTTTCTGGATTGTACAATACGACCGGCACCAAACTGCTTTTATTCGTGAGGTCGGCATTGAAAGAACGAATTAGAGAGTCAGAGGTTTGTTGCAACTTTAAAAACTCTTTGGAATGTCCATAACATAGTGTCATGTACATGTCATCAAATACCTTGATTTTATAACTTCTGCCAGCTGCCATCCACTCATTGGCAAGTTGTTGCAATGCCGGATCGTCTAACTTTTGATCAACATTTCTTTTTTGAGAAATGCTGCTGTCTTCATTGAGTAAAATAAACGGAATGTCTTTATTTGATTCGATGATGTGCAATAGAAACTTAACATCTTGATTGGCAGACAAGTCAGAGGCATCGAGCAAGCTGCGATTGGCTTGTACAATTAACTCCATTTTTTCGCGCTCTTTTTGCTGCAGCGCATTAAAAATAGAGGTGCTAAGTTCGACGAGTTCGGCTTTTTTACGAAGTGCTACTGCCCATTGCTTCGCTTTTTGGCGTTCGCGCTGGCCAATTTTCTGAATCATTTGATTCGAATAAAACAAGGACGCCCCGACAATCATCAGGGAAAGCAGCATCAGTAAGAGTTTCCAGCGTTGTTTGGCGGTGTAGAGGTCCATGATTCGAAGTTAAGCACTTTTTCTTCAACAGCCTGACAAACGGCATGATGACTAAAATGTTGTTGAAAGGCGACATGAAGTGGAGGAAAGTCGTTTGCTAGGAGTTGATCTAATCTTGCAGAAAAATCATGCAAATTGGGTTGCATCAAAAGTCCGCCACCAAAACGGGTGAGCAACTCGTAAGAACCTCCAGCATTACAGGCTAAAACCGGACATCCAAAAAACTGCGCTTCCAGCGTAGCCATTCCGACCGTTTCAAAGGCAGAAGCCATGACAAGTACGTCGGCAGCACAGTATACGAGCGAAAGGTCAGCTAAAAAACCGGTCCAACTCACTTGCTTGTTTTTTGGATGCGCAGCGATGGCACGACGCAGTTCTTGCTCGTACTGATTGCTTTCATCGGCTGTACTTGCACCTACAAAAATGAGCCGTTCGTTGGGGGCCTCCCTTTTTGAAAAAGCTTCCCAAATTTCTTTTTGCCGTTTTTTCGGATCGACCCGACCCACCATGACAAGCGCAAGGGTATTTTGTGACCAATTCAATCGATTTTTAGCTGCTTCTTTTGAAAATGCACAGCGTGTTAACTCAATACCTGACGGAATGGTAAGTAGGTTTGCTGTTGAAAATGAAGTCCAGTCTTTCACTTGTTGGGTAAGGTAAGTGAGCGGACAAATCCAGTGGTCAATCCAACGGTAACGCAAGGCGCGAAACCATTGCTTTTTGGGGCCGGGTAGCGCCATTTCCATAAAGTAATGCACGTGTATGCGTCCACCAGAAAAGTAATGGATGCTTGCAGCAAGACTCAACTCCCGGTTGTTTCTGAAAATCACGTGATCGACACCCCATTTTTTAAATTGTCGGATCAATTGGCCGGCAAAAAACCATTGGTAATGGCTCGGATTTTTTCGAACTATATAATAAGGTATGTTTTCATGAATAGCGAATGCGAGTGCCGGGCTTTTTTGATGCACCACCAAATGCACCTGATGCCCCCTTTCTTTCATCCATTTGGCATTGCGGACTTGATTCATTTCAAGACCGCCCCATGCAGCTGACAGACAAAGATAAGCGAGGTGTTTCATGGAGTAGCGGTGAAGTTAGCGAGAAAAGGGCTAATTTTGATTCATGGAAAAATTCAAAGTGCTTCTTCAAAATCCAATTTATGTATTCATCGTGAGTTTTTTGCTCATTGGCCTACTTTTAGTGTTGGTCAGCCCGAATTTTTTTGAGGGCGAAATCATATACCGAGTTGGCCCCCATCATACAGAAACCATCAAAGCACCATTAAGCTTGGCTTACTTTATTGGGCTTGGCTATGAACAAGACGAAATGAAACATGTCGTTGATTTTTACCTCACCAAGCGTGGTTATATCTTGGCTTTTTGCATTTGGTTCGGTTTTCCGATTGTGTTTGCCTATCGCGCTTACGTCGAAAAGCGACTCAAGAAAAATTAAAGGCTTTTGGTACGGCCACCATCTACTGGTAAATTAATACCATTAATATAGGAAGCTGCAGGTGAAGCCAAAAACGCAACAGCAGCCGCTACTTCTTGAGGTTCTGCAATGCGCTTCATGGGCGATTCTTGCCCCATTTCTGTTAAAATAGCAGCAACTGCTTCACCGGTTTTGTTGGCTTTCACACTTGCAATTTCGGTCAGGCGTTGGGTATTCGTGGCTCCAGGCAATACATTATTAACGGTAATGCCAAATGCCCCAAGTTCATTGGCTAATGTTTTACTCCAATTGGCTACAGCTCCGCGGATGGTATTCGAGACCCCTAAATTTGGAAGGGGTTGTTTAACTGAGGTTGAAATGATATTAACAATTCGGCCGAAACCTGCGTCTTTCATGCCGCCAACAACAGCTTGCATTAAGACATGATTGCAAATTAGGTGCTGGTTAAAAGCCGCCAAAAACTCTTCGGGTTCGGCATCTACAATTGGCCCACTTTTTGGCCCGCCAGTATTATTAACTAACACATGTATGTTGCCGTTTTTTTGGAGCTCTTTATGAATGGCTTCTTTTAACACTTGCGGTTGCGAAAAATCGGCAACCATAAATTGATGGTTTTGACCTTTCGAAACATCTAAGGTTGCGATGGCCGCTACTAGTTTGTTTTCATTTCTGGCAGTTAACGTAACGGAAAAACCGTCTTGAGCAAGTTGTTGGGCAATGGCGAGTCCGATTCCTTGGGTACTGCCACACACGAGGGCGCGAATAGAGGGGTTCATTGTTTTCATTGCCGTAAAATTAATGAAATGCACAATGACCTGTTAATGTCTTTAAAAAAAGCCTTTTTTGTTTTTTAAATTTTTAACGATATATTTGCGAGTCTAAAATTTATTATCATGGGTAACTTTACAAGTTTATTTCGTTTAAGAAACGTAGTACTTTTTGTAGGAATGATCATGTTCAACGGGCTTTTTGCACAGTTGAGCGGCGTTAAAACCATTCCAACCGACTATGCTACAATCGCAGCTTTTGTTGCTGACGTGAATACCCAAGGTGTTGGAACTGGTGGTGTCACATTGAATGTGCCTGCTGGCTATACCGAAACCTTGACCGGTAAAATCACATTAACAGCTACAGGTACAGCAGCCAATCCAATTACCATTCAAAAAAGTGGTGCAGGAGTGAATCCAAAAATCCTTGCATACGCAGGGACAAACATGATTCCTTCTGTTTCTGCTGATGGTTTTTTCGTTATTGATGGTGGTGATTACATCACTATTGATGGAATTGACCTTCAAGAAAGCACAAGCAACCTTGACATCACAACTTGTATGGAGTTTGGTTATTTGTTGACCAAGGCAAGCGCAACCAACGGTGCCCAGTTCAATACAATTAAAAATTGTAAGGTGACTTTAAGTAACCTTAACAATGCAGGTGGAATAGCACCATGGCACAATGGAGCAATTGGTATCGCCATCATGAACTCGCTTTCAAGTACTGCAGCAGCCTTAACACCAACAGCAGCATCTGGTACAAACTCAAATAATACCATTATTTCGAACACCATTATTGGAGGAAATGCAGGTATTGCAGTTATTGGTTTTGCAGCTTCAACAGCACCTTATGATTTAGGTGACTTCAACAACAACATTGGTGGTTCATCTCCTTTAACCGGAAACAGCATTTTAAATTTCGGTGGTGCGGCAGCGGCAAGTAACCCAGCTACTGGTATTTTTGTTAGCAACCAATGGGGCCTCAATGTTTCTTACAACACCATCAATAACAACAACGGATCAGGAGCTAACCATGCAAACACCTTACGTGGGATCTTCTTAAATACGACTTCTCCAGAAGCGAATGTCACGATTAATAACAACATCATTTCGGTATTCTGTGGTGCGGCAACTTCTCAGTTATCGGCAATCGAACTTTCTTCTGGACTTACAGGTTCTACCAATACGGTATCGGTCAATAACAATGACATTACTGGTTCTTATTTAACGGCTACAACTGCAACACCATATTTGGTATACATCAATGGGTCTATTGCCGGTACATTAAACGTAAACAACAACTCGATTCATGACTTTACGTACTCAGCTGCAGCATTAGTTGGTTCAGGTACTGTTTATGGTTTCTACAAATCAGGTCTTTCTTTGAACTCGAATGTAATTGGTAATACATTTACCAACTTTACACGTACCGGAACAACAGGAGGATCAACGTACCCATTCTACCTCACATCTGGTTACAACTGGATGGCGAACAACAACACAGTTTCAAATATCACAGTTAACGGTACAGGTACAGGAAGCACTATTTACGGGATGTATGTGTATGGATACGCCTCAAACATTCATCAGGTAAACAACAACCTGATCACAAACATCAACATGAACAAAACCACTGGTAGTGGAACAATGTATGGTATTTATACCTATATCAATTGTAATACTGGACAATACAATAATAATACCATTAACAACTTTACAAACGCAGGTACTGGCGCTTATTACGGACACTACGTTTCAGGCGCTACCTCAGCGGCTGCTATGTCTGTAAGCGGTAACAGTTCTAAAACAATTAGTTCTGCTGGAACCACAGTGTATGGTACTTACTTTTTAGGTGGTGGAGGTAATATCCGCAACAACACTATTAAAGACATTACTTCACCAAGTGCAACAAACACTGCTGTTGTTGCAGGTATGTATATTGGTTCTGCTTCAACTGGCTTAACATACAATGTTTTTAACAACATCGTTGGTGACATCAAAGCTCCTGCCGGTTCGAATGCTGTAACTGCAGGAAGTTCACGTGTTCGTGGTGTGTGGATCAGTTCGACTGGAACTACCACAAACTTGAACGTGTTTAACAATACCGTTTATTTAAATGCAACTAGTACAGCCAATCCATTTACAAGTGCGGCACTTTTTGTAACGACTTCAACTACTGCTACCTCTGGTCGCTTGAAATTGAACGGCAACATTTTTGTCAACAATTCAACACCTACCGGAACGGGTAAAGCAGTGGCTTATGTACGTAGCTCTACAGCATTCAACAACTTTGATGCAGCAGGTTCTACACAAAACGTGTATTATGCTGGAACACCAGGTACAAACAACGTTATTTACTGGGACGCGACCAATAATATTACCACAGTACCTGCCTACCAAACATTGGTAGTAGGTGAAGTAGGTTCATTCACTGAAAACCCAAGCTTCTTAAGTACGGTTTCTTCAAATGTGAATTACCTGCACATTAACCCAGCGGTATCTACACTTATTGAAAGTGGTTCATTGATCAACCCAATTTTGAACAATGACATTGATGGTGACATTCGTGCGGGTATTGCCGGATACACAGGAACGGGTTCTGCTCCTGATATCGGTGCAGATGAATTTGGTGGAATCACACCTGCCCCGCAAATCTTCTTTACATCTGTTTCCCCTACATTGACTCCAGCATTATGTACTGCTGCAGCACGCACCTTTGTGGCAACAATTACGACATCTGCCGGAACTATTACTGGTGCGAACATGAACTACACACTTAATGGTGTGGCTCAGACACCAATTGCCATGACAAATACATCTGGTACTACTTGGACAGCTACAATTCCTGTTCCAACACCACCAAATGCAACAATTGCATGGACAATTACCGCAACAAACTCTGGCGGTTTGACAGGTGCGTATTTAGGCACACCTTACTCTGACGAACCATTGTATGGTGCAACGGCTGTTGCAACAGCAAACGCTACAACCGTTTGTTCAGGATCTAACGCGAATTTACAAGTAGCGGTAAACACAGCAAGTGCGACATACGATGCGCCTGCAATTAGCTTACCTACAAATGACGAAGACTTTGGTAGCATTACCTTGACTCAAGGTGGCACGCCATTCTTTACAAACACGACAACGATAAACTCATTGTCAGGTACAATCGGTACTGCTACAGGTACAGCAGGTAGTTATTCTAATTTTACCGCGCTTTCTAACATTTCCATGACTGCAGGGGCAACCTACGGTTTCTCTATTTCGAGTATTACCTCAGCGACATCTTATTCGAATTCAATGGCCATCTTCATTGACTACAATCGTGATGGTGATTTCGTAGACGCAGGAGAAATGGTATATACCCCTACAGCAACGGTATCTGGCCCACACACTGAAACAGGTTCATTTACTGTACCGCTTTATGCGTTTGGTACAACACGCATGCGTGTTGTCTGTCTAGAGACACTTATTGCGTCATACGCAACATCTTCCTCATTTGGTGAGCGCGAAGATTATACAGTAAACATAATTCAAGGTGTAACTTGGTATGCAGGTGCTACAGTTGTTGGAACATTAAATCCACAAGCAGTGGCGCCAACAACCACAACAACGTACAATGCGACAGTTACTGCTGGTGGTTGTGTACTTCAATCGAATAACGTTACTGTAAACACACTTGTATTGCCAGCAACACCAATTGCTACAAACAGTACACAATGTGGTACGAACATTCCACTTGCTTCAGTTGCTTCGGCTGCTGGTGCAAACGGAACAGGTCAGTTTTTCTGGTATTCTGCTGCGACAAACGGCAGCTTACTTCAAGCACCGCCTGTAAGTTCAACTTACACCACTTTCTACTCAAATGACTTTACTGCAACAACCATTGGAACTGGTGCAACATTGTCAGGCGTTGCCTCATTAACTGCAGTTGCAGGTCAATTGCAATTGACACCAAATACAACTTCACAACAAGGTGGTATTACTGTATTAGCAGGTATCAATGCACAGAAATACAAAGTAGAGTTTGACGTCACAACAACACCTGCTGGTGGTGCAGATGGTTTTAGCTATAGTTTTGGTGACGATGTGAATGCAGCATCTACTAGCCCTGCTGCCGAAATGGGATCAGGTTCAAAATTAAAAATCAGCTTCGATGCGTATGGTGTTATGCCAAATGCTGCTGGTATTTATGTTCTATACAACAATACAGCAACATCGTTCAGTAACACCACAACAGGTGTGCTTGGCTATGTAAATGATGTCACTTGGGTGAACTCTTCAAATAACCACGTGATTATTGAAACCAATGAATTGGGTCAATTAACCCTTACACTAAATGGCACCCCATTATTTACAAATATTCAATTACCAGCTGCCTATGTTTCTGCCAATAAGGCATCATGGCAACATGTAATTGCAGGTCGTACTGGTGGTTTATCAATGCAAATGTTGATTGATAACTTAACTATCAACACAGCAGGTTATGCAGTAGGTACACCTACATACACAACTGCAATTTCATCTACAGCTACGTACTATGTTTCAGAAATGGGCACAAATGGTTGTTACAGTTTGCCTGCACCAGTTGTAGCAACTGTACTTACGCCAGATCCAGTCGTTGTCACTTCTGGTACAACACCTTCAATTTGTATTGGCCAACCATTTACTACGGTAGCAAGTTCAATTGCAACACCTGCTTATACTTATTCTTGGGACATTCCTACTTATACAGGTTCCGGTATTTCAGCTGCAGTTTCAGGTGCAACATTAGCAACTACGCCTACAGTGCCTGGCGTGTATCCATTTACAGTTACAGGTACAAATGGTGTTTGTACGGCATTAACTACAGTTAACTTAACGGTGAATGCACTACCTGTTATTACTTCAGTATCAGCTTCTCCGGCAGTTGTTTGTCATAATGGTGTAGTTGATTTAGCAGTATCAAGTATTGTGAACGGCCCGCAAACAGAGCCAACAGGTTACTGTACAAGTAACTCTACTTCTACAATTGATGAAGAAGTATTGAGTGTAACTTTTGGTCCAATGACAAATGCTTCAACTTGTACAACTACAGGTGGTACAGGTTCAATGCAAAACCAATATTCAAACTATACTACAGTTGTTCCTGCAGTGAATGCGATTAAAGGAAATACCTACCCACTAAGTGTTCAAATTGGAACATGTAATGGTACGTATTCAAACTTCACAAAAGTATTTATTGACTGGAACCGCGATGGTGACTTCCTCGATGCCGGTGAAACCGCTTACCAATCTGCAGCAAGTACATCTGGTGCACATGTAGAAAACGGGAACATTCTTGTACCAATGACTGCATCTGTTGGTATCACACGCATGCGTGTTGTAAATGTCGAAACAACGGTTGCAACTGGTGTCAATTCATGTGGTACCTATTCTTGGGGTGAAACTGAAGATTATTTAATCAATATTCAGTCAACGCCTGCGGTGCCTTATTCATATGCATGGAATACCACACCAGCGGTATCAGGTTCAACTGCTACAACAATTGCAACAAACACCACTGCTGCTCAAACAACACAAACATATACTGTTACTGCAACTGAAGCAGCTACTGGTTGTACAAATTCAATGACAACGTCAGCGATTACGATTCAGCCAGCATTCTTAGCGCCTACAGCTGTTAACAGTACACATTGTGGTACGCAAATTCCTACAGCATCTGTAGCAGATCCGAACGGATTTACGGCACCAAACTTCAACTGGTTTGCTGCGCCAACAGGTGGTACTGCTTTGCAGTCAACACCAGCAACTACTTATGGTAGTGTGGTTGGCACAACTACAACGCTTTATGTTTCCGTTACTAACCCTGCAACAAGCTGCCCTAGCGCTACTACTCCAGTGGTTATTACGGTTACTCCGGCACCAGCATTAAGCTTAAGCCAAGCGGCCCTTACAACATGTAATAGTGTGGCATCAGCTTCAACGCAAGTTGTTGGTTCTGCTGCGTACAACAACTTTACGTGGTCACCTTCAGCAGGTGTTGCAGGAACTGTAGCTACTGGTTATAACTTCACCAATACAGCATCTACTACCTACACTTTAACTGCAATCCAAACTTCTGGTCAGTTATGTGCAAATACGGCAACATTAGTGTTAACAGTGAATCCAAATCCGATTGTAACTTCTTCTACAGTTTCACCATTAGAAATTTGTAATGGTGGTACGGTTAACCTTGTTGCTTCTAGTACAGTTTCTGGTCCACAAACCGCGCCTACAGGTTATTGTACAAGCAATGCAACGTCTACAGCAGATGAAGAAATCTTAAACGTTACAATTGCAAGTATTAACAACTCATCGACTTGTGCTACTACTGGTGGCGCCGGTTCAATTCAAAATGAGTATTCAAACTACACAGCATCTGTTGCGCCAGCTAACTTGATGCTTGGTTCTGCTTACCCAATGACAGTATCCATCGGCACTTGTGGTGGTAACTACAGTAACTTTACGAAAGTGTTTATTGACTGGAACCGCGATGGTGACTTCTTAGATGCCGGAGAAACTGTGTATCAATCTGCAGCTGCAACTGCCGGAGCACACGGTGAAGCAGGCTTTGTATTAGTTCCTTTAACGGCTCAATTAGGTATTACACGTATGCGTGTTGTGGTTGTTGAGACATCAGTAGCAACAGGCGTCAATTCATGTGGTACGTATACATGGGGTGAAACTGAAGATTATTTAGTAAATATTCAATCTCCACCACCAGCACCATATACTTATTCTTGGGCTACGTCGCCAGTAATTAACACAATTACCGGTTCTACAACAGCTGTGAATACAAGTGCGAATGATTTGGTAACTACATATACGGTTACAGCAACCAACCCTGCAACAGGATGTTTCACAGACATGCCAACAAATAACATCACCATTCACCCAACCCCTACAATTAATGCAGGTCAGGATGTATTGGTATGTTCTAACAATGCTTCAGAGCAAGTTACCTTAACTGCAACAGGTGCAGGAACAGGTGGTACTTATGTATGGACTGGCCCAGTTGCTGGTGTGACAAACGGTACGCCATTCACTGTTGCTGCTACAGGTACTTATTCTGTAGTTGGAACAACACAATATGGCTGTTTCAATAATGACAACTTACTTGTGACTTACTCAACAATTCCAGCGGCGAATGCAGGTGTTGATCAAGCTATTTGTCATGGCCAAACAGCAACTTTTGCTGCAACAGGTTTAGCTCCGTACAACTGGACAATGACAAACTATGCAAACAGTGGTTTAGCTGGTGCGGTTCTAAATAGTTCTAGCATCACAGTTACACCTACGCAACCTGGTACTTATACGTACCAAGTGAATGTTGAAAATGGTGTTGGTTGTACAAACAACGACCAAGCTACTTTAACTGTATGGGCATTGCCTAACGTAAATGCAGGTGTTGATCAAACGATTTGTAATGCATCACCGGTTATTTTAGCTGGTACAGGTGCCCTTGCATATGTTTGGAATAACGGTGTGACGAATGCGACGCCATTCTTCCCTTCTTCAACTGCAACTTATACAGTAGTTGGTACAGATATCCATGGTTGTCAGAACCAAGATCAAGTGGTCGTAAACGTATTGCCACAGCCAATTGTTAACGGTGGTCTTGACCAAACAATTTGTGCGGGTACACCAGTTATTTTAAGTGCAACAACAACTTCTGCAACTCCAACAGCTGTAACAGGCTTCCAATGGAGCAACAACGTACCGAACAACACGCAATATGTACCGACTACTACAGGTACCTTAACTGTAACTGCTACAGGTGCGAACGGCTGTACAAACCAAGATCAAATTTTGGTGACGGTATTAGCATTGCCTACTGTAAATGCGGGTCAAGACATCACGGTTTGTGCTGGATTGTCGGCTACACTTACTGCTACAGGTGCTGTATCTTACGCTTGGACGAATGGAGTAACAAACGGAATTCCGTTCTATCCATCAGCGACTCAAACCTATACAGTTGTAGGTACAGGTGCAAATGGTTGTACGAACAATGACCAAGTTGTTGTTAGCGTCTCTACCGGACCAGTTGTGAACTTATCTGCTCCTCAAACAGTTTGTGCAAACACACCAGCTTCATTAAGTGCAGCGTCACAAAACAGTCTTGGTGGTTTCTGGACAACATCTAACGGGCAAGGAGTTATCTCTCCTAACGTTACAAACGGCACAGTAACTTATACACCAACAGTAACTGACCCAGTAGTCGTTTACTTGACGTATGTTGCTACCAATGCTTGTGGTTCTGCATCGCAAAACACAACAGTAACGGTATTGCCAATCCCGGTTGTTAACGCTGGCCCTGACTTCGCGGTATGTCAAGGTACTCCTGCTACACTTACAGCTACAGGAAATGGCTTCTTGACTTGGACAGCAACAAACGTTATCAATGGTATTGCATTTGTTCCAACAAGTACGGCAACTTATACTGTGGTTGCGACAGGTTTCAACAACTGTACAAACTCAGATCAAGCTGTTGTAACGGTACTTCCATTACCAGATGTTGACGCAGGTGCTGACCAAACCATTTGTTCAGGTTCTGACGTGACTTTAACAGCTTCAGGAGCGGTTTCTTACCAATGGACTGGTGGTGTTGCAAACGGTGTTGCTTTTGCTCCGTCTTCATCAGCTACTTACACAGTGACTGGTACAGGTATCAATGGTTGTGAAAACACAGATCAAGTTTCGGTTTCTATAAATGCAACACCAGTTGCTACAGTTGCTGTAGTTGATGATGTGACACTTGCTGCTACACCTGCAGGTATGAACTACCAATGGATTAACTGCGCATCAGGAACAGATGTTCCAAATGCATCAATGGCCAACTTTACCGCATTGGCAAATGGTTCATACGCAGTAATTGTTACTTCAGCTCAAGGTTGTTCAGACCAATCTGATTGCTACACCATCAACGCAGTAGGGTTATCTGATCTTACAACAGTTGAAATGAGTGTCTATCCAAACCCAACAGCAGGCGAATTAACGGTTGTGCTTCCTGAATCAGTGAAGGCAGCAGTTCAAATCTTCGATGCTCAAGGTAAATTGGTAGCGAAAGCAAACAATGTGAAAAACAATGATACACTTGATTTGAATACCGTAACTCCAGGAGTTTACATGGTACGTGTATCAAGTGAAAGCACTGTTCAAACATTCAGAGTTGTGAAACAATAATCACATCTCGCTAAATATTCAAAAGCCACCCAAACGGGTGGCTTTTTTTGTTTTCTATTATTATCTTTGAAAACCTCTAATTTGGAGATTTAATAATTTGTCACAATTATGAAACAACACTTACAATTCACTTTTTTGTTCATGGCTTGTTTGATTGGTTATGCATTTGGCCAAACAACCATTTCTACGAACTTCACCAACAACAATGGCTCTAGTATTATTACGTTCAATTTTCAGAACACGAATACTTCCGATGTGATTATCACTGGAATCTCATCGTGTACCGGTACATCAGTTTCCAACACAGCAACCTTGTGGTACAATCCAACGCCAATCAGTCAAACCACTATGGCGGTGAGTACGGCAACCGGCTGGGTGCAAGTCGCCAATCAGACCTTTACAGGTGTTGCGAACACCACGACCAATGTAGGTCAGCCGATGTTAACAGGTTTAAACTTTGTTGTGCCTGCAGGTACTACATACGGAATCTGCTTATCCTTAACGTCTAGTTTACGCTATTCAACAATTACAGCAGGTTCTTATACATTCTCAGGTGGTGGTTGTAATATCTTAACAGGAACCAATATTGGTTTCGGAGGTACGCTTACCAGCGGCATCAACAACCGCGGATTCTTAGGTTCTGTTGACTTCATTTCAGGCACCCAATGTACCGGAACCCCAAATGCCGGAAATGCTGTTTCAACGGCTTCGCCAGTTTGCCCTTCTGTTCCTTTTACATTAAGCATGGCCAATGCGACTTTTTCATCAGGTTTAACCTATCAATGGCAAAGTGCATCAGCAAGTACTGGTCCGTGGACAAATATCCCCGGTGCTACAACTTCTGCGTATACGACTTCCCAAACTGTAAATACATGGTATCAATGTATCGTAACTTGTACGGCAAGTGGTGCAACTTCAACCTCTACACCTCTGCAATTAACGACCAATACCTTTTTGAATTGTTATTGTGGAAGTAATTCTACAAGTGCTCTTGACGAGGAAATATTAAATGTAACCTTGAATACAATCAATAATAGCTCTGTTTGTGGAGTAGCAGCGCCAGGCCCGGGTTCTTTAGCAAGTCAGTATTCTAATTTTACCACATCAGTGGCGCCAACGATGTTAGCTCCAGGCGTCAGCTACCCTTTTTCAGTAGAGATAGGAACATGTAATGGAAATTATAGCAACTGGACCAAAGCATGGATTGATTTCAACCAAAACGGTCTATTTACCGATGCAGGTGAACTTATTTATTCGTCTCCAACGTATACTGCTGGCCCTCATTTTGAAACGGGAATTATTTCTGTGCCTACTAATGCACTTCAAGGGATTACCCGAATGCGTGTAGTGAATGTCGAAACAACATTGGCGACATCTGTCAACCCATGTGGAACGTATACTTGGGGTGAAACCGAAGATTATTTTGTTCAGATAGTTGCACCACCAACCTGTCCGCAACCAACGGCACTGAATGTGTTGTCATCTACACTTAACAGCGGCACCATTGACTGGACACCAGGCGGATCCGAAACGCAA
>JBDLQL010000001.1:0-122286 GCA_039800565.1 Bacteroidota bacterium | reverse complement strand
GCATTATACTTTGTAGAGCCGTCTGGTTTGATGTGTAAGTTCAGTTCTTTGTTATTGACCAACTCTTTCAAGATATGCTTGAAGTATAACTCTGTTTTTGGCTGAATTCTAAAACCAACATTCAAATTCACCTTAATGACTTTATCGTCTAATAATTCAGTGACATCATATGAAAGCGTATATGGTTCATTTGTTCTGTTCAAGTGCACAAACCAATAGATGTCTGCGCGTTTGGGCTTTTTAGCAAAAATAGATTTGATGACTTTCTCTTCTATTTCATGGCGGTGATTGGCTTTGGTTAAGTAAACCAAATGCGTAGCAAACTTATCTATAGCGAGGTCGTCACTTAACTCATTTAATTGATGGGTGTAGGCACCGAGCTGAACAAATTTGGTATAGCGGTTATTGATTTTTCTTGCAAAATACCAGATATACATCACCGCAAAAATGAAGAGTTCAAAGAATAAAAACATCCATCTTTCTTTGATTTTTGCCACGTTGGCAATAAAAAATGAGAATTCGATCGTTCCGAAAACTAGCGCAAAAAGCGCTACATAAATTGGATGCCAATGTAATCTATAGCGCAAAAAATAACACATGAGCAAGGTGGTCATCAACATCGTTACCGTAATTGAAAAACCATAGGCCGCCTCCATGTGACCACTTTCCTTAAAATAAAGAATCATTAATACACAACCAAACCAGAGAATGGTATTCACGCTAGGAATATAAATCTGACCTTTTGAATCTGTGGGTTGTCTCACGGATACACGTGGCCAAAAATTCAAGTTAATCGCTTCGTTGATCAAAGTAAAGCTGCCGCTAATGAGCGCCTGGGAAGCAATAATAGTAGCCAATGTAGCAATCAAAATACTAGGTATTAAAAACCACTCAGGCACAATTTCAAAAAACGGATTTCTACCATCTAAAAAGGACTCCCCTTGATTCATCAACCAAGATGCCTGCCCTAAATAGCTCACTACCAAACTGATTTTGACAAAAGACCATGTAATTCGGATATTGCGAATACCACAATGTCCTAAGTCGGAATAAAGTGCCTCTGCACCAGTCGTACAAAGAAAAACAGCCCCTAACAACCAAAATCCTTTTGGATATTCTGCCAATAAATGATAGGCATAGTAAGGATTCAAAGCCTTTAAAATGCCTGGATGAGCCGCAATTTGGTTGAATCCAACGATCAACAACATGCTAAACCAAATCATCATGATTGGGCCAAATGACCTTCCGATCACCTGAGTACCAAAACGTTGAAAGAAAAAGAGAACGGTTAAAATGGCCACCACAATTCCAATTGTCAAGGTATTTCCAGGAATGATTACTTTTTTTAGCCCCTCCACTAGATTTAAACCTTCAATGGCCGATGCCACTGAGATTGGTGGGGTAATGATGCCGTCGGCTAATAACGTGGTGGCACCTAAAATGGTAGGAATGACCAATTTTTTACCATACCGCTTGACCAGTGAATACAAGGAGAACACCCCTCCTTCACCCTCATTGTCGGCTTTTAAAGTAAGCCAAATATATTTGATGGAAGTCTGAAAAATGAGTGTCCAAAAAATACAGGATACACCTCCAAATACAAGCTGTTCGGTTATTTCTCTGGTTCCAATTACAGCCCGCAAGGCGTATAAAGGGCTTGTGCCGATATCACCATAGATAATTCCTAATGCAACTAGCAGTGATGCCGCTGTAATTTTTATTTTGGGTTGAATGCTTTTGTCCATCGCGATGAATTGATGGTCAAAGTTGGTATTTTGCTTGAGAGTATTTTATAAAAAATCACTCTAACGCATAAAGAAAAAATAAAGAAAATTGGGTGTCAAACGAAACGATAACCCACACCACTTTCGGTTAAAATATGCTCAGGTTTGTGCGGATTATTTTCAATTTTCTTTCGAATTGTGCGAATAAATACACGTAAATATTGTGTCTCGGTCTGGGCACCAACACCCCAAATTTCTTTCAGAATTAACGAATGCGTCAGCACACGCCCTTCGTTTTGAACCAATAAAATTAAGATGTTGTATTCAGTAGAAGTGAGCTTTATTGCTTCCTGATTTCGCATGACAAGCCTTGCTCCAAAATCTATAGACAGTTCGCCAAAATGGACAACCGGTTTGGTTTCGGTTTGTTGTGTACGCCTAATTGCAGCGCGAATGCGTGCCAATAATTCTGCGCTCCTGAACGGTTTGGTGAGGTAATCCGAAGCACCATGATCCAAAGCGCTAACGATATCTGCTTCATTATTGATCACCGAAAGAATAATCACTGACTTCGTGTACCATTTTTTAAGCTCTTTTAAAACTTCGTGTCCACTCATGTCGGGCAAACTTAAGTCCAAGAGGATCAACTCTGGCGGATGGTTCGCCGCCATCACAATCCCCTCCTTACCTGAAGCAGCTTGCCATACTTTATACTGGTTGCTCTCAAGCGTGATTTCGAGCAGCTTTCTTATTTGAGGTTCGTCATCGATGACCAATATTTCAGCCTTATTCATTTTTCAAATGATTTAAATACGATGCCTCAGCTGGGAATATAATATTGAAACAAAGCCCGCCCTGCAAATTGTTCTCAACTATAATTGTACCCCCGTGTGCATCGATAATTCCCCGCACAATAGACAATCCAATTCCTAAGCCCCCAGCGCTTGCGCCCTCCGCACGGTAAAATTTTTCAAACAGAAGGTTTAATTCTGCCGGTGGAATTCCCTTGCCATTGTCAGACACAACTAATTGGCAATATTCTTCTTGTCGCTTGATTTCAATCTTGATTTCACTATCTTTTGGTGTATAGGCAAGCGCATTCGCAAACAAATTGAAGATCACCTGCTCCATTAAGCCTCGATCCAATTTAATAAATGGCAATGAATCATTTGGCTCAAAAACAATGTGCTGCGTGTAAGGCACGTCCAAATTTCCGATTACGGATTGAATCAATTCGTTGGTGTCACACCAATCTAAATTCAACTTGAGCATTCCTGTTTCTAACCTACTCATGTTGAGCAAATTTTCGACATGAGTATTCAATTTCAAGCTGGCAATCGATATTTGATTGAGTAATTCAATTTGATTTTCTGCAGACAGCTTTTCTTCATGCTCTTTCAATATATCGACAGAACCAATAATTGCAGAGATAGGGGTTCTCAATTCATGAGATAACGAATTCAGTAAGGTATTATAGAGTTTGATAGACTTCTCTTTTTCCTCCTTATCTCGCACTTTGGCTTCTTGTTTACGGATTTTAAAAGTAAGCACCGCGTGTATCGATGCAATAAAAAAATACATTAAGAACATCAAAAGATCTTCTGTATTGTCAATATGAAAGGTGAGAATTGGTGGTATGAAAAAATAATTCCAGATCAATGCACTCAAGATACAAGCAATCAAGACGGGTAAAATATCAAAAACCATGGCCAAGATGGAAACATTGACCAAAAGGATAAGCGCCACTGTCTTGTATCCAATAAAAGACAGTGCTAAAAAGCAAAACAACGAGCTGATCAGGACTGTAGCAATGCTAATCAGGTACTGATAGAAGAAAGATTTATAAATTTTCTGTGCCATTTATTGCCTCAAAAATCAATTGTAAAAATAGTCCGCTTTACATAAAGATTTTATAAATAAATGAGGATAGAATCGGAATGACCATCTACTTAGAACGCTCCACACTATCGCCCTTCCCGCCAAACAACGGCTTTCCTTTCAAGGCCTGAATGAGTGTTGACAGCGCTAACAGGCCATAGATGATGGCCATCAAAATGGTCAGTTTGGTATGCTTTAAAACATAAAACGAAAGTACTGGCAAGACCTGCAGTGCATGCATGCCGATGAAATGCGAAACGCGCAAGTCGCCGACGGTTTTGCTCCAACCCATGATGAATAAATTGGAGTTGTCGTTGAGTGCGCCAACGCTGTGGTTGAGGGTAGAGCCCATGGCGAATCCTTCGAAGGAAAAGATGACGAAAATGAGGATAGACAAGCGAATGGCCCACAAATAATAAGTTGGTAGCACTGGAAAATCATTGCTGAAAAATTGATACCCGACATAGGCGGTGTAGAGCGTTGCAGCCGAAGCTGCTAGGGCCATCATAGAGTAAAGTGCTGCGTAGACTGGTGTACTCATGTTGTAATGCGAGAGTTGGCCCCTGCCCGCTTGAATGGCAATATAGGCGATTTCGAAACCGAGCAAAGCAATAATAGACCAATTGAAAAGCTTGACATTGAAATTGGGCAAGTAATAGCAATACCAGCCCATTGCCCAAGCAAAAGTCAAGGTAGAAAAAGCGAATTTGAAGGGCTTGTACCAGGCGCTCACGCCATAAACCTGTGTGGAGGAGGTTCTGGCTAAAATCAAGAAAAGTATCGAAAGGACAAGGCATGCTAAGCCGAAATAAAACATGGTTTCATTGCGGTATTTGAGTTGTTGAAGGAAGTGGATCATTTAAAATATCTTTTGTTTAACTCATGACACAACCACGCCGAACCGCTACCGATAAGTGCGCCGACGAGCACATCGCTGGGGTAATGGACACCGAGGTGCATGCGCGAATAACCGGCGGCACTTGCCCATAAATAACTTGGGGCGATCACATACCATTTTGGGAAGGCCAAACTCAGGGAAGTGGCCGTTGCAAACGCTTCTGAGGTGTGGCCAGAAGGAAACGAAGGGCTGCCCGCTGATGTAAGTTGCTGAATTTCTGGATAGGTCACAAATGGGCGATCGCGTTGGATGCTGTATTTGAGCGTTGTTGTGATGAGCGCTGAAGACAGCAATGTTGCGCCAATATACAAACCCTTATTTTGCAAAGATTTGTCTTGTTGGATGAGCCCAATTGAAGTGACCAATATTGGCGTTACGATTCCGATCGGAGAAACCGAATTGGTGACAAACTTAAAAGTGGGATCTAGTGCCGTATTTCGATTAAGGTTGATTTTTTTTAATAAATCGATATCGAGGTTTTGGGCGTAAAAAGACCAAGAAACGACGAGTAATAAAAGTAAAAACCACTTTTTCATAATGAGTTAGTTTAGCTCCAATTTTCGGATGTCTTTGACGTAAATAATGTCACTTTTATAGCCTTCTGAGCAAACGCGGATCATGGCGTTGGCGACTTGGCGCATGGTGCTGATAATGATTGGGAAAAAGAGCTTGAGGAATGGTGTTAACCAAGCAACATACTTGTAGTATTTTAAGACATGTTGCTGACCTTCTGCGGGTATCATTACGCCAATTCTGAATCCAAATGAAGCTTTAAAAGGCATTTTTGCTAAATCATTTTCGACTTTTCCTTTGATGCGCGCCCAATGTTGACGGCCTTTTTCGGAACGATCCGTACCTCCTCCACTGACGTATACAAATGAAAGTTGCGGTTGCTGGCCGATGGCTTTAGCAAAAGCCATGGTGGTGTCGTAGGTGATTTTTTCGTAAAGCGCTTTGTCCATCCCGACCGAGCTGACCCCCGCGCAAAAAAAGCAGGCGTCAAAACCTGTTAAATTGATGTCGTTTTCAGGCAAGTCCAAAAATTCTGGCACGACATATTCTTTCAATTTGGGATGCGTTTTGCCACTGCCTTTTCGGCTCACGCTCAAAATTTCTTCGATACGCGGGTCGTTTAAACATTCCATTAAAATGCCTTCGCCAATCATACCTGTGGCACCTGTCAATATAATTTTCATCTGATCAATCAATTAGAGATGATGTAAAGATAGAAAGTGTACTTTTAAGTCATCCTATTTCAAGTCACTCATTCTGCTCTCCATGAAACATTTCTTTTTCCTATGTTCGATTAACTTTGCATTAATTGCTCAGGCTCAAATCGATACACTAAAATTACCTTTTGCGATTGCAAAAGAAAAACGCTTGCCCGATGAAGAATTAGCCAATAAAAAAGAAGGCATTTATTTGACTGGTGTGCCGGATATTAGTCAAGATCCTGTCAATGGATTTGGCTATGGTGGCGAGGCTTCTTTGTTTTTTAATGGCAAACGTTCGGACCCATTTTTTGCCTACACGGCTTACCGTGCCGAATTGGATCTTACCCTTTTTAATACCACGCGCAACCAACGCGAATTCATGATCAGCCTTGATGCGCCCTATATTTTTGATTCGAAATGGCGCTTGCGTCTAGAGGCTGGCTTCGAAAGCAACCCCAATTTGTTGTATTTCGGGACCACCAGTTCGACACTCTCACCATTAAGTTATTACCCAAACCTTGACAGCAGCTTTGCGCCTGTCACTGCCCTAAATTATGCAGACTATGAAACACATGCGCTGGTCGGTGTCAATCAATTTTACAATACCTATTTTAAAAAGGAGTCCATTTTAAATGTCAGTGGCGAACGCTATTTATTGGCGGGAAAGTTGCGGGCATTAGTGGGCTATGAGTGGGCCCTTGTCGGAATCAGTACCTTTGCCGGTAACTCGCTTTTACAACAAGATGCTGCGCATTCGCAATTGCTGGGTTTAGGTAAAAAATGGGTGGGTATTGCCCAACTTGGGTTAATTTATGACACGCGTGATCTAGAAACAGATCCATCTAACGGCGTTTTTGCCGAACTCACCAACGAACTTTCCTTAAAAGCCCTTGGGTCTTTTTATAACTTTAATAAAACCTTTATTCATGCCAATTATTACCATAACTTTTTAGAAAAGAAAGGCAAGAAATTAGTCATCGCTGCCCGATTTGCAGGAGGTTATACGGCAGGGCAAGCACCCTTTTTTGAATACCAAGATCAATGGAGTTCGGAAGGAAGCATCGAAGGATTAGGTGGAGCGCACACACTAAGAGGGTTTAAGCAGTCCCGGTTTTTAGGACGCGTCATGACTTTTAATAACCTCGAACTGCGTTGGCGCATGGCGCAAACGACGATTCTCAATCAACATTTAGCTTTTGTTGCGGTTCCGTTTGTGGATGCAGGAGGCGTCTGGGACGAGCTGTCTGCGATTGGTGATTTTTCGCATTACCGAATTTGCGAAGGCATTGGGCTTCGAATTGTTTGGAATGTCAATACAATCTTGCGTTTTGATTATGCGATTTCAAACGAAGACCGACAGTTCTTTTTCAATTTGGCCCACGCTTTTTAAGGTTTAAAACGTTGTTTTGAGCCCCATGTCGAGGCCCATTTTTTCGTAGACTTTATCGTTGGGCTCCCAGAGTTCGATTTTATTGCCTTCCGGATCCATGATGTGCAAAAATTTTCCGTATTCAAACACTTCAATAGAGTCTAGGACTTCAACGCCATTTTTCTTGAATTCTTGTAGCATATAGTCGAGGTCGGCTACCCGATAATTGATCATGAATTCTTTGGTTGAAGGACCAAAATAAGTCGTGCTTTCTTTGAACGGGCTCCATTGTAAAAACCCTTTTTGGGTGCTGTCGCCGCCTCGGTAAAATTCAAAAACGGCGCCATACGGGTTGGTATTTAAGCCTAAATTTTGTGCATACCAATCCCGGATACTTTTCGGGTCTTTACACTTAAAGAAAATGCCACCGATTCCGGTTACTTTTTTTGTGGGCGTTGGGGTGGTACTCCGGTGCAATACTTCATTGATCGTGAAACCGAATGTAAATGATAGCAACAATAGGGCAAGCGTTTTTTTCATTAGTTCCTGTTTTATTGGTAATTAGGGTCTGGGAATAAACTGTACATGTGGTCTGTATCTACTTCGTCGCCAAATTGATAGCGGTGTTTGATGGTTGCTTCTTTTTGAAAACCGAACTTTTCCATAAGTCGATTTGAGGCCACGTTGTCGATTGCGACAAACGCCTCGATTCGGCGCAACTGCAAGTCGTTTTTGCCAAAGGCAAGGATCGGCACCAAGGCTTCTGACATATAGCCGTTGCGCTTAAATTCGTCTTTTTTTAAGCTATAAAACAACTCGGCCCTAAAATGCATTTTGGCGTACGAATGGTAGCCTGCCCAACCGATTACCTGTTGGCTTTCTTTTAACACAAGTTGAAAAAATGCAATAGTCTGATTATAGTTACTGTAGCCGCCTTCGTAACGGAATTTTTCAAACGCAAATTCTTCTTCAGTTTCCACACCTAAACAGGTCATGATTTCTTCTTTTGAGCACCCTGAAAACAGGTGATCATAGGTTTCTTGATTGAATCCGCGCAAGAGTAAGCGTTCGCTTTCTAAATCGATGGTTGAAAAATTCATGCGTCGAAGGTACACAATCGTTTAAAACTAGGTCTAAATCGTGAATAAAAAGGAGTAATTTGGGTCTTTTTGGCAGCTGCATGGATTGCCGAAATGACTACCTTTGCTCCTATGCGCAATCTGATTGCTTTTCTTCAACGATTTCGGATCTTTTTGGTCTTTGCCAGCTTTCAAATTCTGGCCTTGCTTTGGTACGTGAGCTACCTCAATTTTCCGCGCAGTCAGTACCTGACCACCACCAACGGCATTGCCATGGAGGCCCTTGAAATGGAGCACGACCTCACGAAGCACTTCAATTTGTCAAAAGCAAATACCAAATTGCAATGGGAAAACAACTACCTGCGCAAACGCATTCCTGCCTTCATGTACAAAGTGTCGCGCAACACCGTCAAAGTAGAAGACACCCTATTCGAACAACAATACAGTTACATCCCGGCCGAGGTGATCAATTCAAGCGTGACACGTCGCAACAACTATTTTACCATTAACATTGGAAGCATGCAAGGGATTAAAAGAGGCATGGGGGTATTTTCAGATAAAGGTGTGGTGGGCATCATTCATTTTTGCAGCAAGCATTATAGCCTCGTCAAGACAGTCCTTACAAGCGACATCAATATCGATGTTTCGATTGAGCCAATCCATTTAGCAGGTTTCTTAAAATGGGATGGCAAAGACGCGCGTTACGGCATGGTGACTGGCGTAAACAACGACCTTCATATTAAAAAATGGTCAAAAGTTATTACCCGTGGCGGTTCTGGGATTTTTCCAAAAGGTCTTATGGTTGGTAAGGTATACGAAACAGAAGCCATTGAAGGGCAGGCGCTCTGGAATGTCATCATTCGGTATTCGGAAGATTACCGCAGTTTGCAACGGGTTTATGTGATTAAAAATCAATTGCGTCAAGAACAAGAAACACTAGAAGCAGAAATACCTACCGAAGAAGATTAACATGTCAGATATCACCAAACATATTGTCCGTTTTTTACTCTTCGTCTTTTTGCAGGCCATGATCCTGAACCAACTCAATATTGGCTATGGCATTCATTTAATGGCACACCCCTTATTTATCATGTTGCTGCCCTTCGAAATGGGAGTGATTTCACTCATGAGCATTGCGTTTCTGATGGGTGTCATTATCGATGTGTTTTCGAATACCTTTGGTTTGTACACCACCTCATTGGTGCTCATGGCATATGTACGGCCTGTGGTGTTTAAATTTTATGGGCCACGCGAAGGCTATGACCCACTCAAAGAACCAACTGCCCATGACATGGGTACGCGTTGGTATGCCACCGTTTTTGGAATCTTACTTGCCGTTCATCATTTTTGGTTTTTCTTCATTGAAATATTCCAATTCAATCGCTTCTTTTTCATTTTACAAAAGACCATTTTAAGCGGCGTGCTTTCATTTGTCTTGTGCTTGCTTCTTCAAAGTTTCCTGATCAATCGACCTAAAAAATCATGAACCTAGACGCACGCAGAAATGTCATATTGGCCTTCATCGTTTTTGTAGGAATTATCTACACCTTTCGCCTGTTTTACATGCAGGTCATTGACGATACCTGGACACTTCGCGCTCAAGAAATTGCCGAAAAACGCAAAGAAGTCTTTCCGCCTCGCGGTGTCATTTTTGACCGAAATGGCCGAAAAATCGTTACCAATCGGCCCTACTACAACCTCATGATGGTTGAAGACAGCATTCAAAACCTCGATACTATGGCATTTGCCAAACTCATCGGCTGGACCAAAGAAGAAGTGCGCGAACGCTTCAAAGAAATTGTGCGCGGTGAGGGCATGTATTACAACAAAATTACGGGCAAACGCACTTCAAATTACCAATCGATCCGAGCCTATCCATTTTTAAAAGAACTAACGCTTGAAGAAATTTCGAGCATTGCACCGCACCTATCAAATTTTAAAGGTTTTCACGAAGAAGCAACAAGTGCGCGCAATTATCCGTTTCAAAGTGGTGCCAATATTTTGGGCTATCTTTCAGAAGTAACGCGTGAAGAAATTGAAGAAGACCACTTTTATAAACCCGGCAACAACATTGGTCGGGCCGGCATTGAGCGTTTCTACGAAAACGAATTGCGCGGTATCAAAGGAATCAAGTACATCGTAACCTCTGCCCTAAACAATGCGATTGAATCGTATGCCGACGGAAAATACGACACCGTTGCACGTCAGGCAGATCCACTAAAAATGGGCATGGACATGGTGTTGCAAGCGTATGGCGAAAAACTCATGCAGCACAAAAAAGGCTGTATTGTGGCCATTGAGCCCAAAAGCGGCGAAATCTTAAGCATGGTATCGGCACCTTCTTATGACCCGAACTTATTGGTCGGCAGACGCAACATCAGTAAAAACTACCCGAAATTAGCCAAAGATCCAAATTTACCCTTGTTTCCACGGCCTTTGCAAGCCGAATACCCGCCCGGTTCGATTTTCAAATTAGTTCAAAGTTTAATTGGCATGCAAGAAGGTGTCATTAACGCCAATACCGGTTTTCCTTGCGACAAAAGTATGGTCGGATGCCACAACCACCCTTCTGCACGCAACATTGCCGAAGCCATCAAATTTTCGTGCAACCCTTATTATTACCAAGCTGTGCGCCGGATTATCCAGCAAAACGTTAAAAAAAGTGCGTTTGCCGATGCCGAATACGGGCTCAACAAATGGTACAAGTACATCCGCAGTTTTGGGCTTGGCAAAGAACTCGATGCCGATGTAACGGGCCAACGCCCAGGGCTCATTCCAAATTCTGCATTCTATGACAAATGGTACGGGCATCACACCTGGGCCTTTTCTACCATTCGCTCCATTTCGATTGGGCAAGGTGAAGTGAAATTAACTCCAATTCAGATGGCCAATATTGTAGCCATTATTGCCAATAAAGGATGGTACTACACGCCCCATTTTGTAAAATCGATAGGCTACCGCGGCCCCTTACCGCAATTCCGAAAAAAACACTGGACCATGATCGACCGCCGTCATTTTGATCCGGTCATTGAAGGAATGCGTTTGGTGGTCAATGAAGATGGCGGAACCGGCAAACAAGCACGCATGAACGATATTATTGTCTGTGGGAAAACAGGAACCGTTCAAAATCCGCATGGCGAAGACCACTCTGTATTTTTTGCCTTTGCCCCAATGAACAATCCTAAAATTGCCATTGCCGTATTTGTCGAAAACGCGGGTTGGGGGGGCTCGTGGGCCGCACCAATTGCCCAACTCATGATTGAAAAATACCTGAAACGTAAAGTCACTGACAAAGACAAAGAAAAACGCATGATGGAAGCTCACATTGCCTTTAAAAACGTCGACTAATGCGCAAACAAGAAAGTCTAACGAACAACCTCGATTGGCCATTATTTAGCGTATTCATGGTTATGCTTGTGCTGGGGCTTACGACCGTCTATTCCGTTGCCTACAATGAAGACGCCCCTAACTTGTTCTCCTTTTCAGAAAAGTATGGCAAGCAGTTGATGTGGATGTTGGTTTCGTTGTTTTTGGGCCTCATGGTCTTTCTGATCGATTCGGATATTTACCGGCGATTTGCAGTCCCTATTTACCTTTCTACCCTCGTGTTATTGGTCGTGGTACTTTTTATGCCAGCTGTTCATGGAGCGCATGCCTGGCTTGGTGTGGGGTCTTTAGGTATCCAGCCTGCCGAGTTCGCCAAAATCTCAACTTCACTGCTTTTGGCTAAGTACATAGGTGGCCTGACCGTAAAGCAACAAACCACCGGAACCGTCATGACGGCCAGTTCCATTTTGCTGATACCGATGGTGCTCATTATGTTGCAGCCCGATGCCGGTACCTTTGTTGTTTTTACTTCGTTTCTCTTTGTGATGTATCGAGAAGGGCTGACTTTTGACCCCATTATTTTAAGTTTCGTCAATTCAATACCTGGCGTTCGCTATAAAGAAACGTGGGTGGGTTCGCACTTTATTCCGATTTTAGTTGTTGTGGTCTTTCTGAGCATCATTACCTTATTGCTCGATCAAGTCACGATGAACCTCAACTTGTTTTCGTACCATTTTGAACTCAGTGGCTCGTCAAGTGTGGTCTTTTTTATGGGAATCTTCTATATTCTCGCATGGCTATTTATGACCCGATTTAGTACGAAAAGAGAACGGTCGCGCATGATGGTCGTGTTGTCTTTGGGTTTTGTGTTGGCAAGTCTGATCAGTATTGGCGTTGACTCTGGCTTTAGTAGTTTGCGGCCGCACCAAAAAGACCGTATCGAGTTGTTTTTAGGCATGCGCGAAGACCCGAACGGAAAAGACTACAATCGAAATCGCGCCATGGCGGCTGTAGGTTCGGGTGGTTTTTTAGGAAAAGGTTACCGTGAAGCTTCAGTCTCAAGTGTCCGATCCAACCACGTACCTGAAAGTGAAACCGACTTTATTTTTTGCCCTTTTGCCGAAGAATGGGGTTTTGTCGGTATTTTAATTTTGTTTGCACTCTATATTTTTATGTTGGTACGGATCGTCATGATTGCCGAACGTCAGCGTTCTTCATTTAATCGCATTTATGCCTATTGTGTGGCAATGGTTTTGTTTTACCACTTCGCTATTAATATCGGCATGAACATTGGTTTTGCTCCTGTTATTGGTATTCCGCTCCCTTTCTTTAGTTACGGGGGCTCTTCCATGATGTCTTTTTGTATGATGATGTTCATCTTATTAAAACTCGATGCGCAACGCAAAGATGTCTTACACTAAATTGTCGTTAATTTTGATTTTATGAAACGTAAAGAGTTGCTCATTTCTGACGAAGAACAAAAGAAATTTACCAAGGTCTTTTGGGGGCTTGCGTTGGTGCCTTTTATATTGGTTGCTGGCTTATTGTTGTTGCAATCTGAAGACGATTTGCCTCCTGTCTCGATGCTTGACAATCCACCTGAATTGCAAGCTTCACTGATTATTGCTAAAAAAAGCGTCAAAGAAGATACCGTCATTGGTCGGTTTTGGCAAGTGAATCGCACCAGTGTCAAATACCGCGAAATTTCGCCATTTGTTACCGATGCGCTCATCTCGACCGAAGACGAACGTTTTCACCAACATTCAGGCGTCGACTTTCGTGCCCTTGCGCGTTCCTTCACTTCTTTGGGCCGTTCGGGAGGTGCGTCAACCATTCCACAGCAGCTCGCAAAACTTTTATTTACCTTGCAACAGCGCCGTCGCGAAGAAATTGCCCGCGCTTCTGGCGAACGCCTTGAAATTCCATACGTTGGCGGAATTCTTGGTAAATTCAGACGGCTTTCTGAAAAGGCGCGTGAAAACATCATTGCCAAACGCCTTGAAGAGCGCTTTACCAAAGAGGAAATCATCACGATGTACCTCAATCAATTTGACTTTTTGTACAATGCAGTGGGCATCGAAAATGCTGCACGCGTCTACTTTGACAAGCGCCCCAAAGACCTATCAAAGATTGAAGCGGCGACACTAATTGGCTTGTGTAAAAACCCAACTTTGTTTAACCCGTATTCGTATCAAATTCGCAATTACCGTGGCATTTTGGCCGAGCGTAAAAAGGTAGCGCCTGCTACCATAAGCAAAGCCGAAATTTTAGAAGCCCGCGCCAAAGATTCATTAAATGCCCTTTCTCGCCGCAATCAAGTATTGTATCAATGGGTGAAAAACTCAGAAAAAGGAAACGAGGCGCTGCGCACCAAACTGAGCCGCGATGAATTCAACAAATTGAAAAACGAACCCATTGTGATCCATTTCAGATCCTTAGATCACAAAGAAGGCATGGCACCCTACTTTCGCCAAGAATTGCGCGAAGAGGTACAAGACATTTTGTTGTCGAAGCGTTCAGATGGCACCTTCAAATACCTGCGCGAAGACGGCAATCCGTACGACATCGATGCCGATGGTTTGCGCATTTACACCACCATCAACCCGACCATGCAACGCTATGCCGAATTTGCAGTAGAGCGCCACATTAAGGAAGAATTGCAACCTCAGTTTGACATCAATAACCGTGGATTAAAAAATTATCCGTTCGCAAATTCAATCGAACAAAATGTCGTCGATCAGATCATGTTGAGTGCACGCCAAAACTCGGTGCGCTACAAAAAATTAGTGGCACAAGGGCTAAGCGAGCTCGAAATCAATAAAAACTTCAATACAGCAACCGCCATGACTGTATTTAGTTGGAAAGGTGAACGCGATACCATTATGTCGCCAAACGACTCGATCCGCTATTACAAAGCTTTCTTACACGCTGGATTGGTTTCTATGGACCCACGTACTGGATTTGTGCGCGCTTGGGTAGGCGGTGTCAATTTCAAGCACTTTAGCTATGACCACGTGCGCCAAGGCAAACGTCAAGTAGGCTCAACCATCAAGCCTTTTGTTTATGCTGCGGCACTCTCCATGAAGGTGGTGAATCCGTGTACGGGCTTTTCTGCCGACGAATATTGCCTCGATTTGGTCGATCATAACACCAACAAAGTAGTTGGGCAATATTGCCCGGCTGGGCCCGCTGCCCCAACCGTTCGAGATGGCCTTGCGCAGTCTTCAAACAAAGTAACAGTGGCCGTAATGGGGCGCATGGGTGCTTTCAACCCAGTTAAAAAAACTGGTGGCCCCTACCAAATTGAAAAATTACTCAACAAAATGGAAATCAACTTGCATCCGAACGATGTAGTACCTTCCATGTGTTTGGGCAGTATGGACCTTTCGTTATTGCAAATGGTGGCTGCCCAATGTGTGTTCCCAAATAATGGAATCTACATTCGTCCGACCTTTATTGACCGGATTACTGACCGCAACGGAAAAGTAATTTACAGTGCTACCGAGCACCGTGAGCAAGCGCTCAATTCTACAGTCGCCTACGAAATGCTTCAAATGATGAAAGGCGTTGTCAATCACGGAACTGCCGGAAGTTTGCGGGGAGGCCGCAGTTGGGGAGGCATTACAGCGCCAACCGCAGGTAAAACAGGAACCACCCAAAACAACTCTGACGGTTGGTTTGTCGGCATCACACCAGAATTGGTGACCGGTGTTTGGGTTGGGGCCGAAGACCGCGCCGTACGTTTCAAAAGCATGACCTGGGGCCAAGGTGGCCGCATGGCGCTTCCAATTTATGGCTATTACATGCAACGCATTTACAAAGATCCTGGCATCGCACTCTCGACGCGCGACTTCGACCCTCCTGCCGACTACGACAAATCGGTTTACGACTGCACCGCTGCGCCACAACCAGAAACTGTCGATGAATCGGAAGTTCCATTTGAATTTTAACTCATGAATAAAGTAGTACCGAACGTTGAACGCGCCCTTGATGGCATCCAAGATGGCATGACCCTCATGGTCGGGGGATTTGGCCTTTGTGGCATCCCCGAAAATTCGATTGCGCAATTGGTGAAAATGGGTGTCAAAAACCTAACTTGTATTAGTAACAATGCCGGTGTCGATGACTTCGGGCTTGGCTTATTATTGCAAGCCAAACAAGTCAAAAAAATGATCAGTTCGTATGTTGGCGAAAACGACGAATTTGAACGTCAAATGCTCAGTGGCGAACTCGAAGTCGAACTGATTCCGCAAGGAAGTTTGGCCGAGCGTTGCCGTGCAGGAGGCGCTGGTATTCCGGCATTTTTTACGCCTGCTGGCTACGGTACCGAAGTGGCTGAAGGCAAAGAAGTGCGCATTTTTAATGGCAAACCACATATTTTAGAAAGTGCCCTAAGTGCCGACTTTGCGATTGTCAAAGCCTGGAAAGGAGATACCGAAGGAAACCTGGTTTTTAAAGCAACAGCCCGAAACTTTAACCCAATGATGGCCATGGCCGGAAAAATCACGATTGCAGAGGTCGAAGAATTAGTCCCTGCCGGAAGCCTAGACCCAAACTTCATTCATACTCCCGGAATTTTCGTCCAACGCATTTTCCAAGGAAACTCATTTGAAAAACGCATCGAACAACGGACTGTTCGCCCTAAAAAAGCTTAAGTATGGCACTCGATAAAAACGGCATTGCACAACGCATCGCTCAAGAATTAAAAGATGGCTGGTATGTCAATTTAGGTATTGGCATCCCGACCCTAGTTGCCAACTATATTCCTGAAGGCATCGAAGTTGAATTTCAGTCAGAAAATGGCATTTTAGGGATGGGGCCTTTTCCGTTCGAAGGCGAAGAAGACCCGGACCTCATCAATGCCGGCAAACAAACCATAACAGTGCGCAACGGCGCTTCTTTTTTCGATTCAGCAACTTCATTTGCCATGATCAGAGGGCAGCATGTTCAGTTAACAGTATTAGGCGCTATGGAAGTTTCACAAAACGGCGACATCGCCAACTGGAAAATTCCGGGCAAAATGGTCAAAGGAATGGGTGGCGCAATGGATTTAGTAGCTTCTGCTGAAAATATTATTGTTGCCATGATGCACAGTAACAAAGCAGGCGAATCAAAAATTCTTAAATCCTGTACACTTCCATTAACCGGTGTGGGCTGTGTCAAAAAGGTCGTCACCGAATTGGCTGTACTTGAAATCAAAGACGGCAAATTTCACTTAATCGAACGTGCACCGGGTGTCAGTGTCGAAGAAATCATTTCAAAAACTGAAGGTGAACTTGTTGTGCCCGATGTGGTTCCTGAAATGCAATTGAATTAATGCAAATCCCTGAACATTTTCAGGCAGCAATTACTGCAAGCATTAAGGCCTCAGCTGCTATTTTAGAAATTTACCAAGAAGATGTTGTTTTTGACGAAAAAACCGATGGCTCACCAGTTACCAAAGCGGATTTTGCAGCTTCAATAATAATTGAAAAACACCTCGCTCCTTTTGGCATTCCGTTTACTGGAGAAGAGAGCGAAAAAGTGCCTTTTGAGGAACGCCGCCAATGGGCCCAAAGTTGGTGCGTTGACCCTCTCGATGGCACGAAAGAATTCATCAAAAAGAATGACGAATTTGCCATCAATATTGCACTTATTAACGAAGGGAAACCCGAATTTGGACTCATTGCTGCACCTGTTCAACAAGAAATTCTGATGGGTTCACAAGAAATGGGGGTTTACCTGTTTTCGTTTGAAGCGGCAGCAAATCCGACGCAATGGAAAAAAATTGAAGCTCCGCTTACTTTTAATCAACCCCTCATGATGGCCTGTTCAAGAAGTCATCACAGTGGCCCCGTCTTGCAAATGATCAATGAACTCAAGGTACAAGGCCATGAAATCGATTTTTTAAAAAAAGGATCTTCGCTTAAATTTTTCGATTTAGCACTCGGGAAAGCAGATGTGTATCCGCGTTATGCCCCGACGATGGAATGGGATATTGCTGCTGGGCAAGCCATTTTAGAAGCCCTTGGGGGCGAAGTGGTTCATGCCGAAACAGGACAAGCCCTTTCTTACAACAAAGCCAATTTGGTCAATCCTTATTTTATAGCACGTACCAAAGCGATGCGTAAACACTAGTTTAGCGCTTCGCCAAACAATCAATTTCTACAGTAGGCCCCACCATACAAATACTCATCATGCCCACTTCATGGTAGTTGACCCAAACTTTCATGCCGTCTGTAGGTGTTATGTTGAAATCATTAAGATTCATCGGCTCTAGCACTTCACCGCTTTCTAATTTAATAACTAAACCACAACCGTCTAGGCCTGTGTAATCCACAATAGTCGCTGCTTGCGCGTTTTCACAAGAAGTGCGGTTGCAAGCAAAGAAAAAGAAGGAACTTGCAATAAGGATGAAAAACGTCTTCATGACAATTGGTAAATGATGAACCTAAAAATACCCTAAAAAAAGAAATTCTTAAGATACATTCTGCTTATCAAATTAATAAAAGAAATAAAAGAAAAATACCAAAAAAATGCCTGTGCGTATCATTATGCTTTTTTTACAAATTCTGATTTTAGACCCATGGCACCGAAACCATCGATTTTACAATCAATGTTATGATCGCCATCGTTCAGTCTGATGTTTTTCACTTTCGTACCTGCCTTAATAACCGGTTTTGGAGCACCTTTTACAGGTAAATCTTTCACTACAACCACTGAATCTCCATTTTGCAAACGAGCGCCATTGGCATCGAGCACTATTAATTCATCGGCTGCTCCGGCTTCGGCTGGGGTCCATTCAAAGGAGCATTCTGGGCACGTGTATTGGCCATCGCCGCTTTCGTATCCGTAAGGTGATTCACACGAAGGGCATTTTTGTAATTCTTCTGACATCTGTTGAAATTTAAAGTAAAGGTAACATTACTTTTTATAGAGGCGTTCATACGTATCGATCCAATCTTGAGCGCTCATTTTTTCCATGAGTTGGCCAATTAATTCAAACGGAATCTGATCGAGTTTTTTGAAGCGAATACAGCTTTTTCCCATATCAAGTTTTTGCGTACTGTAATTGGGGTATTCGGCCACAAACCAATCATGTAGTGCAGCATCGGCATACAAACCCATGTGGTAAAAATTGATTGAATTTTTCTGTGAAGCCAAGCCCGCAAAAGGCAACGGTTCTGAAGGTTTGCAATGGTAACCCGCCGGATAAAGTTCGTGAGGAATCACATAGCCTAAACCGCCATAACTAATCGCCGCTTCAAAACCGCTTGGCAGATGGTCAAGAATGGTTTGATGAAGTTTTGCAAAAACCTCTTTTCGCTCTGCTGGCACATTTGCCAAAATTTCTGTTACACTCGTACCTACTTGTTTCATATACTTCAAAAGTAGAAAGAAAACTAGCTACTTAAGCTGAGTTCGGATCTGGTAATCGATTGGATTGACTTTGATTTTAGATACCGCCAATACGATACCCGTTGAAATTGAGGCGACCGAGGCGACAGCAAATACACCTGCTGCTTGCAAAAATACATTTGGTGTGCTGGACGAAGTTGCATAATCGATGATCATATAATCGATGATCATATAAATGGCTCCAATTACTGCTGCACCCATGGCCGCCAATGCCGAAATGCCTCCAGTAACCATCATGATATAACCAGCAGTTTTTTTACCTCGATTTCGAAACGAAAGTTCATCGATGTTCTTAATTAACACATACTGTTTATCAACAAGAATTAGCGAATCATTAATAATATGCAAGCGTCCTTTTAACATCAGTGTATCGACAAAAAGTTTGACCTTAGTCTGATTTTTAATGTAATGTGTTTTTTGCTCAGGATTATACGGCTCGGCCTCGATCACATAATTCTGCCCCCACAAAGAGTGACTACAAAGGCAAAAAAACAAGAGTTGAAGTAGCATTTTCATAAGTAAAAAGATTACACAGTTTAGGCATTCGATTCGATGAGGCCAAATTGCAAAAATTCGAGCAGAACAGATGCATTTAAATCCGATAATTTCTTGAATTGCAGGCAATAACCCGTAACTTTTGCTTTTCCGATCACGGTTGCGAAACGTTCTTTCAAGCTGGTTTTATCTTTTAGCCCTAATACATAAATAGAAAACCCAACTGAATTTGAACTGATACCCAAGCGAAACATCGGCCCCATGCTTCCATCTGCGTATCGGTGCATATAGGTCCCGAAGCCAATAGTTGGATTACTCACTTGTTTGCCCTCCTTGTTTTTGCCGTCGTAATAAGAGGGCGTTTCAAGCGGCGCCACTTGAGCCACAAGCTGCATGAGTTCATGCAGTTCTTGTTTTTTGGTATCGGGAAAGTGTTGAAGAAAGGGATGCATTACTGATTCAATTTAACCTTCAAGCCAATTAAAATTTCGCCGCCATCGCCACGTACTGCACTTTGTACTTGTGAAGTTTTGTTGGTCAAATTATCGGTATAGGTCAGGTTCGAAACGATGACCTTGTTGATGCCAAAATAATGGCGGTAACTCAGGTTGAGATACACCCGATTGGCCAAGCGAAAATCTTTGGATGCGCCTAAATACAAAGCTCCAAAATACCGCGAAGTGACATAAAAACTCGATTGCGTCGTAAACGAGAAAGGCACATTGTTAATCATCCCAGTATGGGTTCCATTACTCATACTTCCCATACTATTGAGCGCATCTAAATAAACTCCTGAACTAAGTCCTGCATGGAAATTTAGTATGGTGTAGTTGTTAGGTAAAGTCCAGCGGTAAAGCCCCCCAACTGCCAATTGTAGGTTTCGGGCATTCGAACCTGAAGAAGAAGAAAACGGCATCGCTACATATTTTTCGGTAAGCCAAACCAGACCCGAAAAGGCAGATGCCTCGAGATAGAAATTGTGGCCCAAGCCCTTTTCGAAGGCGATTTGAGGCATAAAACCTTCACATGAAGCAGATTTCATTACTTTGTCAGGGTCCGATAGTATTGTGGTGCGCGACAAGTAAGCTCCGCCACTAAAACGTATAAACATACTATGCGGATCAATATAGCGTCTCTCTTTTCTGTACAGCTTTTTTGCTGCTTTGCGATCGAGTTGCTGCTCTTGTTGCAAATGTGCCAAACGCTCGGTACGCTTTTGCCCGTTGATTGTATAGCCTAGTTGAAGGGCCAAAAATCGGCCTTGGTTCGAAAACGTGCCTGTACTTGTCTGATTGTAGAGTTCGTAGGTGCCTGAATACACATTCCCAAACGAATAATCGTAACTCAATTTTGCGCTCAGGAAGTTGTTGTTTTTTAATTGATAGGTCCATTGCGCTCCTAAACTTAGGTAGGGAACCGACTTTTTTGTAGACTCAAAATCCACTTTATATAATATTCCTACAGGTTCAGCTGAGGTCATGCCGTAATGGCCATTGCTCATTTTTCGAATGCCAATGCCACCAAGCACACGATAGCTCGAACGGTTATTTCGGAAAACTTCATAGCCGCTACCAAGTTCCAAGCGCAAATACGGGACGGTCATGGTGGTCCAGAATAAAGGAGAATCTTCATCGCCCATAAAGGCATCGTGTGCCGCAGCAACTGTCTTGACGCCTAATATACCAAAGCCTGCACTTGCATTGAAAGGCACTTTGGGCGTAAGCATTTGGGTATATTGAAAATTGAAACCTGGTGTTGGAAGTACCAACTCTTGAAATTGTTGGTCACCAGTCACAATTTCGGTCTGGTTGCGATTCAAACCCAAAGACAAACCGTAGGTAAAATAATGTTGAGCTAAAGCTTCGCGCGAAAGCAAATTCAGTAAAAAACATGCGATTATAGTATATTTCATGCGCTTAAATTCTAATTAATACATACTGAAACCCATCGTAAACCTCATCACTCAACACCAATGTGTCGTTTGTGATAAGAATTGATTGTGTCAAGCCAGCGCTATAATTCACCATGTTTACTTGAGACATACTAATGATGCTCGTGCCGGTGTTAATGGAAAAGCTCATTTGATCAATAAGTTGCCCACCCTTTCGGTGTGAGAAGGTGCCGTTTTCTGTGTACTCATAAGTGTCGCTTGCATCGTAACCGCTAACGCCTGTACCCGAAAAACCACCTGAACTCGAAACATAACGCCATTTTCCAAATAGCTTTTTGGAAGTCTCGTTGGGAGTAGAAATCTTGCCACAGCCCATCAGCAATACACTGAGAAAAGTGAAGAATAGAACGTGTTTCATAGTGAGCTAGTTTGACGTGATGTATTTTTTATACAACTTCCGGTTCCATTGAACAACAATCAACATGCAACCACTGATTAAAATCGTATAAATAAGTGCGGCCGAATGCATCGTTCGATAGGATTCTGAATAACGAATCAACAACCACATCGGTGTAGAAATAAAACCAGCATAAACCAAACAAGGCGTCAGGATACTTCCAAGGTACTGATGCAGTCGCTTGAAGTCTTTTGGATAGCGGTACAACATCGCTGTCCAATGTGTGGCTTCGCCCAAATAAAGAAAGGCAGCAAATTGAGAAAAGGAGTAGCCTTTTTCTGAAGGTTCTAAATGTTGTTCATGGAAGACCCGTTGGTAATACGCATAGCAAACATAAAGCAACAATGCGCAAATAATAAACAGTAATAAAGTCCACGAAGAAATGCCGATTACACTGACCAATGGATTGGCTTCTTTGCGTAAATCAGGAGTGTGTAAATTGGTGCAATAGGCATCGAATCCACGGGTAAAAAGGATCCAAAACAAAGTGATTGTAAATTTGAGTTGTTTGGCCATGGGTGTAGTGCTTTTTAAACTAGTATTTGTTGAGTTTGAAGCTGCGCTTTTGCGTTTCGAAACTGACAATAACAACGTAGGTTCCTTTTGCTAAGTCACTAATTGGATAGGAATTTGACGTGATGTCAGCGGCACTAAATTCGGTGACAATCTTTCCTGTTGTGGAATAAATGGCTACCTGTTTTGGAGCTGGCAAATCAGTACGAATGGAAAAGAAATCCAATGCCGGATTCGGGTAAAGAGAGGCTGCGTTTTCGTCAATCGCTTCATTGAGCATGGCATTCGGTACATAAAAGTTAATGTGGTACTGAATCGTATCGACGCCATTTGTCAAGGAAAATCGCAACGAATCTGAACCACAGCGATCTGAGTTCAGTAAGGTATCGGTTTTAAAAATGTCTGCATTAAAATTAGTATCGGTAATGACATGAATGTATTGATCCATCGGTAAAATACCGCCTCTAGAAAGGTAAACTGAATGCTGTGTGGGTGACATGTAATAGGTCACGAGGTAGGCTGTCCAATCGTTAATGATGTACATGCCTCCGAATTCAAATGCGCCACTTGCAATTTGTTCCCAAGTTTGGCCGTAATTATCGGTTCGGTATAAGGCATTTCCGCTAATTGGTTTGAAAACAACCATAAATCCGACACCATCATTTACAAAACGCAAGGCTTTACAACTAAGTGCGTTAAAGTCTTGTCCGGATGCTGCATACACTTCAACCCCATTTTGCAAAATGCGAAAACCTCCTGTAGATGCAGGTGCATTAAACCAGTTTTCATAGGTATAGGTGATCGAAAGTGAATCAGGACAATCTGGGTGGTCAAAGCCTAAAAAGGTGCCTTGGCCAAGAACTGACTGTGTCATTAAACACAAGATCCAAAAAGCATATTTTTTCATGCGCAATTAGTTATGATTTGTAATGGTAGATAGGCTCATTATTTTTAGTGGGTAGGTCGCCACGACAGCAGAATGTGCTTTTTTGCGGACGCTCGAGGTCCCTTTCATGTTCTTGGTATTTGACGATTGAATGGTCCAGCCCGATTTGCGTTCAATGCGTATTTCTGAGGAGATTGTTCCGGTCAAGTCGTAGCTCAAAAACACGCCATTCATTTCCATACGCGCATCGGAATCGAAGGTTCGAATTTTGGCCGTGCCTTGAATCACAAATTCTTTCGGGCTGACTTCTTTTAGTTCATATAACGTATTAATTGTCAGTGGAAACGGACTTGTGATGTTCGATTGTATCGGCCATTTGTCGCCGACAGCAACCATTGTTTTCGGAAAAATGGCGGTGACCAGTTCAATATTTCCGATAACTGCATTTTCGTTAAAGCTTTGCGAGAGTTGCTTGTGAAGCGCTTCTTTTGTTTCCGAATCAAAATCGAATTGTTCGAGTGTATTTGATAAAATTGCATCTAAATCACGAACCTCTAGCACCTTGCCCGTTTTACTTAATTTCAATTGAAAAGGAGTCACGATAAGGGCTGCATAAAGCTGCGAAACAACATCGTCTTCATCCTCACTTTCCGAACTATATTGGATTGTTTTGTCAAGCATTTTTATGTTCGTTTCTAACATATCGTAATGGGCTTCAAGTAAAAAAACAGAATCCATTAGTTCGAGAACCTCAAATGATAAAACCCCTTTCACCCCTATAACCGTGTTGATTTCTTTATTTTCCACATTTAAGGTGGTCGATACTTTTGAATCGGTATTTAAGATATATGCTGCACCTTTTTCGAGGTTAAGCTCGACCCGGTAACGCTGTGCCCAAGCTGGAAGTGCACATAAGGAGAAAAGAAAAAGTTGAAAAAATAATTTCATTCACGAATGTACAACTAAATGCCAAGCAGATATTTAGAAACTGTTCTAAAAATGAATCAGACTTCTATCAATCTAAAACGATTTCTTTATTTCCTGTTTTAAGTTTGACCCGTTGGTCATAAATGGCATCGAGTTGTTGTTGCATTTCATAGGTGTTAAGGCCTATCGCTTGGCGACGCATATCAATATCAGCTGCATTTGCAGGATTTTTGTCTGTATGCCAGACATTGTAAAACTGATAATTTCCATAGTTACCTTTCCCCCATTTGGCCAAGAAATCATTAAACGCACCAAATTGATACGCTGGTAAATATCCGGTCAGAACACTTTTCAAGAGAACATCATTGATTGCTAATCGCGGTTTGCTAAAATAATGAATGAGCATAATGTAGGCATTGGTTTCGCCAAGTATTGGACCTTGAACCTTCATTCGTTTGATCAGTTGCGTTGAATCATCAAAATAACTCGGCAGACCAATCAATTTTTCACCAGGAAAACCATAGGTTTCTGTAATGGCCTTGATCGTTTCAAATTGCCGTTTATTGTTTTGTAACCAACGAAAATAATGAGTGGTATAACGAAGCAGAATAAATCCGTCATTCACCTTTTGGGTATAGCGTTGATCCCATTCATAAAGACTATCAATGGTTTTACGAATGTCTTGTCGGACTGAACTTTGGTAGATGAATCGAAGGCTATCGTACTGATTGACGACTTCTTGAGTACACGCAAATTGAAGCCCAATATTGGTCAATTCGTTTTTTTGAAGCATCCATAAAGGCACGCCTTGTTTGATCGATTTTTCGAGCCACTTCTTGGCATGAACGGTATCAGCAGTAACACAACAAATTTGTAAGGCTTTCAAACAGTGTTTTGAATAGACAAACTCAAAGTTTTCATACAGACTGTCAAAGCGCTGAATGGCAGTTGAGTAATTTTTAGCCAACACATCTGCATCGATGCGATTTATAGTTCGCTGATACACCACATAATCTTCTGACTCCACTTGCTGCGCAAGGCTCGGTAGAGAAGCGATACAGAAGAGTAAAGAGATGAAGCGTTTAGTCATTTAATAAAAACTCAGTCGTAAAAGGTTCGAAATCGGACAATGAAGGTAATTGGTTTAGTTTGATGGTTTTATCAAGTGTGACTTTAAATGTGTCTGAACTAATTGGACATTCTTTTTCAATTCTTCTTCCTGTTGATAAATTGTAATCAATCAGATACAAAATGTCATGTTCCACATTGGCATAAGAAAAACCAATCAATTCAAAGCGCCCATTTTGATACCGAAACTTATGTTCCGTATGACCTCTTAAAAGTTCTGTTTCTATCCAAAGTACCCCATTGTGAATACTAACTTGTGTGAATTGAACCCCTGTATTTAAACCTTCTTTACCATCTGGATATGCAGATAAAATGGCTTTATTAGCAGAAAGAATCCATGTGAAACCGCCATTCTCTTGGCCAAAATATACTTCAAGTTGATAAGAATCGGTAATTGCCGTTGTATCTTCTTTTACCAATACTTGATCAAGTATGCCATCCTTGTTGAGGTCTCCGGTTGCTGAAGATATAACCTTAGTAAAAATTAGACTTATTGACGAATAACTCGTTAATGCAAAGCCAAGCATTAGCAAAATCAACCTTCTTGAAAAGCTATTTATTTTCATCAATTCAATAATTACCTCGTCATAAAATTTTCAGGTAATGGATTCATATTTGGTGACTATTTAAGGCTCCTTCAAGCCAAGTTCATTTCGATCTAAATTAACCTTTTTCCATTCGCTAGACAACTGAGTGTTTTTTGGGACAGGGCTGGTTATTATAAAAAATGGGGTGATGTACAAGACCTGTATTGTTCTTTTATTGTAACCTAAACCGCCTTTATCTTGAAGTTGAAATTCAATTTGCTTGAAACGCGAAGTGCAATGCTCAAACAAAACCGTTTGGGTGTGCCACGCGCCACTTGCAAACAGTATATGCAAGGGGCCGATCACAATAATGAAAATCAGTATAATTGATGGATAAAGTGTTCCAAAGAGTTGCTGTTTTCTATGCGAAATGGCAAAATAATTCCAAAGTAGCAGAACGGGTGTGCCCACTAATAGCCCCAAATACGCAAAAGATTTCAAGGCCTGACTTTTGATGTCAAAATGAGGAAGCAGATCTAAAAATAATAACAACAGCATGAGGGCATACGCGCTGTTCAAAAGTCTTGATATGTTGCGTTTTGTGTCCACTATTTCAATCCAACTTTCTAATAAAAGCATCACTTACTGTGAGGCGCATTGTCTAAAAACACTTGAGATTCTTGATATGCGGCGGCCCATGCTTCTTTTTTCAAGGAAGGAACTAAGGTCTTGAAATCTTCGTAACTAAGGGTTTGTGCGAAGCACGTCTGAAAAGCTAAGCTTAGGAAAATGAAAAGAAAAAGGGTATTGAGTAATTTCATGAAAGGCGTATTTAAGTCATTTCGATTAATAAAATCAAGTTCGTAGGATTTTCTCCATGGTTTTTCCATTGGCCAATTCATCCACTAATTTATCGAGGTAGCGCACCTTTTTAGTGAGTTCATTGTCTAGTTCTTCGATGCGGTATCCACAAATAAGGCCCTTGATGAGGCTGGCATTCGGATGTAAATTGGCGCGCTCAAAAAAAGTTTCAAAAGTGACCTTTTCTGCAATTAACTCTTGCTGCTGAGGCCAATCAAAACCTGTCAACCACTCAATAACCTGACGCAATTCTTGCTCGGTTTTTCCCTTGCGCTCTACCTTTGCCACATAGTGTGGATACACCGACGCAAACGTAAGTTTGGCAATCTTGGCATTATGTGCAGGCGTTGTCATTTTGTATTCAATTGGAATTGAAAATAAACTGGTGTTCGTACCCATTTTTCATTCACAAAGCGTGGCTGGTAGCCTTTTAAATAGAAAGACGTATCGGATTTCCAAATGATTTCTTCAATTGAAACATCTGGCATCTGACAACTGGAAAATTCAGTCAAGTAAGTTGCAGGTTCTGCTTGGTCATTTACCGTTAAAACACCGATATCAGCTTGCCCTTGATCAAAAAGAGAATTGTAATAGTAAACCAGGTACTTTGGGTGTTGTGTTGGCATTGCTAATTCTACCCTGCCATCACCAAAAGAGCTGATGTTGTATTTGTAATTTCTCGAACTATCTAGTAAATACAACTGTTCAAAACCAAAGTCATCGCTGGTCCAATGTTCAGAAAAGGCATGCACCTTTAATGTTGGGTAAAATCCTAAGTAGTCAAGCCCATCTTGCTTCTGTAAATGCTGTATTTGATTAGGTAACTTGAAGTTATTTTCTTGGCGGACGGACTCAAATTCATGAGCTGTTATTTCTACATATTCCAGTTTGGGGAGTTTATCAAAGGCCTCCATCGAACCAATTTCAACCTGATTCAACGACTTGGTTGCCTTGATTCCATCAAATTCCTGAGCCAAAAGAAATTTAGACCCAACGGTAAGAAAAAAGGCAATGAACAGTTTCATAAACGCTGACTTATTGGCTAAAAATAACAACGTTTAGCAGTTAAAATCTCAAACCAATTCGTAATTCTGGGGCCGTAACCACATATTCTCCTGATTTGTAAGTTGTTGATGTAGGTGCATTCCATTTGCTACCCCAGCCATAGCGAGCCATTGAATGTAAAGAGACAACGATTCGTTGGGTCGGATAATAGCTAAGTGAAAGACTCGGCGTAAAACCGATTGTATTGTAGGTTGAATTGATTGCGATTCCTGTGCCAGACCAGCCTCCAGAAAAAAATCCTGAATAATTTAGATTTGAATAATAAAGACCAAGCCCTGCATTCAATTTCAGTCGTGATTGAAAGAGATTGAATACCGTATAATTGGAGGTCAAATAGAAATTGTCTTCTCTCATATATCCTGTCCCGTAATAACAGTCATTGCAGTTATCGGATTCATCATTAATTTTATTGAATCCGTGTTCATACTTGACTCCGAAGTTCCATTTTTGCACATTTCGTTGGTATTCAACGCCTGAAATTGTTTTGAGTTTGAACCGATTGGTCATCGTTTGCGAATTTGACTCGAGGCGCAATACCGATGTGCTCAGGGTGTTTTTGAGTGGCGACTGAGCCAAAATGACTTGTGTACTTAGTCCAAAAAGGAATAAAAAAGCAAGTTTTTTCATAGTCTTTAGTGTTAATTTATTGGATTTCGCTCGGCGTTGTGTTTAATATGCCTAAGCACACGCAGATGGATTTTGTGAATGATGTAGTCGCTCCAGGCTCGCCAATAAATGGCTGGTCGGATGTTGTGGTAATACCAGGTTGTACCTTCGAGTTTGGTGTGTCCGTTGGCCAAACGCGTCAGTTTAAATTGTCCTTTTTTGGAAACAAAATAGTCGTGTAAATGCGGTGCATCAATGTCCCAAAAACTAAGTTCTTTCATTGGCTCAGGTTGTTCAAGTACCGAAAACTGCAAACGTTTTGGCGCTTGCCAAATTTGAATGGGTTCGACAAAACAACCGGTTGTAAAATGACAATAGCGGATTGCACCAACACCTGTGCCTTTAATCGTAGCATGCGTTGGGTAAGCAATTCCTGCTCTAAATAAATACTCTTTTGGGGCCTTCAAACGTGGAAATTCAACGACTTGTTTCCAAACTTGCTCGGGTGTTGCGGCAATTTCAATGGATGTGGTCACAGGTTTGATTTCGGGTTCGCTATTTTTTTCAATCCATTGGATGATCGGAATAAAGGCGATCAGTACAAACATCGGTTTGATGTCTTTGTTTTGCTTTCGATTGATGTACATAAAGGCCAGCCATGCCCCCAGGTATAGAAATAAAATGGCAATGGGAAGTGCCATTAGAATGCAAATCAGGCCTTCGATCGCGAAAACAATGAGTGAAATGGTGCAAATGGTAAGCGTCAGCATGGCCAATTGCCAACTTATTTTCCAGGTGATTGCTTCGTTCCGATTGTAGATAAACGTTGGAAGTGCACCCATTAAAAATGGAATGAGGATAAACAACGCAATGCCATAATCTTGAATGATATAAATCCCTAACAACGCTAAAATGCCCGAAACAACTGCTGTTGATAAGGAGGCAATCCACATCTGTTTATTGGTTTGCTTTTGTTTGTCTTTGTTCATTCTTTTTTGCTTTCGATTGGGCTTTGTGGTGGCTGAAAGGTCAGACTATAATTAGTGATTAATCATAAGGCGCATATTCAGTGATTTTCCAATTATTACCTTTTTTTATGATGCCTAAACTTGGTGCTGATGTTAAAATAAGGTCTTTTTCTTTTACGTATCCTTTCACTTTTTTGTCGAGTGTCTGTATTTTAATAAACCCTGATTCATCGTCTTCAGGTATGATTTCTACGACGTCATAGCTTAATGTTGCAAGTCGCGTAGACTTCGTTTTGGGCGCTTGATAAACAATTACATGATTCGAAATACATACAGCTGTTAAATACCAATTAAAGTCATAGTTCAATTTATTAAATGCTTTGTCTGAATGCGTATACGGAATACAAAAAATATGCTTGTCAGGGTCCTCAAATGTGCCGCCTAGACTTAAAATGCGTTTTAAACCTGGCCATAATTTCGATTGATTTGGAAAATTTAGTTGCCATTCAGTTGAAAATTCTTTTATCCCAAAAAGCGCACCGCCATAACTCACCACAATTTCGCTGTCCAAGATTTTAAAAAGTCCGGAAGTATCTTTTTTCGCAACTACTTTTTTTAGGTTTTTAAGGAAAATAAGCAATGTAGGGTCATTTGCGCTTTCGTCGCTTGGGTAAATTTTAAAAGCTCCATGATAGGCTTTGCTTGTTATTTCTTGTTCGGAAGGCTTTGCTTCTAGCGATTTGTGGGGTGCTGTTTGATTGGAAGACCCGCACGAAAAAAGAAAGCTTAACACAACGGTAAAGATGAATCGGACAAACATTAAGGTTCGGGTTGTTAAAAATAAAAAGTATCGTACCAATGGATAATACCAAATTACGCTTTTTAGAAGCACCTAAATTTAGAACATGTTCTAAATTCATTGATACATATTGATTGCCTTGTGATTTTCGAACTGAACGTTTGATTTATGAAGTGATGCGATCAATTTAGAATTTAACACTGCGCTTAGCATTGCAACTCCTTGTTCAGTGAATGCAAACGGTAGATACTTTGGGGAATTTCCTTTACCATTTTTAAACATCACATTTTGTGATCTTAAAACATCCCATTCCTGTTTGGTTAATTCAAACATAAAGTCTGGAGGGAATCTTTCAATATTCCTGCGGACTGCTTGTTTCAAGACCCGCGTTTCAACGTTGTATAATTTTGCCAATTCATAATCAAGTATGACGCGTTTGCCGCGGATTTCGAGGATGCTGTTTTTGATGAGTGCTACGTCCATAATTTTTATTGCATTTTTAGTTAAAACCCAATTCTCTTCCTTCCACCCTGCTGCACCTGCTTCTGGTCTTTCTGGATCAGGTAGTTGAGCACCTGCTCAATGTCAGTGAACTTTTGGCCAAAACGCTTTTCTAGATCGACGAGTTTTTCTTGAAGATCTTGGTAGTCGAGCACCCACTGCCGCATCAGTACGAAGGCGCGCATGATGGAGATGTTGATTTCAATTGCGGTATCTGAATTTATAACACTAGACAACATTGCTACGCCCTGTTCTGTAAAAGCAAAAGGAGGATAGCGCTTGCCACCCCAGCTTGAGGTCGCAAATTGCGACCTCAAGTTTATCCATTCTTCTGGAGAAAGTTCAAACATAAAGTCTACAGGAAAGCGCCTTCTATTTCTTCTCACTGATTCTTTTAATCGTTTGGTTTCAATACCATAAAGTTTCGCTAATTCATAATCGAGTATAACGCGTTTTCCGCGGATTTCGAGGATGCTGTTTTTGATGAGTGCTAGTTCCATAATTTTTATTGCATTTTTAGTTAAAACCCAATCTTCTTTCGCCCACCCTGCTGCACCAGCTTCTGGTCTTTCTGGATCAGGTAGTTGAGCACCTGCTCGATATCCGTAAACTTATGGCCAAAACGCTTTTCTAGATCGGTGAGTTTTTCCTGAAGATCTTGGTAGTCGAGCACCCACTGCCGCATCAGTACGAAGGCGCGCATGATGGAGATGTTTACATAAATTGCAGTTGCTGAATTCAAAAGTCCACTTAACATGGCTACTCCTTGCTCCGTAAAAGCATAAGGAAGGTAACGTTGACCGCCCCAACTTGAGGTGCTGTTTTTGCACCTCAAGTCTTTCCATTCATCAGGAGTTAATTCAAACATGAAGTCAGAAGGAAATCTAATGCGGTTATTTCTAACTATTCTCTTCAAATATTTAGTTTCAACTTCATAAAGTTTTGCCAATTCATAATCGAGAATGACGCGTTTGCCTCGGATTTCGAGGATGCTATTTTTGATGAGTGCTAGTTCCATGTGCTTCGTATTTTACACAAAAGGCGGCCTGCGGCCGCCTTTTGAATCGTTTGGTTGGTACTTCGGGGTTTAGGGCAAGACAACGAGGTCATTGATTTCGACTTCGCAGACAAAACGCCGTTGGCCGCCGCTTTTGTAGAATCGACCGACCAATTTTCCTTCAATAGCCAGCCTGACGCCTTTAGCGCCAAGTTCTTCAAGCACTTTTGCCCATCGGCCCCAAGCAGAAAGCATGTGCCATTCGTTGCGGCTGCGTTGTTTGCCGTCTGCATCGAGGTAAGCTTCGCGGGTGGCAAGTGTAAAACGCACGAAGTGTTTGCCATCTTCGAGTTCGAGCATGCGAGGGGCGGCTGTCATGCGGCCAATTAAATTGACATGATTCATGTGCAGCTCGTCAAGCGGCTCAAGCCTCGGTTTCATGGACTTGTTTTTTTGGCTGAACCAGCACAAAATCAGCCAGTTCAATGATTGTGGTAAAGCGTTTTTCACCCGCTTTGTTTTCGTACGATTGATTGACCAACTTGCCTTCAATCACCACTTCCATGCCTTTGTCTAGTTTGTCAGAAACTTTTTCGGCAATTTTCCCCCAGGCATTGATGGTGTGCCACTGTGTAAAATCGTGCCATTCACCATTTTTGTCTTTGAAATTTTCGTGCGTGGCCAACGAAAACCGAGCCAACAAACGGCCTGATTCAAATTTGACCAATTCGGGCTGCCCTCCAAGACGCCCCATTAAACTCACTTTGTTTTTAAGCGCATTCATAACGTAAGTATTAGATTGTGAAGTACAAATTTGAAGGCTCAGCAGTTCGTTAGTCGGTAAGTATCTAATTACTTTCGTTTACATGTCGCTTCAGAAAATTCGAATGAAAAAAAACGGGCAAATCAAATAAAAAAAGTCGACATTCGTTCTGTACGAAAAATCGCTGACCATGAATCACTTAAAAAACAACCTTTATTTTAAAATAGGTGGAATAGTTCTCATTGCGCTCATCTTATTGATCCCGACGGGCATGATTTCGAGTATTGTAAGCGAACGCGAACAAACTCAAGCAGATGCGATTTATGAAGTCAGTTCGAAATGGGGAAGAGAACAAACCATACAAGGGCCAGTTTTAAGCATTCCGTATACGTATTACACCAAAGAAGTAGAGCGTGCTACAGGCAAAGAAAAACTCGTGCAGCTCACACAACACCTGCATGTTCTTCCCAATGAACTTAAAATCAACGCAACAGTCAATCCTGAAAAACGCAACCGCGGCATTTACGACATTGTGGTCTATACCTCTGAAATTCAAGTAGAAGGAGCTTTCGATTTAAGTGACATCAAAGACCTCGAAAGCAAAGGTTGTCAGTTTAAATTGAACGAAGCCACGCTCGAAACTGGCTTGGATGACTTGCGTGGAATTGAAAAACAAATCCAGTTAAATTGGGACTCAAGCCGTATTCCGTTTGAGCCCGGACTCTCTTCAGAAGATCTTTTTTCGAGCGGAATAAATGCCTTAGTTCCGATTTCGAAAATCGAAAATACGCGCTATCAATTTAGCTTTGGCTTAGCCCTTAAAGGCAGTCAAAAACTGTACTTTACACCGGTCGGTAAAGTGACCGATATTACCATGAACTCGAATTGGCAAAGCCCTAGTTTTGACGGCTCTTTTTTACCCGACCAACACCAGATTACCAAAAAAGGATTTCATGCCCACTGGAACATTTTAAACCTTAATCGCAATTATCCGCAAAGCTGGACAGGTTCTCGCTATGATTTAGATGATTCCGCTTTCGGCGTCGATTTGATTTTACCAGTCGATAATTACCAAAAAGCACACCGCAGTATGCATTATGCGATTTTATTTATCGGACTGACATTCTTGGTGTTCTTTTTTATTGAAATCTTTCAATCGGCTTTTATTCATCCCATTCAATACATATTAGTAGGAGTGGCGTTGGTGGTTTTCTATACCTTGTTATTATCGTTTTCCGAATACTTGAAGTTCAATTATGCCTTCATTTTGGCAGCACTTGCAACGCTTCTGTTAATCGCCGGCTATGTAAGAGCTATTCTAAAATCGATTCGCTTAACGGGGCTCATAGTTGGGCTGCTAAGCATTTTATACATCTTTATTTTCATCATTATTCAGCTCGAAGACATCGCCTTATTAGTTGGCAGTATTGGTGTCTTTATTATTCTTGCCTTGATCATGTACTTTTCTCGAAAAATCGATTGGTACACAATTAACAAAGGGAAAAGCGAAAATTAGGACGTCCAGATTTCGTAACTTTTTAACGCTTGGTGCTGCAGCATGGACAACCCGTTCATGACTGCGGCACCTTGTTTTTTGGCCTGTTGCATCAAGGTCGTTTCGGCCGGATTGTACACCAAATCAATGACCAAATGTGAAGAAGTAAGGTATTCAAACGGGATTTCGAGACAGGCTTCAGTGTTCGGAAAGGTTCCGATGGGCGTGCAATTGACCATGACTTTACACGCCCGAAGCATGTGTTCATTGATTTCCGAATAGCCATAAATACGCTTGCTGTGATCGGGGGTGCGAGAAATGTAAAAAACCTCAACTCCTAATTGCGCAAATACGTGTGCAACAGCCTTCGAAGCGCCGCCTGTACCAAAAATAAGGGCGCGCTCGTGCTCAAACGTTAAAAAAGGCTTGATACTTTGGGCAAATCCATACGCATCGGTATTGTAGCCTACCTTCTCTCCATTTTCAAAAGCAACGACATTCACGGCACCAATTGCTGCGGCGCTGTCATCGAGTCGGTCTAAAAACGGAATGATGCTTTCTTTGTAAGGAAAAGTAACATTGAGTCCGGATAGGTTTTGATCAAAAAGCGATTGAAGCTCTGTAATATCATTCAACTCAAAATTGGAATAAGTCGCGGCGATGTTGTTTTTCTCAAAGTATTCCTTGAAAAAAGCAGCTGAAAACGAATGCCCGAGCGTTTTGCCAATGAGGCCGTAGTTTTTGGTCATGTGTTTAAAAAGTAAAAGTCAACGGCAAGCGAACCTGACTCACAATAGGAAGTCCATTCATCTTTGCGGGCGTCCATTTGGGCATGTTTTGAACCAGGCGAAGGGCTTCTTTTTCGCAAGGAAGGCAATTACCAGTACTCTTTTCAACCAGTGGATTGCGAATTGCGCCAAGAGAATCTATCTCAAACAGAACGTATACTTTACAACTTGTGTTAGATCGATCAAAAGAATCTTGAGGCGCGGGTCTATTTAAATTGTTAGCGATATACGCTTGCATTTTTGCGTATCCCCCAGGGAACTCAGCATCTTCAATGGGCTCGCCCAATACTTCATCCTCGCTCATTTCTATGGGCAAGGTACGGCAAGCGAAGAAGCTTAAGCCAAGAAGGAAGATAAAAATTGTTTTCATCCTACAAACATACAAATGTTTAACTTTGAAACCATGAATGGTCTTGTACTGAAATCGACTGGTAAATGGTATCAAGTGTTACTTGAAGACCAGCAAATTGTGCAGGCAAGTATCCGTGGAAAATTGCGCCTTGAAGGGCTCAAAACCACCAACCCCATTGCTGCCGGTGACCGCGTAGTCATCGAATCAGGTTCAGACGAAAGTTGGGCTATTCTCTCGGTTGAGCCAAGACACAACTATATTGTGCGCAAGGCTACCAACCTCAGTAAGCAAATGCAGATTTTGGCAGCCAACATAGACCGCGCTTATTTGGTGGTTACGCTCAAGTCTCCAGTAACTCAAATTGCATTTATTGACCGCTTTTTGGTAGCTGCCGAATCTTTTCGGATCCCTACCACCCTGCTTTTCAATAAAATTGATCTTTTCAATCAAGATGATCAGGCGTATTTTGAAGCCTTGAAATATATCTATGAAAATAGCGGGTATCCTTGCTACGGCATTACCTCTGAAGACCCCAACAGCATCGCCTTTTTAAGAGAAGAAATCAAGGACAAACAAGTCATGATTTCGGGTAATTCTGGCGTCGGCAAAACCACGTTGGTCAATAGCTTAGATCCGAATCTTGACCTTCGGACGGGCGAAATTTCTAAAGCCCACGAACAAGGCAAACACACCACAACCTTTGCCGAAATGCATGCGCTTTCTAGCGGCGGTTTTATTATCGACACCCCAGGAATACGTGCTTTTGGCTTGGTCGATTTAGAAAAAGAACATTTCGCCCATTATTTTCCAGAAATGCGCGCACTGCTTGGCGAATGTCGCTTCAATAACTGCAAGCACCTCAACGAGCCTCACTGTGCAGTCAAGGCTGCTGTTGAAGCAGAGTCGATCGCGCCGCATCGGTACCAAACCTATCTGCAATTGATGCAGGAAGATGCCGACGACCCCTACCGTCGCAGTGAATTTTAAGTTGTATTTCGAATCATGAGAATTGTTATCCAACGTGTTTCAGAGGCTTCGGTTTGTATAGAAGGTAAACTCGTAGGCCAAATTGAAGAAGGGCTCTTGGTTTTGCTTGGCATCGCGCAAAACGACACAGCTGCAGATGCCAACTACCTGATTCAAAAACTGATCAATCTGCGCATTTTTTCAGATGCAGAGGGCAAAATGAACCTTTCTGTTCAAGCTATTAACGGTGAACTTTTAATCGTGAGTCAATTTACTTTGCATGCTGCCACTAAAAAGGGCAATCGGCCAAGCTACATCAAAGCCGCACGCCCCGAAGTTGCCATTCCGTTATATGAAGCATTTCTTGACGAACTGCACAAACAATTTACTGGCAAGATTCAGACCGGACAATTTGGTGCCGACATGAAGGTTAGCCTCGTCAATGATGGCCCGGTAACGATTATCTTGGATTCGGAAGTGGAAATCTAAAAGGCTATTCAACCAGTTCAAAGACAACCGGAAGGTCTTGCCATTTCAGCACTTCTTCCCAATTAAGTTCATCTCCGATATACTTTGAAAGTTTATGATATCCTCCTTTGAAATCAGGTTGGATATCTGCAACATCATCTTTAGAGAGGGTGTCAGATTTGAGTGTGTTTATTGTAGGCAGCGTTTGAGCTAGCGCCACGTTTGACAAACTAAGAAGTAGGAATAAGCATATAGTCTTCATCGTCGTTCATGTGAAAAAATCTCCATCACCTTTTCAGAGGCCTCAATATGAGCCATGTGGCCACAATCAAGTAAGTAAATGGTATTATTCGTTACTTTTTGCTGCAGTTCTTCGACACTAACCAAGCGGTCATAAATGCCATGTATGAAGCTGTACTTTTGAGGATGTGCTGTTACAATAGCTGTGAAATCAGAACGCTCGCGCATCGAAAATGCACTATGTGCAATCGCTTCCGGACTCATTAATTTCGCTTCTTCAATCAATTGGTTTATTTCTTGACGTGAACGTGATGCATCATGAAATAAATTGGGGATTGCTTCCCGAATAAAGATATCCTTGGCATAGTGTACCAACTGAGCCACTCTGAGGCGGTCTTGTTTTTTTTGCTCGGAATCGGACCAACAATTTGAATTAAGTAAAATCAGGTGTTGGCAATTGGCTATTTGAGCCAATTCGAGGCCTACGTATGCGCCCATTGAATGTCCAAGCACACAAAACTGATCTAATTGCAAATGAGCTACTACTTCAGCTACGGCATCAGCCATTGCCTTTATGCTTGGCTTTCCTAGATAAGAATGGGATTGCCCATGGCCCGGTAAATCAATGCGTATCTGTCGGATAGGAAGTGCATCTAGTGGCAAGTAATCCCACATGGTTGAAGATTCTAAAAAGCCGTGCAAAAAGACCCAAGAAGGTCCTTCACCTTTTACCGAATAGGCAAGCATGAAACTGAATTAAGCGTTCATTAAGCTTTCGATTTCCGCCGCTTCAATAGGAATATTCCGCATTAAATTAAAGGGTTCGCCACTAGCTTGAACAACCACATCGTCCTCAAGTCGAATGCCTAAACCTTCTTCGGGAATGTAAATTCCGGGCTCAACTGTAAAGACCATATTTGCTGAAATTGGTTCGTGCCAAAGGCCCACATCGTGGGTGTCTAGCCCTAAGAAATGTGAAGTGCCGTGCATGAAGTATTTTTTATAGGCTGGCCAAGCTGGATCTTGGTTTTTGATGTCGTCCATTGTTATAAGACCCAAGTTAACCAATTGCTCTTCCATTAGTGAACCCACTTGTTTGTGGTATTCGGCCATGATGGTGCCCGGAACCAACAATTTTGTGGCTTCATTTTTCACGTGTAAAACCGCATTATACACTGCTTTTTGGCGTGCAGTAAAGCGTCCGTTGACCGGAATACAGCGCGTGAGGTCTGAACTATAATTAGCGTATTCTGCCCCGACGTCTAATAAAATAACATCGCCATCTTTGCACTGCTGATTGTTTTCGATGTAGTGCAACACACAGGCATTTTTACCAGATGCCACAATTGGCGTATAGGCAAAACCATTCGAGCGATTGCGCAAAAACTCATGCGCTAACTCGGCTTCGATTTCGTATTCCCAGACACCTGGTTTGATAAAGCCCAATAAGCGGCGCACCCCTGCTTCAGTAATGTTACAGGCACGTTGCATTAAATCAAGTTCGATGGCTTCTTTGATCGAACGAATTTTGTGCATGATGGGTGCCGATTTGTGCACTTGATGTGCCGGGTAATCTTGCTTGACTTGTTTGATAAAACGGTCTTCACGGGTTTCTACCTCTGTGTTGGCACGAAGGTGCTCATTGGTATTGAGGTAAATACCACTGGCCTCGGCCATAAGTTGCTTGAAAATAGTTGGGAATTGCTGCAACCAATAAACCGTTTTTATTCCGGAAGTAGCAAAGGCGCTTTCTTTCGTCAATTTTTCACCTTCCCAAATGGCAATCAACTCAGAAGTTTCTTTAAGAAAGAGCACTTCACGGTGTACCGGATTGCTGGCATTTGGAAATAATACCAACATCGATTCTTCTTGATCAACACCTGATAAATAAAGAATATCTCGGTGTTGTGCGAAAGGCAATGTACTATCTGCAGATACGGGATAGATATCGTTTGAATTGAAAACTGCTAGCGTGTTAGCCACCATTTGAGCTACAAATTTCTGGCGATTGGCACGATATAATGAGGAATCGATGCGGTCGTATTTCATGAAAATAAGTTTGAGGTAAAATTAAAGGTTCTCTTTGAACCAACTCGAATAAAGCACATAATTATTCGCAATACGTTGCACCTCGCCCTCAAACAATTCAGGACTTAAAGTCTTGATTTTTTTAGCCGGAATACCTGCATAAATACTCCAGGATTCGACGCGTGTGCCTTCGGTAAGTACGGCTCCGGCAGCTACAATACTATTGGATTCGATGTGACAGTTATCCATGACGATAGAACCCATTCCGATCAAGACATTGTCTTCGATGGTACAACCATGAACCAGCGCGTTGTGGCCAACTGAAACATTGTCACCTATATGGAGTTTCGTTTTTTCATAGGTGCAATGCAAAACCGCACCATCTTGAATATTGACTTTATTCCCGATTCGGATGCTATTGACATCGCCTCGGACAACGGCATTGAACCACACCGAACAGGCATCGCCCATGATGACGTCGCCGACCACTGTGGCGTTTTCGGCCAAATAAACATTGGTGCCAAATGTGGGCTCGAAACCCCTGCAAGATTTGATAAGTGCCATGCTGCAAAGGTAGAAGAAATGCGCTAGACCTTACATGTATGTTCGCGTCGCATGAAAAAAACAGGGAAATCCGTAAACTGGTGTGTTTGGTAGGTTTCAAAACCATAACGCTCATAGATCCCTTTGTTGCGAGCCAAACTGGTTTCGGCAACAATTGCGACTTGATTTTTTGCCGAATACGCAAATAATGAGCGCATTAGGCTTCGTGCTGTTTGCTGCGACAAGCCTTTTTTCGAGACCCCATAAAACCAAACATAAATGTCATTTCCATCACTTTTACGCAATTGCTTGACCCTATTTTCAGTCTGAGAAATTTCAAGAATGCGCCACATATTAAACGCAACTAACGCCATCCCTATCTGGTAGGTTGCTTCCAAAAAGTTGTGCTGAAGTGCTTTTGTCGGAAAAAACACCAAAACACCTTCGTTATCTTCAGCTAAGAAAATACCATTTCTGCGCATTCCGATAAAAAAAACATAGTGCGCCATGATGCGCAAACGCCAGGTTAAAAAACGCTTGCCGAGTAAAAATCGAACGTGAGGATTTTCAAAAAATGCTTCTTGAAAAATAGAGACGACACGTGCTTTATCAGATGCGGTTGCTGGGATCATAAAGTGTCTTTTACTCAAAATTGCTTGTTTACATCGCAAAATTCAAACCGATTCAAGCAAGCGAAAAATCTATTGTTGCGATTATCGCAAATCTAAAACCAAACCCATGGATTGCCGTATGAAGCGCACACACCCAATGCGATGAAACGTCTATTAAAAAGCAAGTGGATAACAATCCCGTACAAATTAGCACTTTATGGCTTTGCCACTTATGGCTTCATTTTAGTTGGCATTTTTGTCGCGATGAAAATGCGCCTAACCGATGACAAAGGACTTGTCGATAGCAACAATCGCTATTTTCAGCAGATGCATGACAAGTATAACCAAGGGTTTAAAGTCGACAGTGCTTCTTTGGTCCAGTACCGCAATGAAATTTTAGAGCACATCAATTTGGTCAATGCGTATTATCCAAAAAATGCGCGCACGATTCTGGAAGCCTATGCGCAAAGCAACTGTGAAAAAACGGCGCTGCAAATGCTGGCTGCGGTCGATCTGAAATTAAAAGACAATAAAAGTTACCAGCGACGCCTAAAGCAACTGCTGGCCAAGCAGCAACTCGGTAACCACGCCAAAGCAGGAAACGTATTTGAATGGATGAATTTTATCGAGTGGTCTTATTTTAAAGAGGCCGTTGCCAAAGACAAACGCTATATTGATTCGGCAGCAGCAGCCATTGGTGTTGAACCCCGTATGATTGTGGCTTGTTTGGTTGGCGAGCAAGTGCGCCTGTTTAATTCGAGAAGAGAGCGCTTCAAAGATTTTGTGGCGCCTTTAAAAACCTTGGCGCTCGAAACCAATATGTCTTTTGGAGTGACGGGCATCAAAGAAGAAACGGCCCGAAACATCGAACGCTATTTGCAAGATGCAAGCAGCCCGTACTATTGTGGCGAAAAATACGCACACATTTTGGCTTACGATTCGACCCGAAATTATTCGAATGCCCACAACGACACCTTGAGTTTGCGTGTCAAGCGTCTTGTCCAATATAAAGACCACTATTATTCGTACCTCTATGCCGGGATTTTCATCCGACAGATTGCCACCCAATGGAAAGCAGCAGGTTGCCCGATAGACGAACGCCCAGAAATTTTAGCTTCCATTTTTAATTTGGGTTATGCCAAATCGAAACCAAAGAAAAAACCAGCGGTTGGGGGCTCAAATTTCATGATCCGTGAGAAAGAATACACCTTTGGTGGTGTGGCCTATGACTTTTATTACTCAGGTGAATTGCTCAAGGAATTTCCGTATCACAGCACCAAAATTGCGTGGTAACGCAACTTGATTTCTTCAACTTTGTCGAGCGGAATCCGGACACTCACGTGGCAATCACTTCCCAGTCCTTGATGAACAATAGGCAATTGCTCTTTTTTAAAAAGTTCCATCATGAAATGAAGTTTCTCGTATGGAAACTCAAATTCAAAAAGCACTTCTTCTTCTTTTTCAATCACGGTGGCCTGTTCTAGCGCATCTTTTGCTGCGCTTCGGTAAGCCTGTATCAAACCGCCAACTCCTAAATTGGTCCCGCCATAATAACGAACCACCGCGATCAGTACATCGCTTAGTTCGTACGATTGAATCTGACCTAAAATTGGTGGGCCCGCAGAATTCGAGGGTTCGCCGTCGTCTGATGCCCGATACGTTTTTAAATCGGCACCGAGTCGAAAAGCCGAACAGACATGAACCGCTTGGTGATGTTCTTTGCGCTTTTGAGCGATAAACGCCTTGATCTCATCTTCGGATTGTACAGGAACAGCAAAGGCATAAAATTTAGATCCTTTTTCTTTGTAAAAGCCTTCGGCAAGTGCTGCTATCGTTTTGTATCGTGCCATTCGCCTTCAAAAATACAGTTTATCTACTGAACCAAGAAGCCAATCTGTTTTGTAAATTAGCCCCATGAAATTACTTGTTTTTGCTTGCTGCACCTTATTCAGTCTTATTAGTTTTGCCCAACGTGTCAAAAAAGAAGTCGCGTACGACATTGTCCATTTGAAAGACGGTACTTCCATCTATGGCCAGCTCATCGAATTCAATTCAAGCACTGGTGTCATTACTTTTATAGACCGTTTTGAACGCAAGTATTCGCTTTCAAGAGAGATGTACACTTCATTTGAAGAAGACCGGATTTATCACGAGCGTGTCAAACAACCTGACAGCCTTGCGCGTGCACGTAAAACCAATGAATTTGACTTTGGAATTGGCGTCTCCGCATTTATGGCGGGCATGAATACCGGATTTACTCCTGACAGTTACTATTTAAGTTGCAATTCAAACGGGATGTTTTATGAACTCCCCTTAGCGCTTTCACTTAGTGCCGGGAAGCACTTTTATCAGGTCCATTACCTTGGTGCCAGCTACGAATTGTCTAACCAAATGAACCAAGCGGGTTTACACTATCACTTTCAATACGATGCGGCAAAAACTAATGTGGCCAAGTACATTTCAACGAGTTTGATTTACCAACACTTCGAGTCGATAGAAACGTTTAATGTGGCCAATTTAGCCGTACCGCCACAAACACCAACTACACTTGAACGCGATTTGCCTATTGGCGTCAGTGGCCTCAATTTAGGTATCGGGCACGGTTTTTCGTTTATTGGAAACAATCACCATTACTGGAATGTCGAGCTACTTGCCTACAAAAGCATTTGGAGCAAGCACCAATTTGATCCGCTATTAAGCACCATTCCGAATCTCAACTATTCGTTAGCAGGCGCGCAACTGAAGTGCAGTTTTCATTTTTAATTAAGCGCTATAAGTAGCATCGTTCCTTGAACCTCAATCGGGAATTGCTTTAATGGCCGCAAAGCGGGAGCTTGTGTAACCTGACCATTCAGGGCAAAACTACTGCCGTGCACACTGCATTGAAAGCCAGTTTTGGTCGGTACCAACGGATTGGGTTGATGCGTACATTCGAGTTTGAGCGCTTTGTAGTGCTGTGCTGACAACCTTACCAACGCTATATCGTACTCGAATTCTGGATGTTTTAACAGTAATACCGGACTTTCAGCACTTATTTGCGTTGCCTCGATTTGAATGGTCCCGGTGGCCTGTGGCAAATTAAAAACAGGCAGCGGAGCACAGCCACTAAGGCTCGTATTCAAGACACCTATACCCACTAAAGCGCCACAAAGTACACAGGTGTTTTTAATAAATTCGCGACGTTCCATTATTAAAAACTAAAACCAACGCCAAGGCTAATCAGTTGCTGTTGTGCATAAAAAGGAAGATTCAAAAACGGATCGACAATTAAATCTGGATTTTGATTTCCCGTGATGCGATACGTATAATCGAGTTTAATGACTACCCCTGGATGTGGTAAATAACTCAAGCCCGCAACTACATATTGACGACGCAAAGTCGGGTTGTTTATGCCATTTGTCGCTTGCTTGAAATTCATGTCTAAAAATTCGTAACGACCAAAAAGTCGGAGTACGTTGGCTTCTTTTTGCCAAATGGCATAGGCGCCTTCGAGGTAAGTCCCAACCAATTGAGAAGCGGTATTATTAGCATACGCTAAATTGATTTGTGCCGCATCCGGAATCAGGACTGTCGTAGCGAGCGCCTTTAATGTCAGTCTTTTTCCATGGTATTGCGCATTCGTTTCAAGCAAACCGACTGGCGTTCCAAATAGCCCTGAGTTGAGTTGCAAACTATCGGCCTGAGTTGGCGTGAGACCTGCACTGCCCCCATAATAGCCAGAAACTTGCAAACGCCAAGGGCCATGGTAATACAAAAGTGCACCTGTTAAAGCAAGTGCTCCGGCCTGCGCATTTCGACCTTCAGCCCTACCTTCTCTGATTCCGCTTCCATTTTCAAATCCGGCGCTACTCAATCCATTGACGAAGGCCAAACTGTAGTTGAGTCCGGCAATGCGCTGACTAAAACCGTAGTACCCAATGCCCATTTCGCGCCAAGTCGATGGGATAATATATTGTTCCACAAAAGGCCGCTGCACCCCATTAAACGTAGTTGGTAAGTGATTTTCATTGATGATCCCTAAACGCGGAATAAAAAGCCCAGTAGTCAGGTACGAATGGCGATTGAGCTGAAATTTTAGAAAGGCTTGCTCTAACGCAAATTCACCTGAAGCACCCGAACCATCGATTTTCGCATCTTCAATTTCGAGTTCCGAAAAGAAAAAGATCTTTTTCGAGAATTTATGGCCAAAAAACAAAACGACTCGATCCACATTGGCTGTTGCTTCATTGGTAGTCAGGTTATTTTCATAATGCATGCTACCATATCCAGACAATACTGTGGCTTGTGGGCTGGCAATTAAGCCCGCTGACAAGGAGTCTTCTTTGGTTAAAACTTGTGCCGAAACACCAGATACAAGGCTCATGAAGAGCACTAAAAAAAATGTAGAGAATGTGATTGTTTTCATGACCACAAACTTAGAATCATTCTAAATAAGGGGCAATACCACAAAGTAGGTATTTAGCGCAAAAGGTTAACGTGACCTGTGAAGTGACGAACTTCTTGGCTTTGAAGAATTTCGAGCGAAATCTTCCAAGTATAGGTGCCGTCTTGACACGTCATCCCTTTAATCCAGTTCTGATTGTAGGGTTCATTTTCAAACCCATAAGTACCATCCCAACCATAATCAGGATCGTAGGATTCAAAAACCAGTTCACCCCAACGGTTAAAAATCATCAAATGGTAGCTATCACGCTTAAAGCCTCCGGCAACAATTGGCTGAAAATACTGATTATTTTCGTCGTTATTCGGTGTAAACGAATTTGGAACATACAAACTAAAATCTTCGAAAATTACAATGGTAGCTGTGGCTGTATCGATGCATCCTACTTCGTTGTAAGCAGTTAATGTAACGAGGTAACTTGCTGGGTCAGGCGGATAGACATGTATCGGATTTTCGGCAAGGCCACTCGTTCCATCGCCGAAGTCCCAGCTATAAGATACGGCATGTTGTGAATGATTGTAAAAATTGACAATCGGTTCTAACGACGATAATACATAATCTGAAACCGAAAAATCGGCGACTGCTTCTTCATACAAACAAACTGCATTTGGGTACGCATAATTTGCACTACAACCAAAATTGGTAGTCACAGTTAAGGCAATGTCATAACAACCTGGAACCGTAAATTGATAACCCGTAGAACCTACTTGATTGGTGGTGTCGCCATTTCCAAAGGTCCATTGGTAATCCCAACTTGTGTTGGCACTGGCGGCATTAAACACCACATCAAGAATTCCGCAGCCAACACTATCCGAATAGGTAAAGCTAGGATCTGGAGAAGCAGAAATCGTGAGTGGCTGGCTTACCGAATTCATACATCCGGTTAAAGGGTCAATGCCAATCAGCCCTACCGTGTAATTACCTGCACTTGCATAAATGTGAGACGGATTGTTCAAAATCGAACTTGTGTTGTCGCCAAAGTCCCACATGAAATCCAAAATACCTAAACTGTTATTTTGAAAATTCACAGGGCTTAAATCACACAGTGCTGTGTTTGTTGTAGAAAAAGCCACCTGCGGAAGTGGATTGACTGTCACATTCAGAAGACTATCAGGCCCAATGCATCCATTCGGTATCGAAATTGGAACAACATGGTAAGTGACTACTTGTGGCAACAAAGTATTTTGAATCAAGACATCATTAATTAGTGCAGAATTTTGGATGGGTGCAGCTGTTTCACCATATACCGTTGCTGTTGGGTCTGCATGCCATTCAAAATTGGAAGTTATTGTGGCGCTAAGTGCCAAATTTGTAGCTGATCCTGAGCAAATAGCTACCGGGCTAGTTGTAAGGTGCGGCATCGGATAAACAGTAATCGTATAACTTTCGGTCTGACCCTGACACGCGATTGCATTATTGAGGTAATATGGTGTCACATACACTTCGCTTTGTATTGTAGCAATACCCGGGTTTGTGGTCACAAAAGCAGGGATGTCACCTTGCCCAGTAGCAGCCAAACCAACTGCTGTTGAAGAATTGCTCCACGTAAAAGTAGTGCCCGGAATGGCGCCAGTTACTGTAACAGTTGCTGCTGTTTCTCCGGCACAATATGGGCTGTCTGTCAACGGGAAAACGTTTGGAACCGGATTGACAACAACTTGAAAAGGTTCAAAGCTACTGGAGCAACTAACACCGTTATTAGTGAAAATTCCTTGAACCTGGATGGCGGCATTTATCGGAACAACAGCCGTATTTGTTGCCAAAAAACCAGGCAAAGCATTGGTTCCGCTAAGTGGGCTTAAGCCAATGGCATTCGGGCTGGCGGTCCAGTGATAAACGGTTCCGAAAACAGAGCCACTAAATGGAATTGGTGTAACAATTGATTGCGCGCAAAGAGTGGTATCATTAATGGCGTTCACAATCGGAACCGGATTGACATACGCAATTACATCAAAAACAGGACTCGAACAACCATTCGTAATGGCAGTTCCTACCACATGGTAATGGACAAGTTGAACCGTTGTAGAGGTATTTACTAATACATCGTTTATCAACGAGGAACTTACAACCGACAACGATTCGCCTGTGACAGAAGGAGATTGGTCAGCATACCAATTAAACCCAACATTGGTATTGGCCACAAGTTGCAAATTTAGTGCAGTCCCACTACAAATGGTGAGTGTGTCTTCATTGAGCAATTGCAATGGAGGCTTCACCAAAACGGTTAAGGTTTGGATAGCACCAGAACAAGCGCCTTGGACAGAAGTCGGGTAAATGGTATAAACCACCAATTGATTCACACTGGTCGTATTAATCAAGACATCGTTGATTAAATTACCCGTGTTCGACACAAACGATTCACCACTCACATTCGGGTTGTCGAGGCTTACCTCCCATGTAAAAGTCGATGGAACATTCGCATTTAACAGCGCGTTAACTGGGGCACCCGAACAGATTTCTAAATTTGTAGGGATCACTAGCTGTACGTCTGGCTGAATTTGAACCACAAAGCTAGAATCGGGTCCTGCACATCCAGATGGAAAGGCTATTGGTGAAATAGTATACGTTAAAAACTGTGGTTGATTGCTCAAATTACTTAACGAATCGCCTATATAAGGCGCAGTCTGATTTACAATTGAGGCGCCACTAATTTGTGCATTAAACGTAGACGACCATGCTACGTTTGAAGGAATGTTACTCGCTAAATTAACATTGAGTTGCCCATGATTACACAAAATAGTATCGTTGAGTTGCTGCACATGAGGTAGCGGATTCACCGTAATTTGATACGTAATTGTGTCGCCTAGGCATGTGAGGTTATTGGCACTAAAGGCAGGGACGACAGAAACCGTAGCCACCACTGGTGCCGCATTTGTAACAATCGATGGATTGTTAGCCGTAAAAGCCGGGACGCTGTTAAAGCCTACAGCTGACAAACCAATTGATGGGAGTGAATTGCTCCAATTATAGGAAGTACCTGTTCCACTAATGGTGAGTGCCGGAGCTTGTTCCAGATGGCAATAATCCTGATTGGGAATTGGGTTTGCACTAGGTGTTGGATTGACACTGAACACAAAACTTTGCATTGGCCCAGGGCAATTTAAACCGCCTTGGCTAAAATAAGGTGTTACGTTCACTTGAGTATTCAATGGAATCAAACCGGTGTTTACTGTGGTAAAACTCGGTACACTATTTAGCCCACTCGGATTAATGCCGATATTAGTAGAACCAGCTTGCCATTGATAGCTAGTGGCTGTTCCGGCAAATACTAGTGAGTTGGTAGCTACATTGGCACAATAAACCTGATTACCCGGATTACTTACTTGTGGTGTTGGATTAATTTGAAATAAGAAAGAACTGGCTATTCCAGCACATGTTGTTCCATTTAAAGTAAGTGTCGGAATGACTTGCAACTGAGCCTGAACTTGGGCACTAGTGCTATTTTGCACCGTAAATGGAGCAATAGGCCCTGAGCCTGTTGCTGCCAAGCCAATACTTGGCAAGGCATTTGTCCAGTTGAAAACGGTAGAAGTTACTGCACCTGTAAAACTCAGCGGATTACTTAAATCGCCATTGCAAAATAGCTGATCCGGAAGCGGATTGACCGTTGGTGTTGGCAACACGGCAAGTGTAAACCCTTGCGTGGTTCCTGTGCAAGTGAGTTGAGCGCTGGTGTAAATTGGTGTCACTGAAATACTACTATTGAGTGGGGCAACACCCGGATTAGCAGCAACAAATGAAGGAATATTCAGACCTGATCCGGAAGCGGCTAGGCCATTCAATGGGGTAGCATTTGTCCAGTTATAGTTGGTGCCAGTTCCGGAAATTGGGAGGCTCGGAACCACAGCACCATTACAAACTGCAAGATTACTTAGTCCTGTAACAACAGGAAGTGGATCCACCGTCAATTGTATCGAAATTGGAATACCCGTACAACTCAAACCCGCATTGGAAAAAATAGGCGTGGCTTGGATGGTAGCAATAAGTGGCGTAGAAGTGCTCGGATTGTTTGCAATAAAAGGAACTATTGAGCCCATTCCCGAAGCGGCCAAACCAACACTTGGCGCCGAATTTACCCATTGAAAACTACTTGCATTTCCTGTAAATGAAATGGCCTGAGTCGTTGATCCTGAACAAAGTTCTTGATCGGCAAGCGCATTGATCGTCGGGGTCGGGTTGACCGTAATTGTAAAGCTCTGACCTTGGCCAGGGCAAGAAGAATTGCCGCCACTATAAGTTGGCATGACGTTTATGGTGGCAACAAGCGGAGTTAGCCCTTGATTGCTCGCAATAAAAGAGCCAATTGTTCCGGAACCTGAAGCCGCAATCCCGATGCCTGGTTGGTCATTTGTCCAACTATAAGAAGTCCCATTCCCACTAAAATTAACAGAGGCACTCGTACTTCCGTTACAAATCACTTGGTCAGTCGGATCCAAAACAAATGGCGTCGGATTGACCGTGATCGTGAGTGAGCTTGGGTTGCCATTACAACTTGTGCTTAAATATGAATAAACAGGTAGCACTTGAATCGTGGAAACAAGCTGACTTGGCGTTAAATTTTGTGCCGTAAACGCGGCGATATCGCCTTGCCCAGAGGCCGCAAGTCCGATACTCGGCAATGTGTTTGTCCAGGTATAAGCCGTTCCGGTTCCAAGCCAACTGATGGCTTGTGTTTGGGCGCCATTACAAAGTGTCTGATTCGAAAGTGCTTGTACTGTTGGGATTGGCAAGACACTAAATGTCATGGCCTGAACGGGGCCCGGGCAACTCACGGCATTTGCCGTATAAATTGGCGTTACCTGCACCGTACTTGTTAACACATTACTTGTGCTGGTGTTTTGAGTGGTAAATGCAGGTATTGAGCCGCTTCCTTGAGCTGCCAAACCAATAGAAGGATCGGCATTTGACCAACTAAAATTAGTGGCGTTACTGACATAATTAACCACCGTTGATGAAACGTTACTGCATAAAACTTGGCCCGTTAGTGGCGCTAATGTAGGGCTCGGATTTATCACAATTTGATAGGTAGAAATCGGTCCTTGACAGGCTAAACCTTGATAGGTGAAAGTTGGGGTGATGGAAAGTGTAGCTGCTGCTTGGGCACTCCCATTATTGACTGTCGTAAAACTTGGAATGCTACCTGATCCGGAAGCCATTAATCCAATCGCTGGATTTGAGTTGGTCCAATCATAAGAAGTTCCTGTACCGGTAATTGGAGTTAATGTACTTTGCTGACCAGGGCAATAGGTCTGATTTAACATGTTTCCTACTTGTGGAATCGGATTGATTGTGATGCTAAGGTCTTGCGTCGAACCCGGGCAATTTACCCCATTTAAACTAAAAATTGGAGTGATTACAAGCGTTGCCTGAGTAGCTTGATTGCTTGTATTTATGGCAGTAAATGAGGTGATGGAACCAAGGCCTGATCCAGCCAAACCACAACTCGAATTTGAATTGGTCCAAGAATATGAAGTTCCTGTACCAATAAGGTTAATTGCTTGAGTGGCCGTGTTCGCACAGAGTAGTTGGTCAGGTGGGTCTTGGACGGTAGGCGTTGGATTGACGGTAATGGTATAGCTACTTCCCCCACCCGGACACGCCACTGTACCAGCTGTTGTAGCACTAGCATTTAGCGTAATACTTTGAGCTGTACTACTTGAATTGGTGATTGTGAAACTCGGAATAGAAGCGTTACCAGTCGTACTTGTGAGGCCTGTTAAACTGCTTGAAACCGATGCTGCTGTCCAAGTGATACTTGCCCCAGCCGTTGGAGATGAAATGGTGAGTGCTTGCGTGGCACTGCCCGAACAAATGGTTTGATTGGCCATGCTAAACTGCACCAACGGGCTCGGATTCACCGTAATTGTAAAGTCTTGGGTGGGGCCAAAACAAGTGACGCTGTTGGAGGTGGTACTTGGTGTGATTGTAATTTGTGCAAGTGCCGGATTGGAACCAATATTGGACACTGTAGTCGCCGAAATGGTTCCTGAGCCACTTGCGGCAATTCCAATGCTTGGATTGGAATTTATCCAATTGTAGGTCGTTGACGCAACCGTGCCATTAAATACCACGGTTTGTGTTGTACTTCCATTACATAATACCTGATCAATCGGATCATTGACTGTCGGAACTGCTTGCACAGTTATCTCAAAAGTGGTAGGAGAACCAGCACAACTCACGCCTAAATTTGTGAATTGAGGGGTGACTGTAACTAAACTTGACAAACTTGTACTCCCTGTATTGATGGTCAGAAAAGAAGGAAGGGTATTCAAGCCCGCTGCTCCAATGCCAATTCCAATAGAAGAACTTGCCCATTGATACGAAGTGGCAGTTCCTGTAAATGCAATCGGATTGGTTGTACTACCAGTACAGTACGTAAGTGCCGGCATCGGATTGACGATCGGACTTGGATTGACGGTAATCGTAAATACGCTTGGCAACCCGACACAGGTCTGTGCCGAGGACGTATAGGTTGGCGTTACTTGGATTTGTGCAGTGGCAACAACGGTATTGGAAGTATTGACAGTTGTAAAGGAAGGAATATTTCCGTTGCCACTTGTACCAAGGCCAATCGCTCCATTGGAATTAATCCAGCTATATGTACTTCCTGAAACAGTAGACGAAAAGCTACTTGCGATGCTCAACTCATTCGGGCAATATACCTGATCTATAAGTGGTGTAAGTTGCGGTGTTGGCAGCACTTCGATTTGTGTGCTAATTGGCGAACCTACACAAGAAAGTCCATTACTTGTCGCTGTCGGCGTTAGGCTTAACTGACCTACAATGGCACTATTGCTGGTGTTTTGAGCACTAAATAAAATGGCGGTTGTGCCTGCTGCAGGCAATCCTATTGCTGGATTGGTGTTGGTCCAAGAGTAGGTCATTCCTGTACTAATTGAAGAAACCGGAATGACTGATACAGCTGTCCCTGCACAGATACTTTGAGCCGCAATTGGGCTTAGTTGCGGAATGGGATTCACCGTAAAAGTCATTGTTTGAGGCAATCCGGTACAAGTCTGGGTGCCAAAGGTAGCGGTCGGTGAAACCGTAATCGTTGCAGTAGCTGCAGCATTGCTTGTATTTAATGCCAAGAATGGGGCGATGGTTCCGTTGCCATTGGCTGCAAGACCGATTGTCGCATTGCTGTTGGTCCAGGAATAGCTTGTTGCCGCAACATTTGAGGCAAAAGTTACCGCTGAAGTTGTTGTTCCGGCACAAATGGTCTGGTTGGTGAGTGCCGACATAAGCGGACTCGGATGCACTGTAATGAGTGCACTTTGCGCAGTTCCTGTACAGGTGGCTCCGGCATTGGTGAAGGTTGGTGTGACAGTTAATGTACTCGTGACATCAATAAATCCGGAGTTCAGGCTTAAAAAACTAATAGCGCCCGTCCCGACAGGTCCTAAACCTATTGCCGTATTGCTATTACTCCAATTGTAAACCACACCACTAAGGGTAGGAGTACTTGTGAAACTCATCGAAAGTGTATTTCCGGCACAAATCGTAGCGTCATTGATGGCATCAACAACCGGAATTGGATTCACACTAAAAGAGAAATTAAGCACAGATCCTTGACACGAAATGCCATTGTTAGTATAGCTTGGTAAAATACTGATGAGCGCTGAAGCGGGCGTGTTCCCTGAATTGACAGTTGTAAATGACGGAATGGTACCTGTGCCTGCTGCCGCCAAACCAATGGTTGGGTTTGAATTGGTCCAGGTAAAAGAAGCTGTCGCCGGATTACTAACCGGCACCACAATTGTCGTGTTGTCACCTGAACAATACGCTTGATTTGAAATGGCTGCAATAGTCGGGATAGGATTAACTGTTACCGTATAACTTAAAGGTGTTCCTGGGCAACTTACCGCGTTCAGGCTGATGCTTGGCGTCAGGGTAAGCACTGCACTTTGTGGGCTTGAGCTCGAGTTTTGTGCTTGAAATGAAGGGACTGCGCCTACACCACTTGTCGGGTTTAACCCGATGGCAGGTGCAGCAATTGACCAACTTAGGTTCGCGTTCGACGGATTGAGTACCGGACTATTTTGAGCCACCTGTTGCCCGTGGCAAACCGTGAGGTCTGCTTGTGAAGCCACTGTTGCTGTTGGCAATACACTGATGACTAATTGATCCGTTGGGCCCGTACAACCATTTAAACTTGGCGTAATTGATAGTGTCGAAACTTGGGTCGTGCTCGTCGAGTTCACGGCGTTAAATACTGCAATCGATCCTGAGCCGCTCGCTGCCAAGCCAATGGTAGTATTCGTATTCGTCCAATCAATTGTTGTTCCGGATACCGATGTAGTAAAATTAAGCGCCGTACTTGGACTTCCATTGCAAAGCGTTTGATCGGGTAAGGCAACTACTTGAGGTGTTGGTGTTACCTGAATGGTAAATGACGTTGCAGGACCCGAACAAGATGCCGCAATTGGAACGACAGTAATTGTAGCACTTTGAACTGCGTTGCTTGTGTTGCTTGCAACAAAAGACGCAATGCCGCTTCCGTTTCCGCTTGCTGCCAAGCCGATACCTGGATTTGAATTGGTCCAATCGTAAGTTGTATTGGCTACATTTGTTGCACTAGTAAATGAAACCGTTCCTGTGCTTGTGCCTTGGCAATAACTTAAATTACTTAGTGGCGAAACTTGAGGGATGGGCTGTACAGTAATCGTAAATTGTTGACTCGTCCCAGGACATCCTTGACTTGACGGACTGACCGTTATGGTAGCAACTTGTGGTGTATTTCCTGAATTGATGGTACTAAACGCTGCAATATCGCCCGTGCCGCTAGCAGGCAATCCAATACTTGTGTTTGAATTGGACCAACTATAGGTATTTCCAGGCTGCGAACCACTAAATTGAATCAGTTGTGTCAGCGAACCTGCACAACTAATTTGATTGTTTGGCAAATTGACACTTGGTCCGGGAACAATACTAATTGTGAAACTAAGTGGTGGGCCTACACACCCAGCATTGCTTGCACTTACTTGAATCGTTGCAACTTGTGTTGTGTTACTGGAATTTACTCCGGTAAAGGCCGCAATGTCACCACTACCCGAAGCCGCTAAGCCAATACTTGGATTTGAATTGGACCAGGTGAAACTACTTGATCCGATCGATGAAGAAAACACAACTGCACTTGTCAATGAACCGGCACAACTCGTTTGATTGGAAATACTTGAAACGGTTGGCAAAGGATTGACTGTAATTGTAAATTGCTGCGGAGTGCCCGTACACCCATTTGAGGTGGGTGTTACCGTGATCGTACCGCTAATAGGGACCGCTCCGGTATTGCTTCCGTTAAACGCAGGGGTTGGGCCTACACCACTCACAGACAAACCAATGCTACTATTCGAATTTGTCCAAGAAAATGTTGCCGGACTTAACGAAGCACTAAAGGCAATACTCGGTTGAAGGGCTCCTGCACAAATGGTGACATCTGGTGGGTCACTCATTGTAATTGGCGGAATCAAGGTGACTGTCAATACCAACGTGTCTGGACATGCGCCTAACATTGAACTCCCAATTACAGTATAGGTAACAGTTTGTATGACCGTACTTGTGTTCACCAAAAGATCGGTGATGGTGCTTGTGTTTTGAATCGTGGTGCTTTCACCTGTGACATTCGGATTGTCTGTTGCTTGCCATGTAAACGTACTGGCTACATTAGCCGTTAGTGGAATAGACAATGCGGCGGCATTACAAACAGTTGCTGTAGGCGGACTGGTAATAACAAGCTCTGGATAGACAACAACCGTATGCGTACAAGTCGAACTGCAGTTTGGAGTAGACCAAGGCGCTGCTCCTCCATTTTCCATAGGGCTCACAGTCATGCTCACGGTAAACGTTTGTGGCTGATTCGTCGTGTTTGTAAAGGTGATTGTTGGCGCCACAGCAGTAGCTGAACTAATCGTACTTGCCGTTCCTGCCGGATTCGTGACACTCCATTGATACGCCAAATCGACCGGAGTACCCGAACATGTGGGGGCAACAGATGTGTTGTTTGTTGTGGTTACTAATGGCGAACAGCCTGGAGAGGGAGAAATGCTGAAACTACATACTGGTGCTTCGATGACACAAATATGCCGTGTGAAGGTTTCAGTACCGCAAGTATTGTAATAGTGCTGAACAATCGTATAATATCCTGCTTGTAAAAAAGTAGCGGTGATCGAATTCGAGCCATTATTCGTGGCCGAAACATTCATATTATTGTAATTCGAGTTATATGCCCCGAGTACACTTCCTGGGGCTAAGGTCCAGGCTGTTGGGGCCGTCAAGATTGCACCACTTGGTGAAACACCAGTGATTGTCCAATAAAATTTACCTTGAGAAGTACAGTTATATGGCGACGTACTTCCAACAACAGACCCAGAAGTCCCAGTATTGGTCGCTGTTACACTTTGTCCTACACAAATTGTCGAATCGGTCAGGCTAAACTCAGGGTCCGGATTGTCATTTACCGTGATTGGTGAGACACTACTAACCGTCTGGCCGCAGGCATTTTGAGCGATAACTTGCGCATAAAAGGTATTGGCAGGGAAATTAACGCCATTAGCAGGCTGGCCACACGATGTCGAATCAAACACATAATTAATAAGCTGATCTTGCGTAATGTCTGTAAAAACTTGGCTAAAACTTGGATCATCTGAAAACGTAATCGTGTAGGTGGTACCCGGCGGATTACTTGAATTCGCATTTAAAGTCGGGTCAAGTAAAAAGGTGATGGGATTTCCTGGGCAAATGCCAACCGTATTACTTGACCCGAGTGAAACAAACGGATTGGAGCCTGAATAAATATTGATGGTGTCAATAAGGGTACATGCACCTGAGCTTGCAGTTAAGGTCATGTAATTATTCCCATAGCTGATACTTTGCAATAAACTATCATTAAACACTTGTGGACTACCCGTTCCAAATGCAATAGAATAGGTGGTTCCTAACGGATTTGTTGCATTTTGCAAACTTGCATTTTCAATGAGTGCGGTGGAAGTACTTGCCCCCGCACAAATAGCAAAGGTGGTCAGGCCATTATTTAATTGGGAACTGATGTAATTGCTATTTACTGAAACATATGGTTCTTCTAAAGTAAGCGCCATAATGTTGATCGTTTGTGAAACTCCAGGTGTAATACAGCCATTCGAATTGGCACTGACTGAAACGGTGTAATTCCCTCCGGTAGCAAAACTAAAACTTGGGGTGGCAGTGCTTGCACCTGTAATGGTAGCACCTGTGCTTGGACTTACCGTCCAGGTATAAGATACCCCAGCTTGTGCCGTAAAACTTGGTACATAAGCTGTTTGTGGGCAACCTGTGGCCGGCAGCGAAAATGAAGGTGGCTGTGGAATGGCATTTAAAACCGTACTTGCGGTGAAGATACAGGTGCCGCCATTGCCATTGATGCTACCTGGAATACTTGCCGAGGCGACATAGGTGCCTGCCATGGCCGCACTAAAATTTGCGAAGCTGGGTGTCTGCGAACTGGAATTGTAATTGTTAGGTCCTAGCCATGAATAAATTGGCGTGTAATTGCTTGGTGTCGGAACTAAAATCGAACTTAAGTTGACCCCCGAACCAATGGCGACACATTGATTAGAAGAGACCGATAAATTAGCGGTAAAGGCTGTGACTTCAAGTGTATTTGAATAGTCTGTACAAGCAGTTGCGCCAGTTCCTACTATTGCTACTCGTCGGTAAAAAGTAGTAGCCGAAATGGGGCCGGGGTTATAGGTACTCCCTGTCGCACCTGAAATGGTTGTCCAGGGGCCCGAAGCCGTTGGCGCACTTTGCCACTGATAACTTATGCTTGAAGCTCCCGCAGGACTTACCGATGCGGCTGTAACAACTGTAAAAGCGGCAGGGTCGCCATTATTACATACCAATTGATTACCGGCAATAACGCCTCCACTTACACTTAAATTGGCAATGACAAGTGTATCAGATACACTACACCCGTTCGGTAATTGGATTTGTAGAATGTAAGTTCCAGTGGTAGTAACCGTAAGCGAAGAGGAGGTACTAACTTGGGTTCCATTTGCAAACCAAGTGTAAGAACTCGGAGTGAGTGTCGTTCCTGAAAGTGTTCCTGTTAAATTAGCTGTGCCATTGGTACACCAATAACTATTTGGCCCTAAACTTAAGCCAATTCCAGAACACTGCGCTAAGGTTTGTTGACACAAACCTAGAATCAGTAAAAGAAAGAAAAGTAGTCGTTTCACCATGCCCCGCAGCCTCCTTCTGCAAAATTAGTGTGTCAACCTTTGCTAAAAGGTACAAAAAAAGAATGATTTCCACCAACAAAAGTGAACTTCTTTTTAATGCGTCCTTTTCGGCATGACGAAAAGAGGTACTGCAAGTTGCCTTATTAAAGCCCTAATCGGGAATATACCGAACCGCATCGCGGTAGCGCTTTGCGTTTTGTATCACTTTCACTCCATAAACTGTCAATTCGGCCGTTGAAAACAAGGTAGCTGCGGCAGAAAAAACAGCACTTAATGATTGGTATTCGTTGTAAACGGCGATGGCGGTGGTTGGTGTTAACAATATGGCGCCAATAATTCCATAAAAACAAAGCGCACGCCCATTTTGAAGGCCATTTTTCGTTTTGTATTTAAGCGCTAAATTTTTTCCAAGTTCGATACCAACAAGTTGTGCCACTTGATTGGTGTCTATTCGATATGTGATGTCACTCGACTTTGTTTTAAAAAAAAGAGCTTCGTTGGACCAAAAATAAAAGGTTTCTACAGCAATCTGGCTCCCGTTTTTTAACACAATAACCGGGCTGTCAAGACGAAAGTTAGCCACACTTGTTGGCGCTTGTCCTGAAAGGTTTAATTCGTTTGTCTGTTGCTCAACTTGTTTTTCTGGCGCTTGCGTTTCTTTGATCGGTTCTGGCTTACTCGTAAGAACCTGTGCCTTGGTAATCGGAAGTTCTGGTGAATTTAAGTAATAGTAATAAAATCGATCTAATTTCTTGTTTCTAGAAGTTGTTGGGGTATTTTCTGTGCCAGGACCATAAAAGCGTTGGGCAAATTGGTAATCATAACCCAAATAAAAGGTAGGGGTTTTAAGGTCGGTAAGGGCTAATTTATAAAGCTTTTGACTTTTCGCTTCCCGGAAAAAAAGGGTGTCATTTGACAGGAAATAGAGTTTCATGACCTCAATGAGCGAGTCATTGCTTTTGGTAACAAAGTATTTCCATTCTGATTCTGGCGGAAAGTTCTCGGGGTCTGAGACTTGTGCGCGCGCCTCAAATTGCGTGAAACAGCAAAAAAACAGGGCAACAAAAATAGATTTCATAGTGGTCGTTTCGACCAAAACTACTGCGCATACAGCAAGTATGCGAACTTAATTCCACAAGAGCTATTAAATCACTTGTGTTTTTCGCAAGTTTAAAAAGGCCGGCTAAACGGATTTTCTTTGCGCATGCGAATGATGAGCAACATCGGGATGAGGACGTATGGAAGATTGAGTGGTAAAAATTTGCCCGGGTTTTGGCATTGCCATTCGGCTTCTCCAAAAAACTCGACACCAAATACAATAACTCCTGTAATGACACTAATTAACGTACCATACATTACCGCCGGAACCTGAATCCAGTTTTTTCCTTTCCAAAAGGCATACACCAATACTAAATAAAAGGGGCCGTAAACGAAGGCCGAAAGCCCGGTTACAAAACGCATCCATACCGGAGGATGCAAAAAAAGTGGATCGCAACCATAGGCGTAGTCGTAATTTGCTTTCATCAAGGGGTTCGGATGATTCGGCACCAACTCTCCGTAAACGGTAGGCAACATATCCGAAATCATACTTGTGATAAAAAACAATGAAAAAAAGACGATAAAAAAGTAATCGAATTTGCGTTGTGATAGTGGTAATTGCTTCATGTTACTGTTCGTTAAATTCCGCTTCTTCATTGGGTTGATAGCCCACCGCTCGGATAAGTTCTACTTGATGGTATTTGTAATCAGCAGGCGCCTTAGTGACAAATTTAAAATCGACACTCGAATTTGGCGCGCAGTACTTATAGACGGTGAATACTTTTGAACCTAAAGCGGTTCGGGTAGCAGATAAAAAAGTAACACGCACTTCCATATTCATAAAAGTGGCTATTGAAGCACTGTTGTGAATTTGACCTTTGTATTCATGTTCGGACCAAAACCAATGATAGCTGTAATCGTAATCCAAGGAAAGGAAATCGAGCGGTTTGGCAATTTCAGACTTCCAGAGCTCGTTGCGGAGTCGTTCTTCTTTCTGGGCTGGCGTTTCGGCAGGGCTCACATTAACTTTTCGATTCTTTGCCTCAGCCTGCTGAAGTGAATCTTGAGTTTGACGCAATACCTGGCGCAAAGAATCGGCTTGTGCTTGCTCTTTTGTCACCTGATCTTGACGCGGTCCTCCAGCGATTTTATAGAGCAACCCGATCAGAAACAATCCAATGGCTGCCCCAATAAGTACCTTTGTCCATGAAATTGATTTGCCACTACTCATCTGTTCTTGTTTGATCTACTTTAAAATTACCTGCGTTAATTGACAGGAATTGCCATCTGATGAATTTGCTTCATCCGAAGATTTTCTTTACAGACAGAAAGCACCACACTTCCTGGCCCTGCACCTAAAATACCGAAAATAATTGAGATGGCACCGTCGCCCCAAGCGGCATACGAAAGACCGGCACCCAAAGCAGCGCCACCAATCAGTAAGCCCACTCCTACTCCGACACCAATTTTTAATGGTCGCAGGTTTTTGTTCTTGTCGTTGAAATGAAAATGGCTTTGGCTGTAATGAATATAATACGAGGATTGTATGTCTTTTGTAGCTACTTTATAAATTTCTTGGTCTTGTTTGGCTTTAAAAAAGAGGCTGTCGTCAGAAATAAAATACAACCTACTATAGCGGTATTCATTTCCGGATTTTAAGATTAAAGTGCGGTATTGGGCCCACGTAGCGCTGCTAAGCAACATAAAGAGTGCAATAATGAAAGATTTGTTCATGACGCAAACTTAATTGATTTTCTGTAACTTCGGGACCAAACTTCCAATCATGAAAATCGTATTCTTTCTGGTATCAATGAGTCTATCTGCACTCTTATACGCTCAAATTCCGAGTTATGTGCCGCAATATGGCTTGTTAAGTTACTATCCTTTTGATGGAACTGCGAACGATGCAAGTACAAACGGAAACCACCTGACCAATAACGGTGCAACCCTTACTAACGATCGTTTTAATACCGCTAATGCAGCGTACAATTTTAATGGAAGTTCGCAATACCTCATCCGAAACACACCCAGCTACGTATTTAGCCCGACGTCAACGTTTACCGTCTCGTTGTGGTACAATCGAACCAATAGTGCAGTGGTTGGTATTCCTATCATGCATGCCACAACTGCAGCCGGAAACTTTATTTGGATTTTTCAAGCCGGTGCCGCCAATATGCAATTTGGAACCAACAAGCAACAATCGGCTTGGGTATGGGCGCAAAGCACGACCACAACTAGTGTCTGGACACACATTGTTATGGTTTATAATGCCGGCGCCATGACTTTATACAAAGACAACGTGTTGGTTGCTACGGCCTCATTTACTTATACAGGTGTCACGAGTACGACCTTGCCATTATATGTCGGCCGTGGTGTAAGCGGCAATTATTTTAGTGGGAAAGTCGATGACATTGGCATCTGGAACCGCTGCCTTACCACTTGCGAAATCAACGATTTGTTCACTGCTTCTAATTCATTAACAGGTGTTAGTGCTGGGCCAAATATGGTGGCGTGCAATGGTGGGCCAATTACACTCTCCGGAACAGGAGCAACAAACTATTTCTGGAACAACAACGTGACTAATGGTACCGCTTTTTCCCCTACTTCGAATCAAACGTATACCGTAACGGGTTTTAATGCCAATGGTTGTTCTGCCTGGGATCAGACCGATGTGACTTTAGAAACATTCAACATCGACGCTGGGGCCAATCAATCGATTTGCCAAGGCAACAGTGTTACATTAAGTGCAACGGGTGCAAGTGCCTATACTTGGAACAATAATGTGCTTGATGGTCAAGCATTTGTTCCAAATCAAGGTGGCTATTACACGGCTAGTGCTACAAGTGTCAATGGTTGTGTTGCCAACGACTCTTTATTTCTTACCATCAATCCCTTGCCACTGATCGAAGCCGGAATGGATACTTCGGTTTGTGGTGGTGCAAGTATCTTACTTAATGCAACTGGTGCTTCCAATCTGACTTGGAACGGAAACATAGCCAACGGCCAAAGTATTCTTGTGACAAACTCGAGTGTCTTGACCGTTAGTGGCACCTCTGCAGCGGGCTGTGTGGGTCAAGACAGTCTTTATGTGACGGTTAATGCCATTCCGAATATCATTGCCGGACCAGATGTTTGGGTATGTGCCGGGCAAACTGCTACATTTAATGCAGTTGGTGGCGTTAACCTCCAATGGAACAACGGAATTACAGATGGCGTTCCTTTTACACCTGTCGCAAGTGGCACGTATATCGTTACCGGCATGAGTAATGACGGATGCTATGGTTCGGATACCTTGCAATTAAATTTTGGAAATTTACCGGACCTTAACGCAGGCCCAGATCAGCTTGTCTGTTCGGGTGATTCTGTTGTTCTAAACGGGTCCGGAGGTATTTTTATGTACTGGAACAATTCCGTCATTGACGGCATTGCTTTTGTGCCAACAGCCACATCAACTTACGTATTAACAGGTTCTAGTAACGATGGCTGTGTCAGTACAGATACGGTTCTGGTTAGTGTGCTAAATCCGAGTTCCAGTACCATCACGGCATCGGCCATTGATAGCTATACCCTCAACGGTCAAACCTATACGGCATCCGGAACCTACATTCAAACGATTCCGAATGCAAACGGATGTGATAGTACCATTACCCTTCAACTGACACTTGATTTTACAGGGCTTGCCCAGATAGAAAGTGCCCGCTTTCAGATGTACCCGAATCCGGCAACGGACATTATTGTTCTAGATTTGGATCCGGAATTAATTGGAGAGGAAATGAGACTATTCAATACAGAAGGTAAATGTGTGCAAAGCCATTTGATTGCAAACGCAAATCAAACCATTCAAATCCAGCAACTTCAAGCAGGTATCTACTTTATTCAAATCGGTGATGCCGTGCAAAAATTGGCAATCGAATGATTCGCATTTAGCGCTTCGATGTCAGTGGATTGCGCAGGTTGGTATAGCCCACTATGTGCATGCGAACGGTGCCGACAGGCAATTTTGCCTTGACCAAGACAGGTAGTTTGTTGTCATCGGCTGTCACATAAAAATTGACATCTTCTTCGTCTTTAAAATAGCGTCCGGTCTGTACAATAGGTACGAATTTATGGCACTTAAACTTTCCCTTATCCGTCGTTATGATGTGATCTCCCATGTATTTGATTTTTAAGGTAAAGACCTCATCGTCCATAAAGACCGGAAAACTAAATTGCTTGCCTTTTGATGCGCCTTTTAACGAAAGGGTACGGGCATAATAAAAGGCAGAAATCATGTCTTGAGCACCCATCGGAATTGTAAACGTTTTTCCTTTGTTGGTTTCTACCGTCTGGGTTTGGTGGTGAAATGTGTAATCTTGACTGATTTTATACCCCCCTTCGTCAACACGACGTTTGAAATACCATGGCATAATACTTTGCTGATCGAGATAGGTTTCATAGGTATCATCTACTTTAAAAATTTCATCAAACGAATTGATCGTGTAGCCTTTACCAATAGCATGGAATAAACTTCTGCCATGTCCTTTTCGGTTTGTGTAGTCAAGGTAAAGCGTGACTTCTCCGGCGTCAATGACACCATAACTTAGTCGGTATCTTAATTTTTCGCCGACTTCAAAGGCGCTGTTATTGACCGTAGGGAATTGATTTTTGGAGGCGCTGCTCAAGCCCAGAAACAGTAACAGCATTAACAAAAAAGAGCGTACAGAAAAATGGCGCATAGCAAGTGGTTTTGATTGGCCTTTACAAAGGCCATGCCACATGCAAATTACGCTTCGACAATCAAGATATAGTTGTTCTTTTTCCCCTTTCCTAACAAGGCATATTTGCCATTAATAAGGTGTTCTTCTTGAAAGACAAATTGTTCGTCTACTTTTTCTTTATTGACAGAAATGGCATTCGCCTTTAATTCGCGACGTGCTTCACCGTTCGAACTTAAAAAGCCTGTTTTGGAGGCAAGCGCATCGATAATTGTGAGGCCTTCGTTGAAGTCTGATTTCGAAATTCGCGCCTGCGCAACACCTTCAAACACACTAAAAAAGTCCTTTTCAGAAAGCGACTTGAGATCGGCAGCGGTTGATTTGCCGAATAGAATATTAGAGGCCGCAATTGCCGTTTGAAGAGCATCTTGACCATGCACGCGTGATGTAATGTCTTCGGCTATTGCCTTTTGCAAAATACGCAAATGTGGCGCCTCGGCATGTTGTGCCTCTAGCGCTTCTATCTCGGTTTTTTCACGCAGCGTAAAAATTCGGATGTAATTGACCGCATCGGCATCGGATGCATTGAGCCAAAATTGGTAAAAGGCATACGGACTGGTTTTTTCGGGATCGAGCCATACAGAACCACCTTCGGTTTTGCCGAATTTGGTACCGTCTGCTTTCTTGATTAAGGGCGTCGTAACCGCATAAGCTTCTCCGCCCGCTTTACGGCGAATGAGTTCGGTTCCGGTAACGATATTGCCCCATTGATCGGAACCACCCATCTGAACAATACATTGATGCTGCTGATTGAGGTAGTAAAAATCGTAGCCCTGAACCAATTGGTAAGAAAATTCAGTAAAAGACATCCCGGTTTCGAGGCGTTTTTTGACCGAGTCTTTGGCCATCATGTAATTGACCGAAAGGTGTTTACCGACATCTCGGATGAAGTCTAGAAAACTAAAATTTTTAAACCAATCATAGTTGTTAACCATCTCGGCCGAATTTGAACCGCAATTAAAATCGAGAAAGGCTTCTAATTGCTTTCGGACACACGCCACATTGTGATTGAGCGTATCGGCATCGAGTAAGTTGCGCTCTTGACTTTTACCAGATGGGTCGCCAACCATTCCAGTAGCACCACCAACAAGTGCATATGGTTTGTGGCCCGCTCGTTGAAAATGAACGAGGGTCATGATTTGAACCAAATGGCCCACATGCAACGAATCGGCAGTTGGGTCAAAACCAATATAACCTGCCGATACTTTTTTGAGGAGTGCTTCTTCGGTTCCGGGCATGATGTCATGGATCATCCCACGCCATTTCAGTTCTTCGATAAAATTGCTAGGCATCTTAGTTGGTTAATTCTTTGAATACTTCTTCAAGTGATTTTTGTTCGGTATTGAGCGTCAATACCAACCAGTTTTGACTTTGTGCGTATTGCGCCACCGCTTTGCGCAGGTCAGCTGGTGAAAGTGATTCGATGAGCCAGCCTTTTTCAAGTGGTTCTACCTTACTCACATTTGGAATTTTTTTGAGTTGAGCCGCCGTAACAACACCATCAAATTCGACATAAACGGTTTGGTGTTCGAGTTCTTGCTGCAAATGCTGCGCTTTGTCGTTGGCTACAATTTGTCCTTTTGAAAGGATAATGACGCGGTCACAGATGGCCTCTACTTCTTGCATGATGTGCGTCGAAAGCAACACTGTTTTTTCTTTACCGATGTTGCGAATCAATTCGCGAATTTCAACCAATTGATTGGGGTCAAGACCAGTGGTTGGTTCGTCGAGAATAAGCACTTCGGGGTCATGGATAATTGCCTGTGCCAAACCTACGCGTTGGCGGTATCCCTTGGAAAGGGCACCGATTTTCTTGTTTTGCTCGATGTCAAGGCCCACGGCATGAATCATGTCGGCAACACGCGTTTTTAGGTTTTTTATTTTATAAATGCGCCCTACAAATTCGAGGTATTCGCGCACGTACATATCGAGGTAAAGCGGATTATTTTCGGGTAAATAGCCTGTAATCTGACGCGTCTCTAGGCGGTCGATGTCGACCTTTTGACCACAGATAAAGACCTCACCAGAACTGGCTGGCATAAAACCGGTCATGATTTTCATGGAAGTTGATTTTCCGGCGCCATTCGGGCCTAAAAAAGCAACAATTTCCCCTTTGTTGACATTGAAACTAACATCACGCACAGCAGCTTGTTCGCCGTAGTATTTAAAGAGGTTTTTGACTTCTATCGACATGGTATGCGAAGTTACTTAATTTTGCTGAAGTAGAACGCTATCGCTGAACGCGACGGGAGTAGAAGGCGTAGAAAAAGGCAAAAATGGTAATTCCCATTTGTGTTTCAAGGCTGTCTTCAATGAAAAAGGTACAGCAAAAAGTTAGGCCAATTAAAAGTCCCATCCATTGTTGTTCGATCCATTGTTTGCGGATAAATTGAACCAAAAGCAAGACCAATAGTAGAAAGCCAAAAACACCAAAAGTCAGCCAAGTAGTCAGGTAATAATTGTGAGGCCGCAAACGGCGGTCAAGTCGCAATAAACTCTTTTCGGAGCGGTATTGTTGTTGCATTTCTGCATCGAGGTCGCCGGTACCCACACCGATGAACCAATTTTTTGAGATTAATGCAGCTGCCGTACGCCAATACTCGAGACGTTCAAGCAACGAATGATCCGAAGGATTTGTGGCTTGATGCAATTGGTAACGCAAGCCAAAGAGGCGCGCTACAAGTCCGCCATTGCCTTCATGCACATCGGCAACGCCGTGTTCAATCGCACTAATTTCGTCGGGGCTTAATTGTTGTACTGCTTGCGCATTGAGGCAACCAGACTTGCTCATGAGGTACCGTTCCAGTGTCTGCTGAAGTTGTTGCTGACGCATGTCGAGCCCGGGGGCTTTAAGGGCCGATCGTTTGTTCCAGGCTGCGAGCAGTTCGTGCGTTTGAGGCTTACAGACCTCTCGGTAATGAATGGGCTTTGCCAAATAAAATCCGATACCAACTACAAGGAATAAAAGAAGAGAAATCAATCCGGCGAAGGCCACCAGTTGTCGGCGTTTGTAGGCCCATAAAAACAAGGTTCCAAAAAGAACGATGGCTACGGTTATAAGTCCAGATAACACTTGACTGTCAAAGGTATAGTACAAAAACCAAAGGCTTAAGACACCATATATCCAGTGTAAACGGATCCGTTCGATGCAAAAGCCCAAGCCAAAACCAATCAAAATACCATAGCGAATATGTGACCCAAACAAGGACATGTCACGGATATCGATCAGGTGAAAAGCTGACGGAAAAAAATGATAAACAACTTCATTGATGGCGGAACTGAGAACTAACGTCGCTAAGAAAAGAGTGATCAAACTTTTCGTGCTGCGCTTAGATGGAATGGCATGAAGCCCAATTATTAAAGGAATAAGTAATAAACTGGTCTGTTTGCGGATCAAATCAAAACCCGCTGATAAATCTTGGGTCCAGAAAAGTCCGAGCCAAAAGAAGCCATAAAAAAGGAGTAAAAATAAAAGCAAGCGATTTTCAGAGAGCCTGCGGAAATAGTTTTTAAAATCAGCTTCGAGTAAAAGGTTTAGAGTGCCAAGCAACAATCCCATTGACATGAGAAACTTGCTACACACCATCCCGACCAAAAAGAGGCCAAGAACGAAGCTATGAATACGGGAGTGTATTCCGGGACCAAAAAATCGTTGCAACATATTTGCTTAACGATTAATGTTTCAAAATCGTATGATACTGGGTCGTGTTTTCGAGTACCTCGATCCCTTTTTGAACAACTGTATCGGCTTTGAGGTTGTATTGCGTTCGGCCAAGTTGAAAATAATATCGCGAAACAATTTCATTTTCAAGTAATTCACTGATTTCAGCCTTGAATTTTTCTAAATCACGCTCTTTAGAAGGCGTGACCTTAGTCATCATGGCTTCGTAATCAGCTTGAATGTCTGAATAATACCCTTCTTTGACCGCGGTTTCTTTCATTTTTTTGAGTGCTTCTTCTGAGGCGGTTGTATAGTCAAATTCTTGTGCCAATAAGTAGTTTTTAAACGCTGCGTACTCCGTGTCGCTTAACTGAAAACGTGTCGCAGAATCGATTGAAGCATGCGTTTGAACATACGTTGTTGCATAATTAAAAATGTGATTTTTTACCAACAACATCGCCGACAAACGACTTAAATCAGGTACTTCGACACGGACATCGGGTTCAATTCCACGGCCATCCGTTACTGGTCGGCCATTTTTGGTGTAAAACGTTTTGAGTAACGAATCGGCCACTTCTTTTGGTTTGTCGCCTTTTTCTTTGTCATAATATTCCAGACGTTGTACGCAACGGCCCGATGGCGTGTAATATTTGGCAATGGTGATTTTTATTTTTGAACCATATTTTAAATCATAGGTACGCTGCACCAAGCCTTTGCCGAAGCTCGTTTCGCCAACGATAACGGCACGGTCGAGGTCTTGAAGACTTCCGGCTAAAATTTCGCTTGCCGATGCAGACCCGCCATCGACCAATACAACGAGTGGAAGATCTGGTAAAATTGGATTTTCGAGTGTTTTATAGACCCGATTTTCTTCTTGGACACGTCCTTTTGTGGTCACGACCACTTGATCTTTAGGTACAAATAAATTGACAATCTTAACTGCTTCTATGAGCAAACCACCTCCGTTACCACGCAAATCAAGGACAAGTTTAGTCATGCCTTGTGCTTGCAATTTTTCAATGGCCGCTTTGACATCTGAAGCCGCAGTTTGGGTAAAGGAATTCAATTTGACATACCCAATCCCATTTTGCAACATTCCAAAGTAAGGCACATCGGGCAACTTGATTTCATCGCGGGTAATGTGCACCGTTTTACGGCCTTGACCTTCGCGTTCATACACCAAATCAAAGGCGGTGCCTTTGGGGCCTTTTAGCGCATCTGAAACTTCTTCGGTTGTTTTTTTCTCCATGCTTTTACCATCAATGCTGATGATTTTATCGCCGGCGCGCAAGCCCGCTACAAACGCTGGTTTGCCTTCGTAGGGTTCTGCGATGTAACTAAAGTCGCCCATTTTACGAATCAGGGCGCCTATACCTCCATATTGACCCGTAGTTAGTAAACGGTAATCTTCAATATTCGATTCGTGGTAATAAACTGTATACGGGTCCAGCTCTTTTAACATGGCGTCTATTGCCGTTTTGCCAAGCAATCCGTTTTTTGTTTCATCGACAAAATAAAGTTCCAGGTGCTCATAAACTTGATCCATGATTTCAAGACTTTTGAGCGTCTCGAATTCATTGGTCTGAGAAAACCCTGTTCCCTTAACAAGTAGGGATACCAGAACAATTAAATAAAAGTAACTGCGTTTCATGCGCCTAATTCGGTTTTGAGTTGTGTGATCGCCTTAATGACACGTTGCTCGATCGCCAAATAAGGTAGGCGTTCGTCAGAAAGATAGACCAACGCAAAAATCAGTTTTTTATTCGAAGAAGTCAAGTATTGTTCGATCTCGCTTTTGTTTTTGCGAAGGGCCTCGCGCATACAGCGTTTGAGGTAGTTGCGGTCATGGGCGTGCTTGAATTTCTTTTTAGGCACACTGAGCAGGACCTGAAAAGGTGCCATTCCAGGATGCTCGGCCTCTAGAAAAATCAACTTTAGTGGAAATGCCTTGACAGAATTGCCTTCCTGAAAAAGCGATTCCATCAATTTTTGACTACATAATTTGTAGGTTTTACCAAAAGACTGATCCATTAGTGATTGAGTTGTTGATCGTCGATTTCTTCGAAATCGTCAAACCCTTGATCTGATGATTGAGACCTTTTCGAACGCATCTGCTTAAATTCGACTAAAGGTCGGCCAGAAATTAAAAAATTGATCGCATTTAGCAGTTTGGTGAACATGCCCATTAAAAAGAAAAAGCCGATGACATTAAAGATAAAACCTAAGAAAAAAGCGTGCTCGAATTCTTGAATCGTTTGGTAAAACCAACGTGACACCGAGTTTTCGGCATAGTACGGATACCAAGCAAAAAATGCAAACTCAAGAATTGTTAACCCTATAAGTGCCCACTCAAGACGCGCATCAAAAGGTGCTGTTACACGGTTTTGAAAACCCATTCCGGCACCAAAAAATACGGCTTGTTGCTGCTTTTGTTGAAATTTTCCTAGCACGTAAGTCAGTAAAATGATCAAGGCTGGAATGAGCTTGAGCATTGGGACTTGGTAAACAGGTTCTGTACCCTCGAATTCCGGGACCGATAAGAAAGTGACGTTTACTAAGAAGATATACTTGATGGTCTTGAACAAGTACACATCGGCCAAACTGCGTGGGGTTCCGGCTCGTAAAAGAGACAAGCTGAGGTCTATAAAAAACCAGATGAAATTATAGACGGCAAACAAGACGCCGAAATGAAAAATGAGCTCGAGCAGTTTCATAGAACGAAGGTACGAAGTTTCTGAACGCTGCCTTTGAAGAAATTTCCATCGACTTCGGTCGGGATGCCATGAATGACCATTTTATCAGAGAATTGATACAATTGCCAAGGCAAGAGATCTACCTGGTGGTGTTCGCCATAAGAAGCAATCCAAAGCGGATAGCCATCTATTGCGCCTTTCAAATGCTGCTCGTAAAAATAGCGACCCGTATAGACAATCGGTTGGCAATGAAAATGCTTGCCGACAATAGCCAACCAGTTTTTGACGCCTTCTTGTAGGTTGGCGGCGCCGAATGGCGACATCCGCTCGACGTCAAGGACAGGCGGCATGTCGCCAGCCTGCAAGCGCACATTGGCAATAAAATGCTTCGCTTGATCGCTTGAGTTTTCGTAAGGTCGGTAGTAATGGTAGGCTCCGCGCTGCAGGCCCACGCGTTTGGTCTCGGACCAATTACGCGTGAATTCGGCGTCGAGGCCATTGCTGCCCATTGTGGCCCGAATCAAGACAAAACGCAACGGATGTTTGGTAAGTAGCACCTCATCCCAATTGATTTGCAGTTGGTACTGCGAAACATCGATTCCAAAACACCAGGTTACATCATCGGCATGTGCCGACAATTCCAAATTTTCGGGACTATTGTTTGTAAGAACCGTTCGCAGGCCTTGGATGCGGTCATAGTAACGAATAAAGAGAAAAACATAACTCACAAACAACAAGCCGATGACCCAAGGAATAGAGGCGTATTTACGCTTCCACTTTTTACGTTGCCAGACAAACAATAGTGACGCAAGTCCTAAAATCCCAAGAACCCACTGGGGCTTATCTAGAAGAAAAAGAACGATTGATTTAATGAAAAGCATCTGACACGAAATTAATCAAGGCAATGGCATGGAGGGTCCATGAGTACCTTTGTGTGGGGCAAACGACTGATAAATTGCGTGGCAAAAACAGTACCGTACATCACGCCTTCTAAATTCAGGAGGCGCAAGTGAGGTAATAGGTAAATTCCTTCACCAAATTGTTCAATGGCATTTGAAAAGAGGTCAAGTACCTCGAGTTGCTCTAAGGCACTTAGCTGATCTGGCAATCTCGAAATCGTATTGCGATCAAGGTGCAATTCCTTTAATGCAGACAGTTGCGTAACTTCTAATGGAAAAATACTGAACTTATTGCGGCCCAGATCGAGGTGTTGCAGGTGTTGCAAACCCACAAAATCAGCAGGCAACTCTTGGAGTTTATTGTGCGAAAGGTCTAATGAAATTAAATTTTTAAAGTGAGAAAGTTCTTGCGGAATACTGTCCCATTTTAAACCCGAACAATCCAATTCGTAAACCTTTAATGGGTCCATTTGCAATGCCTCTTTCCAGCTCAATTTTTGAGCAAAAAACGCATGGTTAAACAACAGCAAAATAAGCCCGAACAGTGGCTTCATCCATTTTAATTTGGGAGGTGAGTGCTTCGAAATTAGCAAATTTTTGTTCAGGCCGAATGTAGGTGTGGATCGAAAGTGTGAGGTAGCTGTCGTATAAATCGAGGTCGAGCTCAAAAAAATGGGCCTCAATCTTACGTTCTGTTTTGTTTTCGTCAACTGTCGGACGCCAACCGATATTCATCATACCAAAATAGTGTTGCCCTTGAATGGATGCACTGATCGCATAAACGCCATTTGCAGGAATTAATTTCTCTTGCTCGGTTAAGCGAAGATTGGCTGTTGGGAATCCTATTTTTCTTCCGTTTTGCAGGCCTTTAACGACGAAACCTGATAATTGGTAGGGGCTGCCTAAAAAACTAGAGGCAAGTGCCGGATTTCCGTCAAGTAAGGCATGCCGGATTTTGGATGAGCTAATATAAACTTCGTCAATTTGTTCGGCTGGTATTTCAGCAACCTGAAACACACCTTGCCGTTCGTAGGCTTTTAAAAAATGAATATTTCCTTCACGTGAATGCCCAAATTGATGATCATAGCCGATAATCACTTGTGACGCGTGGATGTGTTTGATCAGGATTTCATCGACAAAAAAAGCGGCGGATTGTTGCGCAAAATGTGCATCAAATTCAAGCACCATGACGTAATCGAGTCCGAGGGCTTTCAGGCTTTCCATCTTTTCCTCTTGCGTCTGAAGCAATTGAAGTTCTTTTTCAGGAAACAAAACCCTTCTTGGATGGGGATGAAAGGTCAGGAGCATGGACTTTCCGTGAATGGCTTTTGCAGCAGCAATAACGGATTGCAATATTTTTTGGTGGCCCAAGTGCAGGCCGTCAAAGGTGCCGATTGTGACGACAATCGGCTCCGTTGCAGCGACGGACTGAAGACCGCTTAAAAGTTCCATTAGATGATTAGCATCGCATCACCATATGAATAGAAACGGTATTTTTCTTTGACCGCTTCTTCATAGGCTTTGTGCATGAGCTCATGCCCCATAAAGGCAGAAATCATCATGAGTAAGGTCGATAATGGGGTGTGGAAATTGGTAATTAACGAATCGGCAATGCTAAATTCATATGGAGGGAAAATGAACTTGTTGGTCCAGCCATCGAAAGGTTTGAGCATGCCTTCTGTTGAAACAGAGGTTTCGATTGAACGCATGGAAGTGGTGCCAACCGCACACACACGACGCTTATTTAGTTTGGCATTATTGACAATTTCTACAGCCGATTCTGGAATGATGACTTGCTCAGAATCCATTTTGTGCTTGGTAAGGTCTTCTACTTCGACAGAACGGAAGGTACCAAGACCCACATGAAGGGTAACTTCTGCAAAGTTGACACCTTTAAGTTCGAGACGTTTTAATAATTGCTTCGAAAAATGCAGACCAGCCGTTGGCGCGGCAACCGCCCCTTCTTCTTTGGCAAATACAGTTTGGTAACGCTCTTCGTCTTCTGGCTCTACATCGCGTTTGATGTATTTTGGAAGTGGCGTTTCTCCAAGCTCAGTGATTTTTGCTTTAAACTCTTCATAAGGACCGTCAAACAAAAAGCGCAAGGTACGCCCGCGTGAAGTGGTGTTATCAATGACTTCGGCTACGAGTGAGTCGTCTTCACCAAAATAAAGTTTATTGCCAATACGGATTTTGCGCGCTGGGTCAACCAAAACATCCCATAAAAGGCTTTCTCGATTCAATTCACGCAATAAAAAGACCTCAATTTTTGCGCCCGTTTTTTCCTTGTTGCCGTACATCCGAGCCGGAAAAACTTTGGTATTGTTCATGATCATGACGTCGCCATCATCGAAATAATCCAATACATCTTTAAACAATTTATGCTCAATCAAACCGGTTTCACGGTGTACCACCATTAGGCGGCATTCGTCACGGGTTTCTTGTGGATAATTGGCAATTAATTCTTCTGGAAGGTTAAAGTCAAAATCTGACAATTTCATTTTACTCATAGGGCAGCTTTTTAGTCCTCATGCATTGAGGGCTGCAAAGATACGACATCAAGACCCCCCATGTCAAGTATTTGACCAACTATTTCTTTGAGGCAAGCTGATAACAATCAGTTTTTAAGCCGATTATTCTCATTTAAAAAAAACATCGAGTAACTGAAATTTGCTAAAAACAAGCTACTATGTACGCAAATATGATTGAAGAAATGGAATTTAACCGCTTTGGTTGGATTGCTATAATTTTACTTATTGTTGGATGTTTAGGCGGAATGACTGTTGGTTTAGGCGCCATTGCTTCGACCCTAGCCATGATAATTATTGTCATTCCAACGATGTTAACCCTCAGTTTATTATTGGCAGTTGCGCCAATGCGATGGATTGTGAATAGTTCATTGGTTTGCGTAGGAATTGACCTGTTCTTTTTGGGCTACTACCTCTTGTTCTAGAACTGGAAATATACAAACGCCTTAAATGTATCGGAAAGTGCCTGATACATGATAAAAACGCCCAATGAAAAGGCCAGGCCTTGCAGGACCATTGGCCATTTTGAAAAGAATAAAATGAGTTTGTCTTTCCATCGTTGCGGTAGCCAATGGCTCACAAAACCAACCAACAGCAACCACAATGCCGCTTGATAGGTATGAAATACCTTCCACCAGGTTTTGACATCCCAATCAAAATGTGCCGTGAGGTGATCTAGAAAAAGAAAAGGCTGCTGCGGCTCTGGCAAGCGGAACCAAATGCGCGTAAAAGTGATAAAACTAAATGTGAGTACAATTCGCCATGCCCGAATCAGGAAATTGCTTGCGTTTTCGTAAGGGCTAATGCGTTTCCAATAATTGTAGACGACCAAAGCGGCCCCATTCATAGCGCCCCAAATCACAAAATTTTGACTCGCTCCATGCCACAAGCCGCCAACAATCATGGTAATTAAGAGGTTTAAATCGCGAACAGCATACGTTCGAAAGGGTTTCCAGATTTGCCACAATAAAAGGTATAGGAGCAACAAAATCCCATAGGTAAGCCAAAGTTCTTTCCAGCCCGTTATGAAATATAAAAAGCTTAAAATGACGAAGGTCATGATGGCAGTTCCCCACGAACCTTTTTTATTTCCCCCCAAAGGAATGTATAAGTAATCGCGCAACCACGAACCCAACGATTTGTGCCAACGACGCCAAAAGTCGGCCACAGAAATGGCTTTATAAGGCGAATTAAAGTTTTCGAGTAAATTAAATCCCATCAATTTTGAGACCCCAATTGCCATATCTGTATACCCCGAAAAATCGCCATAAATCTGAATCGAGTAGGCAAACATCGCTATTAGCCCCACAAAACCCGGATAACTTTCTGGGGCATCGAGCACTTTATCTGTAAAATGAACAGCGATGTAATCGGCTAAAATGAGCTTTTTAAAGAGTCCTTTACCGATTTGGGCAACTGCCCAACTAAATTCGTTTTTACTAAGTTGATACGGTTGGTGTATCTGCGGAATAAAATCACGAGCGCGTACAATTGGGCCTGCTATAAGATGTGGGAAATACGTCACATAAAAGGCATAGTCGAAAAACTGGCGGGAGGCCTTGATTTCCTTGCGCGAGATGTCAAGTAGGTATGAAATGTTATGGAACGTAAAAAAAGAGACCCCTATCGGTACAAGAATTTTATCGACAAAACTTCCTTTCCCAAACCACTCATTTCCGAGCACAGCAAACACATTGACTACTTTGAAATGGGTGCCAAATTGCGCATTAAACGCATCTGTAAAGAAATAAGCATATTTAAAAAAGCCAAGACCAATCAGGTTGATGGCTATGGAAAAGGCTAAAATCCACTTTTGCCGAACCCGGTCTGCACTCCAATCGACGAGGCGCCCCATGCCATAATTAAAAAGCAGCATGAAGCCCAAGAGTAAGACAAAATTACCCGAGGTTTTGAAGTAAAAAAAGACACTGACGAGTGTCAAAAAAATACTGCGCAACAGGTATTTGTGATGAATGGTGACAAATACCAGCATGACCAACAGGAAGAAAATCCAGAAGTCGAGACGTGTAAACAAGAGGCTGTCTTGAGCTTGCCAGGAAAAGAGTTCGTGTATTCGGTTCATGTCAATTCTTGGGCGAAGATAAGAAGTCTCTGTTTTTTAGAAAGGCTTCAATGAGTAATTGTCCTTTAAGGTGGTAACCAGCAGGTGTAAAATGCACATAATCGGCCGCCATAAGGCCGGCTTGTTTCCAGCGTTTCGAGGAACCTAATTCGCCCATAATGCCGTAAAAATCCCAAACAGCTAATTGGTATTGGGCAGCCAATTGGTAAATAACCGTACGCTGGCGTTCGGTATTTATGTTGGGGTATTTATGTTGGTAAAGATTGTCATTTGGAACCGTCAGTAAAATGGCGCAATTCGGATTGACGGCCAAAATGAGTTGAATCAGCTGCTCCAAATTGTTTTTATATACAGTTGGGTTGAAGGCGCCGTAGCTACAAAACGCATCGTTGGTACCTACTGAGAAAATGAACAAATCCGGTGGATGCACCGCTAAATCGCGTTGGAAATGTGCGTTGGCCAAATAAGTGGGCAAACTTGCCCCATTGATTCCAATAGCATTATAGGTAATCCCGGGGAGGTCATTTAAAAACTCGAAGCCATAAAGTTCAAGTGCTTTTGGTGTACTTGAAGTGCGCACAAATCGTAAATCGAGTGAATCAATGTAGTCTGTAAAGTGAATTTCTGAATAACCCAACTCGGGCGAATGCATCACTTCCGAAACCAATAATTCTTGATCTCCAAAGTTGAGCTCGTAAGGCCACTCGCCAACATTGTGGTAAATTCGAATTTTGTTAAATGGCGGCTTGACCATCGTTCGGAGGTGTTTGAAATTGATCAAGACCGTGCTGTCTGTGCACGTAATTGCGGCACCAGTTAGCCCATATTCAAGGCTGTCGGGTCGTTGGTTCACACTCCTGTATGCTATCCAGTGGTTGGGCGATGAGAAGTAATAATTACTCGGGTTGTTGGTGTGTGCCAATCCAAACGGAAATACCAAACCGCGCTCGCCAACTAAACCAGGCCAATTGCTTTGTAAAAAGGTCCTAAAATCATGCGAATAAATATCGGCTTGAATGTGCGAACCCCCGATGTGGTAAAAATTAAGTTTACCGGTACCCGTTTCAATCATCTGATTGAGCCGATTGTTGAGAATGGTCCAGTTTGCGCTACTTTCACTGAAGTATTGAAATTGATTGCAAGCAACCTGAATAAACGGATAGTTCTTGGCGATTTCAAGTTCTTTCGGACTACTGCTGTCTCGATCTTTCTGACGTAAATCTTGAGCCAAAAGTAGGTTCAAGCTGACGCAAAAAAGGCTCAATAACCCCAACTTCATCATGGTTTGCCTCCTTCAGCTTCGAGCCAAGTGGCATAAGCTGCACTAAAAGCGTCATAAAATTTTTGAGAAGCAATACTGGCTCCGCGCGGACTAAAATGCACGTAATCTTTTCCAGCCAATCCTTGAGCGACCCAAGTTGGCATAGAATTATAACCGCCCATTGCCGTATACAAATCCCAGAAAGCAGCCCCACTTTCTGCACACATTTTTTTCATGCGCTCGACCGTATAAGGCAAATATGGGTAGGTCTCAAAGACGCCTTCGTTGAGGCGCGACATGTCGCTTGGGCCAATCACAAGAATAGCAGCCCCCGGCACTTGTTTTTGGATATAAGCAATGCGATTTTTCAAGGAAGATACGTAATAGCGAACTGCACTGCTATCGCGAAACGCATGAACCGAATTTCCGCCAAATTGCAAGATAAACAACTTCGTGTTGGCCTGTTGGTGCATACTTTTAAACATACTCCAGTCCGAAGAACTGAGGTCATGCCCCGATGAACCACGCATGGCGACATTTACAACCTGCACCCCGACATCACCTTCAAGACTAAAGCCTGTAAAAACCGGACTTTTCATCGATGAAAAAACAAAGCGTAATTTACCCGGAGTAGACGGAAAATTTAACGACAGTTCATGAGCAGCACCATCTTTAATGAGCGAATCTTCATGGATGAGTTTATTATTCTCGTAAATTTTAACACTGCATGGTTTATAGCAACTATTGTAGTAACATTTGACCTGACTAAATGCACGGGCACGCGTAAAGGCAGAAGCAGAAGCTTGTAAATCGACCCAGGCTTCGGTTGGCAGTCCTTTGTTTGCTTTGGCAGTATCGACTGCAAAGGTTGCTGCAGACAACAAGGCTCCGTATTTTTTAGAGGCTAGTTTTGGCGGCCAAAACGCAGTAAAACGTTGAAAATTTGGCGATACATTTTGTTTGAAGCTTTGGGTATTATAGACGTTATAGGCTGGAATTAGGCCTGGTCCCATTCCGCCAAATTGCTGTTGAATGCGCTGACGAATGTATCCGGTCATGCGATCACCTTCAATTTGTGAATCGCCGTAATGAAAGATGCTGATTTTTTCACCTTTAGTTGCCGCTTCTTGCAAGGCCTTAAAAAAACGGGCAAAATTGGTTGCTGCTTGGCCACCAAAAACTAATTTTGTTTCGGAATCCGTACTAAGCGCGCCGCCGTCTGGTAAACCCATGTTTCCAGGGCTTTTGCCATTGTGTTTTAATCCTTCATTGATACTCGAAGTATCGACTTTTATGAGCAGGCTATCTATGTTTTTATGGGTTTGTTTTTTTGCAACTAAAATGCGCTCGAATGGTAAAAATTGAAGCCGCAATCCAAAAAGTTGAAAACCTACTGATGGCACAAAAAAACTGGTCAGGCACAAAAGTGACAAGACAAAAAGCAAAAAAAGTAGAACTTTGTATGGACGAACTTGTTGCACAGAACAGAATTGTTCAGCAAATATAGGACTTCTTCATTGTATTTATTGCACCAAATGGCCAACCAACTTCATTTAGAAAGCTCACCGTATCTCTTACAGCATGCAAGCAATCCGATTCATTGGGTGGCTTGGAGCCCGAGCGTTTTTGAACGCGCTAAAGCCGAAGACAAAATAGTTTTGATTAGTATCGGCTATTCTGCTTGCCATTGGTGTCATGTGATGGAACACGAATGCTTCGAAGACGAAGAAGTTGCAAACTTCATGAATGCACATTTTATTGCGGTAAAAGTAGACCGAGAGGAACGGCCTGATGTGGATCATATTTACATGACTGCCGTTCAACTCATGACCCAAAAAGGCGGCTGGCCACTCAATTGTTTTACGCTTCCTGATGGCCGCCCAATTTATGGTGGCACCTATTTTCCAAAAGATCAATGGATGCACGTGTTGCGTTCGCTGGTACATACTTATGCCAACGACCGAGCAAAAGCACTTGAATATGCTCAGCAAGTTCGTGAAGGAATTGCGCGGGCCGAACTCATTGATGCACCGGTTTCAACTGGGCCCTTTTCGGAAGAAAAAGCACACGAAATGGTGGTCAGATGGGCGCGTTCTTTTGACACCTTTGAAGGCGGAACCAATCGGGCACCAAAATTCCCATTGCCAAATAATTGGAAGTTTTTAATGCGTTATGCCCTTCAATTTGACGAAGAGCGCATACACAAACACGTACAATTAAGTTTAGATAAAATGGCCTTTGGAGGCATTTATGACCAAATTGGAGGTGGTTTTACGCGCTATTCAGTCGATGTGTTATGGAAAGTGCCGCACTTCGAAAAAATGCTCTATGATAATGGGCAACTCATTGAACTGTATGCAGCAGCCTTTGCGCAGTACAAAACGCCGCTTTATCATGATGTTGTACGGCAAACGGTTGCGTTTTTAGTTCGCGAACTTAAAGCAGAAAATGGTGCGTTTTACAGTGCGCTCGATGCCGATAGCGAAGGCGAAGAAGGAAAATTCTACTGTTGGAATCCAGAAGAAATACGGGCCCTATTTCCGACAAATTCTCAACGCGTAATCGATTATTTTAACATCAATCAGCGGGGTTATTGGGAAGCTAACAACTACATCCCTTTACGCACCCAACACGACCACGATTTCGCAAAACAACAGGGGCTTGATATCAATGAATGGCTTAAAGAGAAAGAACAACTGATTGATTGCCTGTTGCGTGCGCGTTCAGAGCGCACCCGTCCCGGACTTGATCACAAACAAATTGTGAGCTGGAATGCGCAATTAGCTATTGGATTACTACGCGCTTTCCAAGTTTTTTCTGAGCCTGAGTATTTACTTCTAGCACGTGGCATCCTGAATTGGATCAAACAAACCCAATGGCAGAATCGCACGCTACTCCGAATTTGTACAAATGGGCAAGGTCAAATACCTGGATTTTTAGAAGATTATGCGCACAGCATTTTAGCTGCCCTTCGGTTTTACGAATGCAGCGCCGAGCGCGAATTTTTAGAATGGGCCATTGAATTAGGTCACTTTGTTGAACAGGAATTTCAACATCCAGAAAGCAAAATGTGTTTTTTTAGTCAAGAAGACCAAACGCATATTAGCCGAACAATGGAGCTCAATGACAACGTTATGCCATCTAGTAATTCGGCAATGGCACAGGCATTTTATGAATTGGCATTTTATGCCGCCAAACCCGAATGGCTAGCAGCGGCCAAGCAAATGCTTCAGAATGTATATGATGGCATGGAAAACTATAGTTCGGGGTACTCTAATTGGGGGCTTTTGTTACTTGAATTTTTAGCGCCACGTACCGAATGGCATGTTCTGACAAGCGATAAAGCCTCAGAACTGGTGCCGCAAATTCCTCAACCTGCATTTATCTCTTACCATCAAGACAATGCATGTTCAGTCGCGTATCCGAAAGGAGCGATTTCAGTTTGTAGCTTTGGGGCATGTCATGCCCCAGTGCAACGAATCGAAGAAGCACTAAAGTACCTTTAGTTCTTTTTGCAGGTTGTCAGGCCAAACAAGGTATACAACGGACAAAAAGAAACCAATGCGGTCAATGTAAAAATCAATGCAACGATTAAAGCAATCGTTGAAACAAGACCTGTAAGTACTCCGCTTAACGAAAGAACCATAAGAACCACTGCCACGACAACGCGTAACAAGCGATCAGTTTTACCCATATTTTTTTTCATGGGGTTAAAGTACGCATTGTTTACGAAAGCGATTGTGACTTATATCACTAAACTTTTGCGATTCATGGCGCGCTTGGCCGCATCAATGACATCTGGTGTATCGATGTGGTATTTGGTCATGAGTTCCATAGGGGTGCCTGATTCACCAAATGTATCGTTTACGGCTACAAACTCTTGAGGAACTGGATTTTTGCGGGCCAATACTTGTGCCACAGCTTCTCCCAAACCACCATTTGCCATGTGTTCTTCGGCCGTAACCACACAACCTGTTTTTGCAACAGATTTTAAGATGGCAGCCTCATCGAGCGGTTTAATGGTGTGCATATTGATCAGCTCTACCGAAATTCCTTGTGCATGCAATGCTTTCGCTGCTTCAATTGATTTCCAGACCATGTGCCCACACGCAATAATGGTCACATCGGTTCCTTCTGTAAGGATATCGGCTTTGCCAATGATAAATTCGGCATCTGGCTTCACAAAAATTGGCATAACTGGGCGGCCAAATCGCAAATAAACAGGGCCTTCGTGCGCCGCAATTGCGATGGTCGCTTGTTTGGTTTGATTGAAATCAGCGGGTACAATCACTGTCATGTTTGGCAACATGCGCATCATCCCGATGTCTTCTAATACTTGGTGTGTGGCTCCATCTTCACCGAGTGTAAGGCCTGCATGCGAAGCACATATTTTGACATTCTTTTTTGAGTAGGCAATCGACTGTCTAATTTGGTCATAAACGCGACTCGTCGAAAAATTGGCAAAGGTACCTGTGTAAGGAATTTTACCGCCAATTGTCATGCCGGCGGCCAAACCAATCATGTTGGCTTCAGCAATTCCTGTTTGGAAGAAGCGATCTGGGTGCGCTTTTTGAAAGGCGTCCATTTTCAATGACCCCGTCAAATCGGCGCAAAGAGCAACTACATCTGGATTGGTTTTTCCAAGTTCTGCTAATCCTTCGCCAAATCCTGAACGGGTGTCTTTGTTTCCTAATACTTCAAATTCCATAACTATAAGTTTATCGTGAGGGTTTTTAATGATGCAATTGTAAATTTCTTTTCTTTGGTATAAGCGCTTGAGCGCTGTTCTTTTTCGCGGTAAATTACTTTGTACGAACCCGGTTGCAAACTCCAAGTGCCTGTTTTTTCATTGTGAGCTAAATCACAGACCCACTCCCATTGGCCTGGTGTGCGTTCGTAAAAAAGTTGACCAACAAGTCCTTTGGGTGCAGAATAAACAAATAATCCTGCTGCAGGAACATCAATGTTGCTAAGTTTTCCGGGTTCAATTTTTACTTGTTGGTATTGGCGTGGCAAGGTTAAAATCTCGAGGTCATAGGTACCCACAAGGTATTTTTGAGTGCTTCCAATTGTTTGAAAATAGAGTGTTTGTGGCATCCCTTGTTGCATGACTCGGGTCTGGAATGCGACCCCAGCCGGGCTTTTCATGGAGGTAATTTTAAGCGTTCCTTGCGCCGCATCGACCTGAATGGTATTGTGCGTATGTGGTTTAATCACAATGTTTTTTTTCTCGATTTTTGGCAGCGTATTGACTTGAAGGTCATAGCTTACTGTCGGGTCCAGTATCAGTGTATCGGGCAGGCCTTTTCGATTCAGGGTGTGTTCAAATGTATACTTCAAATTTTTAGTGCCTGTTTCATACAAAAAGAAACTCACATCTGTTTCGAGCGCTTGATGAAGTTGATTATTGAGATTTACCTGAACGGTTGTGTTTAAGAGTGCTTTTGAGATGACATTGCTGAGTACATTTCGAAAGGCATCTTTGCTCTCGGCATCGGTATACGCACCAATGCATTCAAATTTGTCAAGGTATGAAAGATCCATGCCAAGGCCTATCACAAACGGCGTGACTTTTACCCCTTTTTCACGCAATTTTCGAGCAACCAAGCAAGGGTCGTTGTCGCACGATTCAAGCCCATCTGTAATTAATATGATGAAATTGCGGGCGTTGGTGTCTGGAAAATCGGCAGCGGCTGCTTCTAGTGATCGGGCAATGGGTGTGGCGCCTTTGGCTTGTAATCCTTTAACTTTCAGCTTAATGGCGTCAATATTTTGAGGGCCAAAAGGCACTTCGAGTTTGGTGTCTTGACAATCTTGAAAGGTATTGGTAACTGAAGACTGGTGGCCGTATACGCGCAACGCAATTTCAAGATTTGGCACTTCGCGCAAACCTTCTACAGCCTGAGACAAGACCTCTTTTGCTGCAGCCATTCGGGTTTGGTTATTCCATTCCAAATTCATGGAATTGGAGGCGTCAAGGATAAAAAGTATACGCGTAGTGGTTTGTGCACGAACAATGCCGCTTAAAAGGAGAATCCATACACAAATCCAGGTTTTCACTAATAATCGCCTAATGTTTCTTCTAATTGATCGAGTGCAGCTTTCAATTGTTCTGGGTTTGGAGCAACACCGTGCCATTTGTGCGAACCCATCATGTAGTCTACGCCTTGGCCCATTTCGGTTTTCATGAGAATGACTACCGGCTTGCCCTTGCCACAAAGTGACTTGGCTTGTGCCAAAGTGCTGCGTAAACTATCAAAGTCGTGTCCGTTCATGCGGAGAACTTCCCATCCAAAAGCTTGCCATTTTTGTCCGAGGTCACCTAAATTCAAGACATCGTTGACATCGCCATCGATTTGGCGGCCGTTGTCGTCAATGGTGGCAATAATGTTGTCGACTTTATTGGCAGCAGCATACATGGCAGCTTCCCAGATTTGGCCTTCTTGCAATTCACCATCGCCATGAAGGGTGTATACGATTGAAGGGTCGTTGTTGAGTTTTTTAATTTGAGCCGCACCTACCCCTACAGATAATCCTTGGCCTAACGAACCAGATGCCATACGGATGCCTGGCAGTTTTTTATCGGTTGAAGGGTGTCCTTGTAGGCGTGTGCCTAATTTACGGAATGTTCCTAGTTCGGTAGCCGGAAAGTAGCCCGCGCGTGCCAAAACACTATACCAAACTGGTGAAATATGCCCATTTGATAAAAAGAATAAATCCTCGTGGTGGCCATCCATCGTAAAAGCAGAAGCTTGGTGCTTCATTTGTTCGAAATACAAGAAGCTTAAAAAGTCGGCACAGCCTAATGAACCACCCGGATGCCCAGAGTTGACTTCGGCAACCATACGAACGATATCTCTTCTAACTTGCGAGGCAACACGGCCCAATTCTATATTTTCCATCCGATTTTCTTGTATTTATTCGGTTACAAAGCTACATTTTATTAACTTAGTGAGCCTTTTAAAACTTTAAACAATTGCGGCAACTTTTCAACGAGTTTGCGCGTCTTAAACCGAATTTTAACTACTATGAAGCATCTTTTATCCTTCCTTTTTGTATGTCTGAGCACCAGTCTGTTTGCCCAGAAAAATGAAGCCGCATTACTGAAAAGTTATTCAAAAGAAGAAATCGCTCAGTTCCACCAAGAGCAAAGCATGCCTTTGTATGACTATGCTGTAGACCACGCGTGTTATCTAATTGATGCGCCTCAAGGGAAAGACATCAGTCAGTTTCCGGTCCTTCAAGTGAAGGGAGAAACGATTTCTTTAAACTTTACAGACCACCACCTCAAACTTGCTGATGCAACGCAGTATTTTCGAATTGAAGGTAGCAACCGTATTTTAGTACTGAAGTCAAAGAACATTCTTTCTTTAGAAATGAAAAACTCGAAACGATGAAACAATTTTTACTCCTCGTAACTCTTTTTTTTGGTTTTTACACTGCGGTAAGTGCGCAGGTCACACTCAGTATTACCGATCCTGACTACAGTCAAACCAATCCATTAAACTGCGCCGGCATTGTGCCAACCGGTGGCACCAACTTTATTGATGGACCTGCCAACTATACGCCAAACATGAATGAGACATTAGTCTTGTGTCCTGATTTAACGCAAGGGTCTAAAGTGTCCATTTCATTTGCGACAAATATCGGTTTTCAATGGGATGTGCATCCGTCTGATACACTTTATGTTTACGATGGTCCTTCAACAGCATCACCACTAATCGGGGCTTACAATAGTGGCACCAACCCTGTTGGTTTTTTTGTGCAAGCTTCTTGGAACAACCCGACCGGATGTTTGACGCTGCGTTTTCATTCAAATGGCGCCAATGAAGGAACCGGATGGGTGGCAAATGTGGCATGTGGCAATCCTGCTCAACCAATCACGCCACACATCGAAGCGTTTAAAAATGGCGTTGGCACAAATATCATGAACCCGATCGATACCGGTTATGTCGATTTGTGTCCGGGCGATAGCGTCTTATTAAAAGCACTTCCGTCATTCCCGTATTCCTTAGAAAATACAAACACTGGGTATTCACAAACAAATGCCAACTGTACCTTTACCTGGACAATTGGCGGAGTCGGCCAATTTACGGGCGATCAGGTTTGGTTTACACCACCTGCATCTAGCGGGTATTATGTAGACCTCGCTATTGCTGATCAATTCCCACAATCCATTCACACTCACTTTAAAGTTCGGGTTTCGATCCCTCCTATTTTTGCCGGAACAGGGCCACTTGAAGATACCGTATGTTTGGGTGGGCAATCAATATTGCTCGGTGGAGTTACTGCCCAAGACACCGTTGGTATCGACATTCCTGGAGGTACGTTTCAAATTGGTGGTACGTTTGCGGGCTTAACATTCTTGCCCGATGGGGCGGGTCAAATGTACCAAACATCGGTCCCGATGTCTGGCTTTGATTCAACAGCTGTGATTAGTTCGGCCGCCGATATTGATCAAATTTGCATCGACATCGAACACTCCTACATTGGCGATATCGAAATCGCGTTAACCTGCCCGAACGGAACAACCGTTTCGATCATGAATGCCTATAACCAGACGCCTTCCGGTTGGAACGAATTGGTACCTGGTGGTTGTGGAAACGGCATCGGCACATTTTTAGGTAACGACACCAACATCGATGGCGGTTCGCCAGGTTCGCCAGTTTGGACCTATTGTTTTTCGCCAATTAACAATACATTTAGTACCATTTGTCAAGAAAACACAAATGGTAACTGGGTGACAAATACCTATGGATTTAGCTCCATGAACCCCAATGGGGTTTATTTGCCAGACGGAGACTTTAACCAGTTTGCAGGCTGCCCGGTCAACGGGAACTGGACCATTTCTGTGCAAGACAACCAAGGAATTGACGATGGCTACATTTTCCAATGGGGTATTTATTTCAACGCATCGTTGTACCCGGAAAGTGAAGGATACCAAAATTACGTGACATCCGACAACTGGTCTAGTGACCCAACGATCATTTCGGGTCAAAATGACACGCTAATTGTAATTCAGCCGAATACGCCAGGTGCAACTAACTATACGTATAACGTTGTCGATAATTTTGGCTGTCATTACGACACCACGGTTTCATTTATTGTATTGCCGCGTCCGGCGATCTTTTCAGACACGGCCATTTGCCACTACGGTTATTTTGTTTCAAACACCTCGGCTTATGCAGGCGGGCAATGGTTTGCAATGGATACCACTGTTCATTTCTTGCCTTCTAACTTAGTAGACAACCCGCAAATCATAACGAATGGTGTGGGTGGTATTTACCCCGTTTTCTATGTAGATAACGCCTGTTCAGATACCGTCAGTAGCTCAATTGAGTTTATGCCTTATGTTTACATGGCTATTCTCGATTCCAATATTTGTCAGGGTGCCGATTTATGGCTAAGTCCATACGTCATTAATACGACACCATTGCAGGCCGGATACAATCCGCCGTTTGCGGGCCAATGGTGGGATGGCAGTACCACAGTTCCTCGTTTGGTTTCAGATATCGGAAATTACATTTATACGGCATCTAATGCCTGTAATACTGTTACTGATACGGCAACCATTAAATTCAAGCCATGCGACATCACAGCGCCAAACATTGTAGTACTGTCTTCGCTTGCTGGTAACAATACCTTTTATGTCAATTATGAAGGAATCTCTGAATTTAAGTGTACCATCCTGAATCGTTGGGGAAATGTCATTTATGAATACACGGATCCGGCAGGGAATTGGAATGGTAAAACAAATTCAGGCGATGTCGTTGAAGAAGGAACCTACTTCTATAAAATCGACGCCGTCCTTGACGGAGGAATTGAATTACAAAAACACGGATTTGTCGTAGTCAAATATTAAGAATCCGTACTTTTGTGCACAATCAATGTGTACACTATGCGCCTAACATTTGCCGAAGAAATTTGTCAAGGAATTCCAGCCGAACTTCCTGCTCCACATGTGTATGATTCTCAAGTCAATCATGCCCCAAAACGCAAAGAAATTCTTAGCCCTGACGAGAAAAAACTCGCCATTGCAAATGCACTTCGTTATTTTCCGAAAGCACAACATGCTGAATTAGCACCAGAGTTTGCTCAGGAATTGGCACAATACGGACGCATTTATATGTACCGCTTTATGCCAACGCATCCGATTGTTGCACGACCAATTTCGGATTATCCGGGGCAGTCGCAACAAGCCAAAGCCATTATGCTCATGATTCAAAATAATTTGGATCACCGCGTGGCACAGCATCCGCATGAACTCATTACCTATGGTGGAAATGGCGCCGTTTTTCAGAACTGGATTCAGTACCGTTTGGTCATGAAATACCTTTCTGAAATGACCGACGAGCAAACGCTTGTGATGTATTCGGGGCACCCACTGGGCTTGTTTCCGTCTCATCCAAACGCACCAAGAGTCGTTGTTACGAATGGCATGATGATTCCGAATTATTCGAAGCCCGATGACTGGGAGCGATTTAATGCGCTTGGTGTTACCCAATACGGGCAAATGACCGCCGGTTCTTACATGTATATTGGCCCACAAGGAATTGTACACGGCACTACCATTACGGTATTGAATGCCTTGCGTCGGATCGCTAAAGACCGCAACGACATTAGAGGAAAACTGTTTGTCACTGCAGGTTTGGGCGGAATGTCTGGCGCGCAGCCAAAAGCTGGAAACATCGCAGGCGTTATTTCTGTAACTGCCGAAGTGAATCCGAAAGCAGCACATACCAGACACAGCCAAGGGTGGGTCGATGAAATCATCGAAGACCTTGATCAGTTGTGTGAACGTGTTAAACGAGCAAAGGCCAGCCAAGAGGTCGTGTCGATTGCCTATTTAGGAAATATCGTCGATGTTTGGGAACGCTTTGACGAAGCAAATATCCAAATCGATTTGGGCTCCGACCAAACCAGTTTACATAACCCTTGGGCCGGTGGCTATTATCCGGTCGGCTTGAGCTTTGAAGAAGCCAATCGACTGATGGCAGCAGCACCCGATGCGTTTAAAGAAAAAGTTCAAGAAAGCTTGCGCCGACATGCTGCGGCAGTCAATAAACACACGGCAAAAGGCACCTACTTTTTTGACTACGGAAATGCCTTTTTATTAGAAGCATCTCGAGCTGGAGCAGAGGTTATGGCTGCCAACCACATAGATTTTAAATACCCTTCGTATGTCCAAGATATATTAGGCCCCATGTGTTTTGATTTTGGTTTTGGCCCTTTCCGATGGGTTTGCGCCAGTGGAGACCCTACAGACCTCGAAAAAACAGACGCCATTGCCTGTGCAGTGCTTGAAGAAATGATGCGCACAAGCCCAGCCGAGATTCAGCAACAAATGGCCGATAATATCCAATGGATTAAAGGAGCCCAAGAAAATAAATTGGTAGTTGGTTCGCAGGCGCGCATTTTATATGCCGATGCTGAAGGCCGCATGCGCATTGCTTCCGCATTTAACAAAGCCATTGCTGAAGGTCAGATTGGGCCGGTCGTACTTGGTCGAGACCACCACGATGTTTCTGGAACCGATTCGCCATACCGCGAAACTTCCAACATTTACGATGGCTCTCGCTTTACAGCAGATATGGCCATCCAAAATGTTATTGGGGATAGTTTTAGAGGTGCCACTTGGGTCAGTATTCATAATGGCGGCGGCGTTGGTTGGGGCGAGGTTATTAACGGCGGTTTTGGGATGTTGTTAGATGGCAGTGCTCAAGCCGATCGCAATTTGCGCCTGATGCTTCATTGGGATGTCAATAACGGGATCGCGCGTCGCAATTGGGCGCGCAACGAAAATGCAATGTTTGCCATTCAGCGCGCTATGGAAGCAGAACCGCTTTTAAAAGTTACCTTGCCAAATTTGGTTGACCCGAATTTGCTTGACACCCTTATTGCTTAATCGGAAACGCCGCATTTAAGTACTTTCCTTTACTGGTCGGCATGTCAAAATGCAATAGCGTCGCAATTGTTTTTGAAATATCGATCAATTCGGCTTCTTTCTGAACGGCAAGTCCTTTTGGGGTGTCTGGCCCCAAAACTAACAGTGAAATATGCTTGCAACCTTCGCAATGATCGCCATGATTGACAAATCCTGAACGCACGCCATCAAGGTGACGGCCATGGTCATTGGTAATAATTAGGGTTGTTTGATCTTTTAACACAGGATTGGACTGGATCATGGCCCACAACGAATCGGCATAGGCATCACAGGCAGTAATCGACTCTTTGTATTTTTCCCAATTATTGGCGTGGCCATACACATCTACGGCCAATAAATTAATCAGCATTAGGTGTGGAGGAGTTGCCGACTGCACTAGTTCACTTACTTTCGCAAAGGTCTTTTCATCTTTTCCATAACCTAAGCCGTTGCCATTTGGTCCGCAATAGGTGGTAGCCACATACTGATCATGCCATTTTTTATTTTCTGTGTTAGCGAGCACATCGAGCTTACCTTTACTTGAAATGATTTGCGCATCGCTTTTTGGCGCCCCTGTGGCTTTTAAATAATATTGAAACATTGTTGGATTGCGAGGCAAAGCAGTTCCCGTATTGGCAATGCGTTGGTACACCCCAGTAGCGATAGCTGTATGACCCGGAACCGTATACGTTGGTCCATTGTTTTTAAAGTTGGTATAAAATGTACCTTGGTAGCGCAACGAATCGCAGAGTTTCGGACTCAACGAACAGCTAGAATCGCCATAAGTTTCCGAAAAACGAGGGCCGTCTATAACTAAAATAACCACATATTTTGTTTTGTAAGGCGCTGTTGTCGACTGTGCATAGCAAGCAAGAAAAGAAAGCTGCATACTCAACAAGAAGAGAAGGGACATTCGCATGCGTTAAATTTACGACAATCCTGAACAAGACACGAAATTCTTTGTTCGAATCCTTGGATGCAATACCATAAAAGTGGTAAATTTGCAGCACGATTACAGGTTTATTTATAATTAATCTAAATAAAAGCGGACATGGTCACAGTTACCGATGCTGCCAAAAAGCAAGCACTTCGACTCATGGAAGACGAAGGAAAAGACGGCTTTTTTATTCGTGTAGGAGTTCAAGGTGGAGGCTGCTCTGGCCTCATGTATCAACTCACCTTTGACAACGAACAAAAGGAAGGCGATATGTCATTTGAAAACAACGGCATTCAAGTGGTCGTTGACAAAAAAAGCTACCTCTACCTCATAGGTACCATTCTTGATTTTTCAGGCGGGCTCAACGGTAAAGGCTTTGTATTTCAAAATCCAAATGCCGACCGAACGTGCGGCTGTGGCGAATCTTTTTCTGTTTAAGACATGGCAGGCTATACCGAAAACGAGCTGGCAAAAGACCTCGAAAACCAAGAATATAAATTCGGGTTTGTTACCGATATCGAAATCGAAACCGTTCCAAAAGGGCTCAACGAAGACATTATTCGCCTGATTTCGGCAAAAAAGAACGAACCCCAATGGTTGCTCGATTTTCGTTTAAAGGCCTTTGCACTTTGGAAAGAAATGACCGAACCCGATTGGGCGCATGTCAATTATTCCAAACCCGATTTTCAAGACATCACCTATTACGCGGCACCCAAGCAAACCAAAAAATACGAATCCTGGGACGACGTTGATCCGGAGTTAAAAGCCACCATGGCCAAGCTTGGTATTTCGATGGAAGAACAACAACGACTAACTGGTGTTGCTGTCGATTTCGTTATGGACTCTGTTTCAGTCGCAACCTCTTTTAAAGACAAACTCAAAGAATTGGGCATTATTTTTTGCTCGTTCTCCGATGCCGTTCAAGAATATCCTGAATTGGTCCAAAAATACATGGGAACTGTCGTTCCGGTGACCGACAATTTTTATGCAGCACTCAACAGTGCCGTCTTTACCGACGGTTCTTTTTGCTACATCCCGAAAGGGGTGCGCTGTCCAATGGAACTTTCAACCTATTTCCGCATCAATGCAGGTGGAACAGGCCAATTTGAACGCACACTTGTTGTTGCCGATGAAGGCGCATACGTATCGTATCTAGAAGGTTGCACGGCCCCACAACGCGATGAAAATCAATTGCATGCGGCAGTGGTCGAACTCATTGCGCTAAACGATGCTGAAATCAAATATTCGACAGTACAAAACTGGTACCCAGGCGACAAAGAAGGGAAAGGTGGCGTCTTTAATTTTGTCACCAAACGCGGCTTGTGCGAAACCAACGCAAAAATTTCCTGGACCCAAGTCGAGACAGGTTCGGCCGTGACTTGGAAATACCCATCTTGCATCCTTAAAGGTGACCATTCAGTAGGTGAATTCTATTCCGTTGCAGTCACCAATAATTACCAGCAAGCCGACACAGGAACCAAAATGATTCATTTAGGCAAACACACGAAGTCGACAATTATTTCAAAAGGGATTTCTGCAGGTCACTCACAAAACTCATACAGAGGTTTGGTACAGATCCATAAAGGCGCCGATCAGGCACGCAATTTTTCGCAATGCGATTCCTTGCTCATGACCAACCGTTGCGGCGCTCATACCTTCCCTTATATTGAATGTAAAAACCCGACTGCCAAAATAGAGCACGAGGCAACGACATCAAAAATTGGTGAAGACCAACTTTTTTACTGCATGCAACGCGGCATCAGTGAAGAGAAAGCCATTAGCCTGATCGTCAATGGTTACTGCAAAGAAGTTCTCAATCAGCTTCCAATGGAATTTGCCGTTGAAGCACAAAAATTACTAGCCATCAGCCTTGAAGGAAGTGTTGGTTAAGCAAAAACGAATCCAAAGATCATGATTAAAATCACGAATTTACACGCCTCTATTAACGGTAAAGAAATCCTTAAAGGATTAAACCTTGAAGTAAATGCAGGTGAAGTCCATGCGATAATGGGGCCAAACGGTGCTGGTAAAAGTACCTTAGCAAGTGTGTTAGCCGGACGCGAAGATTACGAAATCACTGCAGGATCCGTTGATTTTGATGGCAAAGATTTACTCGAACTTTCGACCGAAGACCGTGCACGTGAAGGCTTGTTTTTGGCTTTTCAGTATCCGGTCGAAATTCCAGGCGTTAGTAATGTCAACTTTTTACGCACAGCACTCAACGAAAAACGCGAATACTTAGGTGAAGAACCAATCTCAGCAAAAGACTTTATGGCAATGGTTCGCGAAAAATCGGCTATTGTAGAACTCGATGCAAAATTGGCTTCACGTGCCGTAAATGAAGGCTTCTCTGGAGGCGAAAAAAAACGCAACGAAATTTTTCAGATGGCCATGCTTGAGCCCAAATTAGCTGTACTCGACGAAACCGATTCAGGTCTTGACATCGATGCCTTGCGCATTGTGGCCAATGGCGTCAATACACTAAAAACGCCCAACAATGCCAGTATTGTCATTACACACTACCAGCGCTTACTCGATTACATCGTTCCGGATTTTGTCCATGTCTTATACGATGGGAAAATCGTCATGACGGGCACCAAAGAATTGGCGCTCGAGCTCGAAGAAAAGGGTTATGATTGGATCAAAGAACGCATGGAGGCATGAAAACTACAACGCTCGACTCTAAAGTAGCTGCTTTTTGTGAAGGCTTGATACCAACACAACTCACGGCATTACAAACACAGCAAGGACAAGCACAAGCATTTCTTGACAGCAACGACTTCCCAACCACACGCCACGAACGCTACAAATACACGCGTCTTGCAAAATTAGCTAATACAGAATTTTCAGCATTTAAGCTTTCTGATGCTGCAACACTGCAGGCATACCAACTCGATGCAGATGCGTATACCGTGTATATTCATGGCGCGCAGTTCGAACTCCCTTCAGATCTTCCTAAAGGGCTTAGTCTGACTTTAATAAGTCAGCAAAACGATGCCATGACCACTGAACTTGAGGACGTTTTTGATGCTTTATCTTCTCGTTATTGCCATGACGGATTGGTACTGCACCTTGCAGACAATACGACACTTGACAAACCCATACAAATTATCCAGGTCGATAATGGGGGCAAATTCTTTTACAAGCACCATTTTTCTTTTGGGAAGAATGCAGAGGCAAAAATCTGGTACGCACATTTTGCACAGCAAGCGAGCTGCAGTTTTAGCCATACACATCTTACTATAGATGTACAGGAAGAGGCCCGAATTCAGATCGATAAGTTACAAGCAGCCAACGACACCCATTTCGCGTTCGCCAAAGAACACATCATACAAGCTCAACGTAGTCATTTTACCATCAACACCTATACATTAAGCGGCGCATTTGTGCGCAACGAAGTAACAGTAGCGGTAGCAGGTCAACACGCCGAAACACATTTGAATGGGGCTTATTTACTCAAAGGACAACAACACGTAGCCAATTATACTACCATTGACCACCAGGTTCCAAATTGTGAGTCTTTTGAAAATTACCGCGGGATTGCCGACGAAAAAGCGAGTGCCGTTTTCAATGGAAAAGTCTTTGTGCGCCCAGATGCGCAAAAAACCAATGCGTATCAGTCCAATGCCTCTATTGTACTTGGCCCAGACGCGAGCATCAATTCGAAACCTGAACTCGAGATTTATGCCGACGATGTCAAGTGTTCGCACGGCTCTACAACAGGCCAACTCGATGAAAATGCGTTGTTTTACTTAAGAGCCCGTGGGATTGGTGAAACGGCGGCCCGAACGCTTCTTTTACAAGCATTCATGGCCGAAGTACTTGAAGCAGCGAGTCCGGTTGTACAAACTGTTCTCCAACAAAAAATCTCCCAACGTTTCCATTGGGAGATTCAAGAATAAAATTCGGATTTTTATTTTTACGAATTGAGCGCTTCTGCTCCACCAACAATCTCTAAGATTTCGTTGGTGATTGCCGCTTGACGCGCTTTGTTGTAGCTCAATTTCAAAGACCTTTGCAATTCACTTGCGTTGTCTGTTGCTTTGTGCATGGCGGTCATACGTGCACCGTGCTCAGCCGCAAATGAATCGCGGATGGCTTTGTACAACTGAAGTTTCATTGATTTTGGCAACAAATCTTCAACGATTTCCATTTTAGAAGGTTCAAAGATGTAGTCACCAGCCTCTGCTGCAGAAGCCGTCGGAACAATTGGTAAAAATTGCTCGGTTTCGATGTTTTGGGTAGCCGCATTGATAAAACGGTTGTATACAAACACCACTTTATCAAAAGACTTGTTCAGGAACTGCGCCATGATTTCGTCCGCATACTGTGCAACTACCTCAAAGCGCAAATCTGCATAGACATCTTCCATGGCCTCTAAAGTGGCATTTTCGTAGAAGTTATCGGTACGCTTGTAAACGTCTTTGATTTTTTTACCCAAACACAAAACTTTAACATTTTGCCCAGCGTAATCGTGTTGGATGAGATGACCGACACGCTTAATGATATTGTTATTGAAACCACCACACAAACCGCGGTTTGAAGTAATCCCTACAATTAAAATGTTTTTCACTTCGCGTTGTTCGGCGTATGCATTTTCAGAAAGATCAAGACTCGCACTTAAGTTCTCGAGAATCTCACGCAATTTTCCGGCATACGGACGCATTTGCGTCACGGCATCTTGCGCACGCTTTAGCTTGGCCGCCGATACCATCTTCATGGCAGATGTAATCTGCATGGTAGAACCGACTGAGCTAATGCGGTTTCGTATTTCTTTTAGATTCGCCATTGGATCCTAAATTGAGGCTAAATTATGCGAATTTTTCAGCGACTTCTTTTGCAACTTTGCTCAAGACAGCTTCAATTTCGTCTGTGTATTTACCAGCTTTTAATGCCACAAGTGTATCGGCATTTTTCGCTTCAAGAACCGTTAAGAAGTCTTTTTCAAACTCTTTCACTTTATTGACTGGTACATTTTGGATAAGCCCTTTTGTACCTACATAAATGATTGCAATTTGTTTTTCAACTGGATACGGGTCTCCTTCACGTTGCTTCAAAATTTCAACGTTACGTGAACCTTTGTCTAGTACCGATTTTGTAGCGGCATCAAGGTCAGAACCAAATTTTGCAAACGCTTCAAGTTCGCGGTATTGGGCTTGGTCAAGTTTTAAGGTACCTGCTACTTTTTTCATCGACTTAATTTGAGCCGAACCCCCTACACGTGATACCGAGATACCTACGTTGATTGCCGGACGAATACCCGAGTTGAACAAGTCAGACTCTAAGAAGATTTGTCCGTCGGTAATCGAAATTACGTTTGTTGGAATGTAGGCAGATACGTCACCCGCTTGTGTTTCGATAATTGGCAAAGCCGTCAATGAACCACCACCTCGAACTTTTTCTTTCAATGATTCTGGTAAGTCATTCATTTGTTTTGCAATGGAGTCATCGGCAATGACTTTTGCCGCACGCTCGAGCAAACGAGAGTGAAGGTAGAATACGTCACCTGGATAGGCCTCGCGTCCTGGCGGACGACGCAACAAGAGCGACACCTCACGGTAAGCAACCGCTTGTTTCGATAAATCATCATAAACAATAAGTGCTGGTTTACCGCAGTCACGGAAATATTCACCAATTGCAGCACCCGTCATTGGCGCGTAAAACTGCATTGGCGCTGGATCAGATGCATTGGCAGCAACGACAGTTGTATACGCCATAGCGCCTGCATCTTCTAATTTTTTAACGATTCCTGCAACGGTAGAACCTTTTTGCCCGATCGCTACATAAATACAGTAAACAGGCTCACCACGGTCAAAAAACTCACGTTGATTAATGATGGTATCGATCGCTACTGTTGTTTTACCTGTTTGACGGTCACCAATGATCAACTCACGTTGACCACGACCGATCGGAATCATGGCATCGACGGCCTTGATACCCGTTTGTAATGGCTCATTTACCGGCTGGCGGAAGATGACACCTGGCGCTTTGCGCTCGATTGGCATTTCGTACAAATCACCTTGGATTGGACCTTTACCATCGATTGGCTGACCAAGTGTATCGACAACACGTCCGACCATTCCATCACCAACTTTTACAGAAGCAATTTTTCCAAGTCGACGTACGGTGTCACCTTCTTTCACGCTTGATGAACGCCCTAACAATACAGCACCTACATTGTCTTCTTCGAGGTTCAAGGCAATTCCTTGCATGCCACCGTCGAATTCAATTAATTCACCGTACTGAACGCCATTCATTCCGTAGATACGTGCAATACCGTCTCCCACTTGCAAAACTGTTCCTACTTCTTGCAATTCTGCTTCTGAACGAAAGCCAGAAAGCTGCTCTCTCAAAATTGCCGAAACTTCTGCTGGTTTAATATCTGCCATGTTTACTTAAAATTAGTTGTCTAAATTGACGATTATACGAATTGTTGTTTCATGCGCTTCAGCTGATTGGCTACAGACGCATCGATTTGTTGGTCACCCATCCGAACAATAAAACCACCAATTAAATTGGCGTCAATTTCTTCAGTGAGTTCTAAAGTGCCATTAATGGCTTTTTGAATTTTAGCTACGATGTCTTTTTTTGTAGTTTCATCGAGCTGCGTTGCACTAATAAGTGTAACTGGTACAATGCCACGATGTGCTTTCAATTGCGCCATGAATTGTTGCGCAATTTCAATCATGGCTGCCTCGCGACCATTGGTAGTTACCAATTCCAAAAAAGAAAGCGTGCTTGGGTCAAAATCTTTAAAAATTGATTGAATTACTGCAATCTTTTTATCGATCTGAATCAAGGGTGAGTTTAGGAACACATGAAAATCATGTGCCTCTGCAGACAAAGCAATCAATTGTGCGACATTAGACTCGATGACTTCGACTTTGTTTTGGTCGAGTGCGAGCTCTAAAAGCGCTTTCGCGTAACGTGCGGCAGATTTACTTGATTTCATGGATTAGTTCATTTGAATGTCACCAGCTAATTTCTCTGCAAGTGCTTTTTGTTTTTCGTCTGAAGCAAGTTCACCACGAATGACTTTTTCTGCAATTTCCAATGACAAGCTCGCAACATGTTGCTTTAATTCAGCCATTGCTGCTGCTTTTTCAGAAGTAATCGTTTGACGCGCTGCGTCTACAATTTTAGCCGCTTCGTCTTTCGCTTTTGACTTTGCCGCTTCAACCATTGCATTCGAAGCTTCTTTCGCTTCTTTTAAAAGGTTGTCGCGCTCGGCACGTGCCTCTTTTAAAATTTGATCGTTCTCTGCTTTGAGTGCCGTCATTTCTGCTTTGGTTTTTTCAGCCAATTCAAGCGCTTCAGAAATCTTTTGCTCACGGGTGTTTACCGCATTTAAAATTGGTTTCCATGCAAATTTTGCAAGTAAGAAAAACAAAAGGCAGAAAACAAGTCCTGTCCAAACTAATAAACCAAAATCAGGTAATATTAAATCCATCTTTGTGTGTGTTTTTGAATTGAATAAAAGGAAACCACAACCAACCGTTGCGGTTTCCTTTTGAGTTTAATTACGCTTTTGCTCCAAGAAGACCAACTACGACTCCAAACAAGGCAACACCTTCGATAAGTGCCGCTGCGATGATCATCGCTGTTTGAATTTTACCAGCTGCTTCTGGGTTACGCGCAATACCTTCTACTGCAGAACCACCGATACGACCGATTCCTAGACCTGCGCCAAGAACTGCCAAACCAGCTCCGATTGCTGCAATACTACCAAACATTCCTGTCATTGTATTTTAATTTAAAAGGTTACAAATTAATGGTGTGCCTCTTCAACTGCGGCTCCGATAAACAAGGCTGAAAGCATTGCAAATAAGAAACCTTGAAGGAAGGCTACTAAAATTTCAAGCACCGAAATAAACAAAGCCATCGGTACAGACAAACCTGCCCAGCCAATGTTCTTGTTAATAAAGATGATCGAAATAAGTGCTAAAACAATAATGTGCCCTGCCGTGATGTTTGCAAACAAACGAATCATGAGCGCAAATGGCTTGGTGAGGATACCAATCAACTCGATTGGAATCATGAAGATTTTCATTGGAACGGGAATGCCTGGCATCCAGAAGATGTGACCCCAATAATTTTTGTTACCTGAAAATACAGTAACTAGCAAGGTACAGACTGCTAAAAAGAGGGTAACTGTTATGTTACCAGTAAGATTAGCTCCACCTGGTAAAATCGGAATAAGGCCCAACATGTTGTTGATCCAGATAAAGAAGAAAATGGTTAGTAAGTAAGGTACGTATTTGTGGTACTTGTGGTGATCAATGTTTGCTTTGGCGATGTCGTCACGAACCATGACAATAATTGGCTCGAAAAACTTAGCCGCTCCTTTTGGAGCAACAGCGCCATTTTTGCGGTAAAAACGAGCCACACACAACATGATTACCAAAATTAGAAGGGCGCCAAAGATTAACGACGCTACGTTTTTAGTAATTGATAAATCTGTTGGGCTTGCATTGTGCGGGTGTTCGCCTACAAAATGCAATTCGCCTTTGGCGTTTAGCTTGTAAATTTCTTCGTGAAAAAGCGCATAACCTTTGGCCGGGCCAACACCTGCCATGTAATGAAACGTCAGGCTGTCTTTACCGAGAACTTCGACTTCTTTACCATGATAGAAATGTGCTGAAGAAAACACCTTGAAACCGTTGTCGTGGAGAATGACCGGGAGGTAAACGCTAATACCGCCATGTTCTGGACCAGCAATGTGCCACTCGTGTGCATCTTTAATGTGATGCATGATCATTTCACCGACATTGAAGTTCGCTTCTTCAGCTGCATTTACTTGCGGCGTAAAGAATGCGAAAAACAACGTGAATGCGATGAATTGCAAAAGAGTTGGGAGCTTGCTGAATTGCGGCATTTGCAGTAATTTTTGCTTGTTTGCGTAAAAATTTTTGCAAATGTAGGTAAACTTTCTGAAGATACAATGTAATTTATGAACAATCAGGCGGTAGTTTTACGCAATTTCTTGTAGAACTTGATGCCCAACATTAAAAGGATCCCGACGCCAAAAAAACCGAGGGTTCCGCCAATCCAATTGAGGTTGTTTTTTAGGATCACAATAAAGACAATACTCACTAAAAACAAGGTGGCCACTTCGTTCCAAATGCGCAGTTTTCCGGAGCTCCAGGTCAACTGGCCCTGCTCGCAATTTCGCATGAGGCGTTGAGAGCGAAAATGGTAGCCAATCAATAAAGCCACAAAAGCCAATTTGAGGTGCATCCAGGAGGCTTGTAACAAATAGCTTGCATTTAATGAAAGCATCCAGACACCAAAAACTACAGTGAGCACCATCGCCGGTGTGGTGATGATCCACCATAAGCGCTGCATCATAATGAGCAACTGTTTTTGCAGAATTTCTTTTTCGGGATTGGATTTGTCGGCGGCTTCTCGGAAATAGATGAAAAGGCGCACCATATAAAAAAGGCCCGCAAACCAACTCACCATAAAAATGAGGTGCAATGCTTTGACGTAATCGTAAGTCATGAGACAAAAATACACAAAGATGTCGATTTCGATTATCTTTGTTTCCATCCTATGAAAGCACTTTTTTTAGTTTTGATGGCCCTGCTGACACAGCAACTTACTGCACAAGAAATTTTACTTTCTTTGGAAGGGACCTATCAAGAAAAGAACTTATTGGTCAACAACCCGCCTGCACCTGATGGTTTTGGTTTTTGTGTCAGCAAAGTGCTGGTCAATGGCGAAATATTACCGGCGGTCATCCAGACCTCACATTTCGAGATTGATTTTACATTATTTCACCTCAAAGAGGGTGATCCCATTTTTATTGTATTGGAGCACCATCCGGGATGCGAACCCCGGTTTTTAAATCCAGAGGTATTGTTGGCCAAAAGCACATTTACTTGCACAAAAATTTCGGCGCAAAAAGACGGAACACTTAATTGGACTTGCACCGGAGAAAATGGCAGTCTTGATTACCAAATCGAACAATACCGCTGGAAACGTTGGGTAGAAGTCGGCGAGGTAAAAGGAAAAGGAAGCGCGGGCACTCATAATTACACCTTCCAAGTGACCCCGCATTCGGGTAAAAACACCTTGCGGATTAGTCAGACCGACAACACAGGGCAAAAACGCAGTTCGAGTTCGACTAGTTTTGAATCGGGGCTACCGAGCATCAGCCTTAGCCCAATGAAAGTACACACAGATGTGTATTTTAAAGCAAAAGGGAAGGCAGCCAAAACTAAATTCGAAGTCTACGATGCCTATGGTAATTTATTAAAAACAGGCGTGGCCTCTAGCATCGATTGCCGGAATCTTGTCAGTGGCGTTTACTTCATCAACTTTGACAACCAGACGCAAAAAATCATCAAAATCGACAACTAACATGAAGCGCATTGAACATCTTGGGATTGCTGTAACTGACCTAGCAGCCGCTATTCCTTTATATGAGTCTTTATTAAATACTTCTTGTTACAAGCAAGAAGGCGTGGCTTCTGAAGGCGTCATGACCGCTTTTTTCCAGGTCGGCGAATCTAAAATTGAGTTGTTAGAAGCCACCCATCCGGATTCGGCTATTGCAAAATTTCTACAAAAAAACGGACCAGGCTTTCATCATGTGGCTTTTGAAGTGGCGGATATCGATGCCGAACTAATCCGCTTAAAAGCAGCAGGCTTTGTGCTCATTCACGAAACACCAAAAGACGGTGCTGACAACAAACGCATTGCCTTTTTGCACCCAAAATCGACAGGCGGAATGCTCGTTGAATTGTGTCAAGAAAAAAGTGCGTAAAAGTCAGCTTCGTTTTGATAAAAATGTGTCTGTAAACCAAGCGTTTTAGCACCCTCAATGTGCTGAGGGCTATCGTCAATAAACAAGACTTCGTCAGCAGCAAAACCAATTTCTGAAAGCACCCATTCAAAAGTGGATTGATCCGGCTTGCGTTTGCCAATTTCATGCGATAAAAAAATACGCTGAAAATAGCTGTCCATTGATTTTGCGCTTGCTCTTTTCCATTCGTGTTCGACACGTGTCCAGTGAATGGCATTGGTGTTGCTCAGCATAAAAAGTGGAACTTGTGGTGCAAGTTTTTCAAGGAGGGCTATTTTTTGAGCCGGAAACGCACCAAGCATCGCATTCCAAGCCGCCACTACCTGATTTGGACTTGTTCCTGCGGGCAGCGCAGTCAGCAATTTATTGATGAAATGCTGAGGCGATAGCTTTCCGATTTCGAAGTCGTCGAACAACGCATTTTGCGCAAATTGCGAATAAGCCGCTTCAAATTGGTGCAAGCCTAAGGCCTGAAAAGCACGTGTAGTTGCTTGATAATCAATGTCAATTAAAACTCCGCCTAGATCTAAAATGAGCGCTTTATAAGGTGCATCCATGTCGCAAATGTACATGCTCTTACTCTATTTGAATACATTCTAAATAAAGGTTCATGACATTTACATGACAAAACCGCACGATCAAGCAAGTAGCTTTGCTAAAGATAATTGTGAACGTGCTGCAAGAATTACATACTATTGCTTTTACTCACCGCCAACTTGACGTCACAAAAATTGGTTTATTACACATCGAAAAAGATGCCCAGCAAACCATTTTAAATCGCGTCAAAGAGAAACTTGCGCTCAACGAGCTCATGTTTCTTTCTACCTGTAATCGCGTCGAAATTACCTATGTCAAAGAGCAAGCACTCGACCACACTTTTCTCAACCAACTGCTGTCTGAACTGTATCCGAAATTGGTGCCCATTCAGCTCGAAGAATTTGTCCGCAGAGCCGAAACGTTTTCGGGCTCAAATGCCGTCAAGCACGCCTTATCGGTCGCTTCTTCTATAGATTCCATGATTATTGGCGAACGCGAAATCATTACACAAGTTCGCCTGGCTTTCGAACATTGCCGAGAACTTGGTCTTAGTGGCGACGTCATTCGTTTGCTCATGAAGCAAGTCATCCAAACAGCCAAACAAGTCTATACCGAAACCAGTATTTCGACCAAACCAGTCTCTGTTGTTTCATTGGCATACCATCACATGCGCGACATGCACATCCCGCTCGATGCGCGCATTTTAATTATTGGTTCGGGCGTTACCAACACCACCATGTGCCGCTTTTTAAAAAAACACGGATTCAAAAACTTTTCGGTGTTTAACCGCAGCTTAGAAAACGCCCAAAAATTAGCGCAAGAAATACATGCCGACGCCTACGCACTTTCAGAACTCGAAACGTATGCAAAAGGGTTTGACGTCTTAATTACTTGTACTGCTGCAGAAGGGGCTATTATCACTCCGAAACGTTACACCCAACTACTTCAAGGCGAAACCACTGAAAAAATTGTCATTGATTTAGCCATTCCACAAGACCTCGATGCGGACATTTTAGAGGCGCATCCGGTCAAGTACCTTTCTATCGAGTACCTCCAACGCATTTCCAACGAAAATGTAAAAGAACGTTCCAAAGAATTGGCACAAGTAGAGACCATCATTGCCGATGCCCTATACGAATTCCAGCATTTACTCAAAGAACGTCAGGTCGAATTGGCAATGCGCGATGTGCCACAACAAGTGAAAGAATTGCGTACCAATGCCTACGATCAAGTTTTTAAAGAAGAACTCGAGCAACTTGACCCACAAGCCAAAGAAGTCCTCGACAAAGTCGTGGCTTACCTCGAAAAAAAATACATTAGTGGCCCCATGAAATTGGCCAAAGAAATCATTCTTAAACATGCCGACTAACATCCGAATCGGGACACGTGGCAGCAACTTAGCGCTGTGGCAAGCCCATTTTGTCAAGCGTCAACTCGAAGCCATCGGTTGCAACGTAAGCATTCAAATCATTGTCACTCAAGGTGACCGCATTCAAGACCTCAGCTTCGATAAATTAGAAGGGAAAGGCTTCTTTACCAAAGAAATTGAGGCTGCCTTACTTTCTGATGAAATTGATTTAGCCGTGCATTCGCATAAAGATTTGGAAACCAAACAGCCTGCAGGCTTGTGTATTGCGGCCGTTTCTTACCGCGAAGATCCATCCGAATTGCTACTCATGCGCGCATCAGCTCAAGACCCAACTCAATTATGGGGCTTGAAACAAGGCGCTGTAATTGGCACCTCTTCTGCACGCCGCAAATCGATTTTACGTGCCCTGCGCCCCGATTTGCACATCGAAGAATTGCGCGGAAACGTTCCTACCCGCATCGAAAAACTGCGCACGCAAGCTTACGATGCCATTTTACTTGCCAATGCGGGCGTGAGCCGACTACAACTCGATCTTTCTGATTTGATCACACTACCCCTCGATCCTACTGTTTTTGTTCCAGCCCCGGCTCAAGGTGTTCTTGGCTTACAAACCCGAGAAAGCGACAGCAGCACCAATGCGGCGTTGGCACAGTTACATCATCCTGATGTTGCGCAACAAATTGCAAGCGAACGCGGTGTTTTAGCAGCGATGGAAGGTGGTTGTCAGTTGCCCTTAGGTGTTTATTGTGCGCCCGACCAAATTCACGTCGCCTATGCGCCTCATTCCGATATTGCCGCAAGTTTCCATGATTTCCCGAAAAACACTTCGGTTTCAGCAATCGTTCAGTTTTTACAGCAATTATCCTAATGCGGATTTTTATAACAAAAGACCCCGAAGACCTCATCCCCGAATTACAAGTCTTACAGCAAAGCGGGGCCCTTTTCGCTAAAAGTCTTTTGACTTTTGAGGCGCTGCCTTTTGCTTGCCAAACAACGGCAGAGGTGATTTTTTTTGGGAGTATACGGGCCGCTGATTTTTTCTTTGCTCAATGCAAGCATGACGGACTCATTGCTTGTGCAGGGCTCGAAACCGCCAAAAAAATTGCCGAAAAACACCATAAAGAAGTTCATTTTATTGCGCAACAATCCGGAAATCCGGAACAAGAAGCCAAGCGTTTTGCGACTTGGCGCACCGGAAAAAAAACCTTATTTCCTTTAGCTGAAGCAAGTCTACGCACCTATTCTAAAGCAATTCCTGCACAAGATTGTATAGAGATATGCGTCTATCGAACAGGCTTCAATGCTGAAACGATAGCGCCCGCTGATGTCTATGCCTTTACTTCGCCGAGTAATGTTGACGCCTTTTTTAGCCATAATAAATGGCCACAAAATGCCAAGGCAATTGCATGGGGTAATTCGACAGCCAACGCACTGGCCAAGCAAGGTATTGAAGTACTTGTTTGCTTGCAACACGACCAACAACAAGAACTGTTGACGTGGCTACACCATCAATTGTAATGTGTATTTTCGTGTCATGGATTTCGAATTTTCTGAAGACATCAGCCCCGATTTAATTGCACTTTTTGAGCAAACGGTTCTTGGCACCAATGGCGCCAAATACAAACACCTCGATGTTGCAGAAAGTGTGCAACACACCGATCATCCGCTTAGCTTTTCGTTGCGCAGACGCGGTCAGTTAATCGCCAATATTACGTTTTGTAAACGCGACTTCGGTTTGTACTTGCGTTACTTTGCCTTCGACAAACGATTTCAATCCAATGGGAAGGCACGCAGTAACCCAAAATCGAGTATTAAAGTAGCCATCGAAAAGGTTTTTCAGGAAATAACTACAGCACATCCTGGTACTCAAAATTACTGTTATGCGTATATCGATGCTAAAAATGTGCGCAGCAAATGGATGAGCGAAACCTTTGGTTTTCAAACCAAAGCAAAATTGGCCACCCAGTCATTTAGCCGTTTCTTCCCAAAAAAATCAACACTGCTAAGTTTCGAAAAAATTGGGCCTGAAAGCAGGGCCTTGATCGAAGAAAACTACCGCCATTATACGGGTTATTTTGACTATTTTTTGAAAACTTGTGAAGTCGCCGTGTTGCGCAATGAACAAGGTCAAATTTTAGCGCTCGGAAGTTTTCATCAGGTACGTTGGGAAATTCAGCGCTTACCTGGCAAGTTTGGTTCGATTCAAGTAAAACTACTTCCGTACCTTCCTTTTTTAAACAAACTCATTCAGCCAAAAGCTCACACTTTTTTAGTTCCTGAAGCAATCTGCAATCCGTCTGGAAAGCCAACTGATATCGAGCGCTTGTTTGAAGCCGTCTTGGCTGAAAAAAAATGCCATTCGTTGCTTTGGTGGAATGACCTCCGAGACCCGCTTTACCAAAAAGCACAGCGCCACTTTAATTGGGGCTTCTTGCATCGACTGATTGGAGTAGCCGAAGTCGATGTGGTATTTAGAGGCGATTTTGAACCAAAAGAACCCGTATTTATTGCCGCATTTGACATGGTTTAATACGAAAGAAAACGCGTCTGTAATAAATCCAAAATTCGTTTGTCAAGCATTGATTTTTGGCGGAAATAAAACTGGGCTTCAGCTTCAATTTTTGGGCGTAAAGCCACTACCCATTCATCTCGTGTCATGCCTCTTCAGACAATTCAAGCTGCTGAATGTTCGGATAAAACTCATCAAGATACCCCATGGTGCGTTCTTCATCCGGATTGGCTGTAAAAAAGAGGGCCTTGCATTTTGGCAAACTTTCGGTAAGGCGAACAATATTTCCTTTTGAACCTGCGCGCATTTGCTCATCGAAACGGAGCACCATAAATAGCTTAAGCTTTGCTACATTAAATCCATTTTGAAAATACAATTCTGAAATACGACGGGTTGTGCCGACTATAATTTCGGTGCCGTCAAAAAGATCATTGCGTTGCTGCAATTTGTTCCCTTTTTCGACAATCAGATCTACCGTTAGGTCTTTCGCTTTGGCTAACTTGCTAAACTGTGCATGAATGGCGCGCGCATCTTCGTCATTTAAACATAAAATCAGGGCGCGGGGCGAACCTTCTTCGGGTTGAGGGATTTGTGCATCGACAAATGTCCACAACTGCTCCAGATAGGTGGCTGGCATGGCACTCACCATCAGCGCATTTCCGGCACGCAAGGCCTTTTCTATTGGGGCAAAATTACTCATGATTTAGTTTAGGGTTTGTGAGATGACGCGTGGCATCACGCTTGGTTTTTTTTGCAAGGTTACGTTGTAAGGCTGTCTCTAGATCAATTCCAGTTTGATTGGCCAAACAGATTAAGACAAAAAAAACATCGGCCAATTCATCGCCTAAGTCGTGTTGTTTATCCGATTCTTTTTCAGATTGTTCACCATACCGACGCGCCATAATGCGAGCCACCTCACCCACCTCTTCCATGAGAATTGCGGTATTAGTGAGCTCGTTAAAATAACGGACACCAACGCGTTGGATCCAGTCGTCAACAATTTGCTGGGCTTCCTTGATTTCCATGCAACAAAGGTATCAAAACAGATTGGTAGATATTGTACATTTGTAGTGACATGGAAAAATTAAGCAATTTCATCAATGGGGCTTATTGCCCCCCCATTAACGGAAAGTACATTGAAAACTATGAACCTGCTACAGGCAAGGTTTATTCTTTAATTCCGGATTCGGATGCACAAGATGTTGAACGCGCTGTTGCGACAGCAGAAGCAGCTTTCCCTATTTGGTCAGGCATGGGTGTCGAAGAACGCGCGCGTATTCTGAATGCGCTCTCTAAAGGAATTGAAGCCCGCATGGACGAATTTATAGCCGCCGAATCCAAAGACAATGGCAAACCATTGAGTTTGGCCAAACATGTCGATATCCCAAGAGCGGTCTCTAACTTTCACTTTTTTGCAACAGCTATCGAACATTTTGCTTCGGAATCGCATCAAATGGAAGGCATTGGCTTTAACTACACCACACGCAAACCCATTGGTGTGGTGGGCTGCATTTCACCCTGGAATTTGCCGCTATATTTGTTTTCCTGGAAAATTGCACCCGCTTTAGCAGCAGGTAATTGTGTCATTGCCAAACCATCAGAAATTACCCCATATACTGCGTATTTACTTGGGCAGGTGGCTGCCGATGCCGGTATGCCTGCTGGTGTTTTAAATATTTTGCATGGAACTGGTCCTTCCGTAGGTGATGCAATTGTGAAACATCCTAAAATTAAGGCAATCTCGTTTACGGGCGGAACAAAAACCGGTGAATACATTGCGCGTACGGCTGGCCCTATGTTTAAGAAACTCTCGTTAGAATTAGGTGGGAAAAACCCTAATATCATTTTTGCCGATTGCGACTTCGACGAAATGCTCTCCACAACTATTCGTTCGTCGTTTGCGAACCAAGGACAAATCTGTTTGTGTGGTTCGCGCATTTTTATTGAGCGCCCGATTTACGAGCGTTTCAAAGAGGCTTTCGTACATAAAGTCTCGCAATCCAAGGTTTCATTTCCACAAGACCCCGACGCCAAGTTAGGTGCAGTGGTTTCTAAACCCCACATGGAAAAAATCTTAAGCTACATCGAATTGGCCAAAGAAGAAGGCGGGCAAATTTTATGTGGTGGTCAGCGTAAATTTCTTGACGGAGACTATGCCGAAGGATACTATATCGAACCGACAATCATCGAAGGCTTGCATTACCAATGCCGCACCAATCAAGAAGAGATTTTTGGGCCGGTCGTGACGATCACACCTTTCGATACCGAAGCAGAAGTGTTAGAAATGGCCAACTCAACCCAATATGGTTTGGCAGCCACCGTTTGGACTTCCGATTTAAAACGTGCCCACCGAGTCGCTGACCTCGTACAGGCAGGAATCGTGTGGGTCAATGCATGGTTAGTACGCGATTTGCGCACGCCATTTGGTGGTGTGAAAGCATCAGGTGTTGGGCGTGAAGGAGGCTGGGAAGCCCTGCGTTTTTTCACCGAAGCCAAAAACATTTTTATCAAATACTAAACCGATGAAAGGTCTGCTTTCTTTGCTCGTACTTTCAAGTTTTTGTGCCCATGCCCAATTAAAGCCAGTACTGTTTCAATTTAAAAGCGACTCAGTCGTGCAGTGGTATTATCATTTTGGCGACGAATTTAGTGGACGCAACATCAACCTCGATAAATGGTATCCGCGCTATCCGTGGGGCGGACTTTTACTCGATCAAAGCCAATGGGCAGTACCCGAAATGGTCGCCCAAAAACAAGGTTGGCTCGTACTAAGCGCCACAGAATTTCATCAAAAAACGAGTGTTCCTGGCTGGATGATTAACCAAGATCAAGCCAAGGAATTAGGACTCGACGTCAGTAAAAACGAAGTTTATCTTGACTATCTGACCTCCTGTGTTTGGAGCAAAGAAAGTTTCAAATATGGCTATTTTGAATGCCGGGCGGTAGTCCCTGAAGGGCAAGGCCTATGGCCCGCTTTTTGGCTTTTTGGGCAAAATGGAAAAGATGAAATTGACATCATGGAATGCAAAGGCGAACGCCCAAATGACGTCCATGTAGACATCCATTTGCCCGAACGCAAAGATTACGTTCCGGGAGCTTTTGGTGTAAAAAAAGACTGGGGCGGTTGGGTACGCATGAAGCAAAAAGTGGCGCAAGATACCGTCATTTATTCAGGGCTGTGGTTGCCAAATTCATTGACATATTTTGTCAATGGCGTTCCGGTTTCTCATTTCGATGGCGATTTTTCGACCCCAATGAATGTGATTGTCAATTTAGCGATAGCCCGCGACGGTTACGCATTTAATCCGGGCCCAAATGCCCAAACACCTTTTCCGGCAAGCTATTTGGTCGATTACATTCGGGTTTGGAAATTAGACCCAAGTGCCGCCAAATCCATGAACGAATTTCCGCAAATCGATGTGAACGAAAAGGGGTGGATTCCTGTCAAAGGAAGCAGTATCAAAAAGAAAATTCCGCTCATTTACCCGAAGAAAGAATTGCAAAAAGAAAACGGATTTGTGAGTCTTGTTCCAGTATCAGCGACCTCGTATTTGATTCAAGTCAATGGAACTGAAACCACTTCAGTAAGTGCATATGTTGATGGTATCGAACACCCCGAATACATTACAGAAATTGAACATTATATCGGTAAAACCCTACTCGGAAAAGACATTTCCATCCGTTTACAAGAAGCGCCCAAAAACCTCGAATTACGGATAAAGTATGGAGCGAAAGAAGTGAGTTTCTGGCCGTTTCGTTAGTGTTTATGGGCTTTCTTTTCAGGAAAACGGTAACCAGCAACTATTTTTACACTATAAAAAAACTGACGGTAATGCAATTGGTCAAAACGGATGCTTTTGTTGTCGAAATCCGTGACTAAAAACAAAAAGCGTTCGTCTGAAGTGTAGCCACCTAATAAGCGCACATCAAAACGAGGTGCAAATCCAAGCATTGTTTTAGACATGTCTATTGTTGCATAACTTTTTAATTGTAAGACGGGTCCTATTCCAGCCCATCCACCAAGCTGAAAATTGTTTTTGCGGTTGACATACGCCAAACCTGGGATGGCACCAATATCGATGGCCTGTAAGCGCTGAAGTTGGGTCACGCTTTGGGTCGGAATTGCAAGCTGGGTCGGAATCAGTGGCCCTGCTGAATTGCCAGATCCAAAGACATTAAAGCTGCCTTTTAAATACCAAGTCACTATTTGGCCTTCATAATGTGCGCGTTTACCGAGCAGCCCACTCATTTGAAAATCTGGATTGTGAAAATACCAGCCATTGACCATGGCATTAAAGGAATAGGCTTTTGGTAAAATTTGATGTGGCAACTGATTACTTAGTGTCGAATCCCAATTGAGCGCATGCTTAATGGCAAAGCCAAACGTAGATTTAAATTCACAATCAAACCAAATCTTTTTGTATGTATAATCAAAGCCAAAATTATATTGAGACGTTTTACCAAATTTGTTGGTGGGTTTGATGTTTCCGATGATGGGAAAACCAACCCGAAAACTGAGCCATTTGTAGGCAAAGCCCACTGCTAAAAATGGACTAAAATTATTCTTGTAGGCTAAGTGATCAATCTGACTGGTAAAGGGATAATCCACGTAATAAGGCGAAGAAGTGTAGCCCAAATCGGTATACATAATGGCGCGGTGCCGAAACGATTTCAGCAACGAAGAATCGCGCTGAGCCCAAGCTGTAGACAATAGAGTCCAACAGAGCAAACTACTCACGAATGCCTTCAAGGTCCAAGATAAACGCATAAATTTTAGCTCGTTCGATTCGTTCATTACTTCTGCCAGACGCACCGCCATGGCCTGCATCCATGTGGCATTCAAAAATTAATGGTGCCTGATTGGTGCGCAGTGTTCTTAATTTGGCTACATATTTTGCAGGCTCCCAATACTGAACCTGCGAATCATGATAACCTGTTGTAATATACAGCGCCGGGTAGTCCATCTGACGGAGGTTATCGTAAGGCGAATAGGTTAGTAAATACTGATAATAATGCCATTCGTTAGGATTTCCCCACTCTTCGTATTCGAGTGTCGTCAATGGAATGCTCTCATCGAGCATCGTCGTAAGTACGTCGACAAATGGAACTTCAGAGACAACGCCTTTGAATAAATAAGGTGCCATATTGCTAATTGCTCCCATTAATAAGCCGCCTGCACTGCCTCCGTTTGCATAAATGCGCGTGGCATCGCAATAACCCATTTGACCTAAAAATTGAGCGGCATTACAAAAATCTGTGAAGGTGTTTATTTTTTTGTCAAACTTACCGTCTTGATACCATTGCTCGCCCAAGTATTTAGAGCCACGAACATGCGCCGTTGCATAGACAAAACCGCGATCGAGTAAAGACAAGCGCGTTGGGCTAAATACATCAGGAATGGTGTAGCCGTAAGAGCTATAACCATACAAAAGCAACGGAGCCTCAGCTAATACCGTGCCTTTTTTATACACAATGCTCACCGGAAGTTGAGAGCCGTCATTTGCAGTTACCCATAATCGTTGCGAACAATAATTGTCTGGTGAAAAATGCGGGTCTTTGAGTTTTTTCTCGAAAAAGGTAGCGCGCTTTTTCGATTTCAAATTGTATGTATAAACGCTTAAGGGGGTCGTCAACGAATTAACTACATAATAAATTGAATCCGTATAATAATCATCATTTAAGGAAAGACCTAAATAATAGGTTTCGCCCTCAACATCTAGATACGATTCTTGCCCACTTTCTATCGCTTTTAATTTGAGTTTGCGCAAGCCATTGACACGTTCTTCAATCAAAAGGTGCGCTTTAAAAACATGTAGCCCTTCGAGAAGGATTGACGAATCGTGCGACACAATTTCTTGACAAGCAGACAGTTGCTTTGGAATTGTTTCGCTAAAAAGGATACGATTGTTGAGCGCGTTGTGGTTACTTAACAAGTAAAAACCGGTTTCATGGTGCGCAAGCTCATAAAGATGGCCTTCCGATCGCGCTAAAAAGAGTTGCGCGTTTGCAGTTGCTTGATCGGCGTCGAGCAAATAAATTTCTGAAGTTGTTGCACTATTACATTCTATGAATAGATACTTGTTAGTCAGTGACTTACTGAGGTCAACACTGAACTTTTCGTCGCGTTCTTCATAGACAAGATGGTCTTGGTGTTGAGGTGTACCGAGTGTATGGCGATAGATTAAATACTCACGAAGTGTATCCGGATCTTTTTTTGAATAATAAACCGTTTTGTTGTCGTTGGCCCAGACCAAGTTTCCGCTTGTTTCTGTCAATACATCCGCTAAATACGTTCCGTTTGATCGAAAGCGAATTTCGTAGTTTCTACGGCCTACAAAATCTTCGCAAACGGCCAAAAGTTGATTGTCAGGAGAGGGTAACCAATTTGCTAATTCGTAAAAAGAATGGGCATTGGCCCGCTCATTTTCATCAAAAAACAACACAGCGTGCTCTTCATCTTCATAGCGATAAATTTGCGCATAATCGAAGCCCTCTAGCTGTCGAATTTGATACGTATACCCATTGAGTACAAACGGTGCGCTGGTTTCATTCGGATCGATTCGTTGCTCAAATTCGTGAAGTAAAGAAGTTACTAGTGGGTCAAGGTTTTTAAAATAAGCGGCTGCATACGTGTTTTCAGCGCTCAAATACGACAACACTTCTTTTGAATCACGATTGCGCATCCAAAAATAAGGGTCGAGGCGTTTATGGCCATGTGTTTCGAGTACCTCTACAATTTGTGGAGCAATTGGTTCTTGAGCCATCAGTGCGTGCTAGATTTCGGACAAAAGTACATATATTCTGTCTTTAAAAGCTTAACTTTGAAGCGTGAAGCGACTCTATAAATTTCTATTAAATCGATTGCCTCGGCCGCTTTTGATTCGGCTGAGCTACGTGTTTCGTGTATTTGCTCCTTACCTCTATAAAGGCAACAAAGTGGAGTGTCCGGTCTGCGAACATCAGTTTTCGAAGTTTTTGTCGTACGGCTCCGATGTTGCACATCGTGACAACGTGCTTTGTCCTTATGACCTCACCTTAGAGCGCCATCGCCTCATGTGGCTTTACCTTAAATCGCATTCTGATTTTTTTACGGCTCCTCAATTGGACGTCTTGCACATGGCACCAGAGCAGTGCTTTATTGACCGATTCAAAGCTCAAAAAAACCTCAACTACCTGAGCGCCGATTTGGTGTCGCCAATTGCCGATCTGCATTTTGATTTGCACCAAATTCCGCTCGAAGACAAGCGTTTCGATGTGGTTTTTTGCAACCACGTTATGGAACACGTCGCCGACCCTATTCAATGCATGGCTGAGCTTTATCGCGTACTGAAACCTGGTGGCTGGGCCATTCTGCAAGTTCCTCAAGATTTTAGTCGCGAGACAACTTATGAAGATCCAAGCATCATTTCACCGGAAGAGCGCGAACGCCATTATTGGCAAAAAGACCACGTCCGATTATTTGGCAAAGATTATCCAAGCTACCTCGAAAAAGTAGGCTTTACAACCGAAATCTTTGATTTACACGCGCACTATTCTGCCGATCAAATCGAACGTTTCCGCCTCATGAAAAGCGAGGTTTTGTATATTTTTAGAAAACCCAACGCATGAAAAACTACCTCTTACTGTTCGTCTTGAGTCTTTCTGGAATCAGCCTGGCTCAGAAAAATGTTTTTTTGCAACTCAAACCCATGTTCGGAACACAAGATTTTGCACTAAATACCACTTATATCGGCAACGACGGTGCAGCCGTCGAGCTCGATTACCTCAATTACTACCTTTCTGACATTCATATTCTTCATGACGGTGGCCAAGATTTATACCTTTCGACCGACATTTTTTTAATCAAGGCCGATCAATACGACGTGTATTTAGGTTTTCTTCCAATCCAACAAATCGAAGCACTTTCGTTCATGGTAGGTGTACCTAAGCGTTACAATACCCAGGCAGGTAGTGCCGCTATTGACATTTCGCTTTATCCAGAAACCCATGCACTTAGTTTTCAGAGCCCGAGCATGTATTGGGGCTGGTCAGGGGGCTATATGCACATGGTTGTTGGTGGCAATGCCGACAGTAACAACGATGGTGTACCAAATAGCTATTTTGAATTGCACAATTTAGGCAACAGCAACCAACGCACCGTCAGTATGCCGGTTGTGGCCAGTGAAACAGGAACGCAACTCGATTTAGCCTTAGAATGCCACGTCGATCGTTGGCTCAACAACATTCCTTTGGCATCTGCCGGAATTTTACACGATGAAACAGGGCTAAATGTGAGTATTATGGCCAATGTCAATAGCCAAAATGTATTTACGCAAAGTGCCGCTGCTGGCCTCCAACTAGCCAAAGGGTTTTCACATAGCGTTCACGTCGAAAATGGCACGTTCACGCTTCAATATTCGGAACTCTCTCAATCCCAACTATTTACAATCACCGATGCCGCCGGAAAATTGGTTCATCAAAGCAAACTCCAGCAACCGAGTGGTTCGCTTCATTTTGGGTTGAGTTCTGGCATTTACGTGCTCAAGATACAGGGCGCCAATGCCACACAAACCGAGCGTATTTTCATTCCTTAAAAAATGGGCAAAGGGTTTTATAGCATCGCCCTTGGTAGCTTCCTCGTCTTTGCGTTACTTCGCTGTGGAGCAAGTGTCGATCTTAACACGCAGCTTGTTGTCCCAACACCACCAGACAACCTTCAAAGTGCAGAAAAAATAGAATTAGGTCGTCAGTTGTTTTTTGACAAACGATTATCTGCCGATCAAAGCGTTTCTTGCGCCTCTTGCCACGACCCACACAAGGCCTTTACAGACCAGCTTGCTACTAGTAAAGGCATCAACGGACAACATACCGAGCGGAATGCGCCAAGCCTTCTTAATGCAGCCTTCTTAAAAACAGCAATGTTCGATGCGCATTTACAAAGTCTTGAATTACAGGTAATTGTTCCGATTCAAGAGCCAGTCGAAATGGGGCATAACATGAAACTTCTCATCAAACAACTGCGCGCCATTCCTGAGTACCAAGCCGCTGCCCAGCGCATTTTTAATCGTGACTTTGACGCCTGGGTACTGACGCGTAGCATTGCTGCCTTCGAACGCAGTTTGCTAAGTATGAATGCGCCATATGATCAGTATATGGCCGGACATAAAAAAGCCATGAGCCCAGACCAAAAAGCAGGATGGAAGCTTTTTTCTGAAAAACTCTACTGTACGCAATGCCATCCGGCTCCTTATTTTACCACGTTTACGGCCGCAAACAATGGCCTATATGCTTCGTATGCAGGAAAGTCCGATCAAGGTCGCTTCCGAATCCATCACGATTCTTCTGAAATAGGCAGCTTCAAGGTGCCTTCTTTGCGCAATTTACCACTCACCTTTCCGTACATGCACGACGGACATCTCCAAACACTCGAACAAGTGCTCGAACATTACCAAAAAGGAGGGCAAAAACATTCGTTACAAGACCCTCGCATCCATGCATTTACCCTCAGTGTTCAAGAAAAAAGACAACTTCTTTCTTTTTTCGAGGCATTAGTCGATACTTCGTACCTAAAGCGAAATGGGTTTAAGTGAGATTCCTTACCTTTGTGGCTTCTAAAAACAAAGGATATGTATCGCTCACACACTTGCGGAGAATTAAGACTCGAACACGTCGGAACAGAAGTAACATTAGCTGGCTGGGTACAGCGTTCGCGCGACCTCGGTGGCATGACTTTCGTCGATCTGCGTGACCGCTACGGCATTACTCAATTAGCTTTCAACATGGAAGTCAATGCCAGCCTTTGCGAACAAGCGCGCAAACTTGGCCGTGAATTTGTGATTCAAGTAAACGGTAACGTCATTGAACGCAGTAGTAAAAACAACAACATTCCGACCGGAGCCATTGAAATCAATGTGAGCGAATTGACCGTTTTAAATGCGGCTAAATTGCCACCGTTTACCATCGAAGACGAAACCGATGGTGGCGACGAACTGCGCATGCAATACCGTTACCTCGATTTGCGTCGTGGTCCGGTACAGCAAAAATTGCGCTTGCGTAATCAGGTTGCACTCGAAACACGCAAGTACCTCGATTCAAAAGACTTTTTAGACGTAGAAACTCCTGTCCTTATTAAATCGACACCCGAAGGCGCACGTGATTTTGTGGTGCCAAGTCGCATGAACGAAGGGCAATTCTATGCCTTGCCACAATCGCCACAAACCTTCAAGCAATTGCTCATGGTTAGTGGCTTTGACCGTTACTATCAAATTGTGAAGTGTTTCCGTGACGAAGACCTTCGTGCCGACCGTCAACCAGAGTTTACTCAAATCGACTGCGAAATGGCGTTTGTCGAGCAAAACGACATCCTCGAAACGTTTGAAGGACTCATTAAACATGTTTTTGAAACCGTTCGGGGTGTCAAGTTTGAAGGGGCCTTCCCACGCATGACTTATGCCGAAGCCATGGAGCGCTATGGTTCTGACAAACCAGATATCCGTTTCGGAATGGAATTCGTTGATCTTACAAACCTGGCTCAACAAAATGACTTTGTGGTCTTCAATACGGCCGAATGTGTGTTGGCCATCAATGCCGAAAGCTGCTCTGAATACACCCGCAAACAACTCGATGAACTCACCGAATGGGTCAAAAGACCGCAAATCGGTGCAAAAGGCTTGGTGTATATCAAATGTAATACAGACGGCAGCTTCAAGTCAAGTGTCGATAAATTTTATTCGGAACAAGACCTTCAAGCAATGGCGGCTAAAGCCAATGCCAAACCAGGAGATTTACTCTTAGTGTTGTCTGGAGAACTTGCCAAAACACGCAAACAACTCAACGAATTGCGTTTGCATCTTGCCAGCCAATTAGGTTTAAGAGACTCAAATGTATTTAAACCCCTTTGGGTACTCGATTTCCCACTTTTAGAATGGGACGAAGAGAGCGGGCGTTACCATGCCATGCACCATCCGTTTACCTCGCCAAAACCCGAAGACATGCACCTCATCGAAAGCGAACCTGGTAAAGTACGTGCCAATGCCTATGACCTCGCCATGAACGGCGTCGAATTGGGCGGTGGCTCGATCCGCATCCACGACCGCGAGTTGCAATCGCGCATGTTTGACTTACTAGGCTTTAGCAAAGAAGAAGCCCAAGCACAATTTGGCTTTTTGATGTCAGCTTTTGAATACGGTGCGCCACCGCACGGCGGCTTGGCTTTTGGTCTGGACCGTTTGGTTGCTACCATGGGGGGTTCCGAATCAATTCGTGATTACATTGCCTTCCCTAAAAACAATTCAGGTCGCGATACCATGATCGATGCGCCGTCGCCACTTAACGAGGCCCAATTAAAAGAACTTGGCATTCGATTGAACTAATTTCACGCCTTCTTGTTGCTAAAATATGGATGCGCATCTTGAAAAACTAAATTCGGCGATAAGCCCACTTCGGGGCCAACTACTTCGCCACCCGATGTATGGCCAAATCCAACACATCGCAGACTTTCGTTCGTTCATGGAACAACACGTATTTGCTGTGTGGGACTTCATGAGCCTATTAAAAAGCCTACAACGTGAACTTACATGCGTCGAGGTTCCCTGGAGCCCAAAAGGTTCGCCACAAACCCGCCGCTTTATCAATGAAATCGTATTGGGTGAAGAAAGTGACATCGATCAGGAAGGAAATGTAGCCAGCCATTTTGAACTGTATTTAGCCGCCATGCAACAAATTGGGGCCGACACCCTTCCCATTCATCAACTCACTGAATGGTTATATTATGGCAAAACCCTAGACGAAGCACTTTATCCGCTTCAAATCACTGACGAAACCAAAGAATTTGTTCGCTTTACCTTTGAAATTATTGAAAGCCGACAACTTCACAAAATTGCAGCCGTTTTTACATTTGGACGCGAAGACCTTATCCCTGATATGTTTATCGAAATGTTGCGCGAAATGCAAGGTCAAGGGCAACAGCAACTTGATCAACTTCTTTATTATTTAGAAAGACACATTGAAGTTGATGGCGATGACCATGGCCCAATTTCACTGAAAATGATGCAAGAAATTTGTGGTGACGATTTACAAAAGTGGCAAGAAGCTACCGAAGTTTCGATTCAAGCGCTCGAAAAACGCTACGCTTTGTGGAATGGCGTTTTGGCGCAACTTCAACGCGGCTAACTCCAGGTTGTCCCGTCTTTCCCGTCTTTTACAACAATACCTGCTGCTGCCAATCCATCTCGAATTTGATCGGAGGTCGTCCAATCTTTGTTGGCCCTGGCAGCTTGGCGCAAGTCGAGCACTAAATCCATAACCGGACTTAAGCGACTTTCTGCTCCTGTACTTTCTTTTTGTAGGCCAAGAACGGCAAAGACAAAATCGGACATTTTTTCTTTTAACAAGTGCAGGTCACTTTCAGAAATTTGTTCTTTACCATCATTTACCAAATTGATGAGGCGGGTGGCTTCAAATAAATTGGCCACCAAAATAGGCGCGTTAAAATCGTCGTTCATGGCTTTGTAAAACGACGCAATAAGGGCATTGACATCAAAAGTTGATTGCGCTGACGCTGCAAGACGATCAAGTGTGGCAAGCGCTTCGGTTAATTTAGTCAATCCTTTTTCTGCGGCATTGAGTGCCTCTTGGGTAAAATCTAGATTGCTGCGGTAGTGGGCTTGCATCATAAAAAAGCGGACCACATTAGCCGAATAGGCTTTGTCGAACAAACCGGTACTTCCTTCTATGATTTGTTTTGGTAAAAAGTAATTGCCAAACGATTTGGACATCTTTTGGCCATTGACATTGAGCATGTTGGCATGCATCCAGTAACGTGCTGGATTGCAACCAAACGAGCCACAACTTTGTGCAATTTCGTCTTCGTGGTGCGGAAACTTAAGGTCCATGCCACCACCATGTATGTCAAATTGTTTGCCCAAATATTTGGTGCTCATGGCCGTACACTCAATATGCCAACCAGGGTTTCCGTCGCCCCAAGGCGAACGCCAAATTTGCATGTCTTCCGGATTCGCTTTTTTCCAGAGTGCAAAATCAGCAAAGAAACGTTTTTCGTCTTGCGCATTGAGCATGCGGGTTTCGTTTTCTAATTCGTCAACCTTTCGCCCGCTTAAGGTGCCATAATGGTAATCTTGCATGTAACGTTTGGTATCAAAATAAACCGAACCATTTACTGCATAAGCATAGCCATTGGCCATGATTTGTTCGATGATTTCGATTTGTTCTTGAATATGCTGTGTGGCAGTTGGTTCAATACTTGGCGGCAACATGTTGTAAATGCGCTGCAGTTCTTGAAACTTAACAGCATATTTGTATACAATTTCGAGTGATTGAAGCTGCTCTGCTTTTGCAGCGGCACCAATACTATCCACTTCTTGACCAGCCGAATTTGTAATGTGCCCTGCATCGGTGACGTTACGCACATACTTGACCTGAAAACCAAGATGCACTAAATAGCGGTATATCATGTCAAAATTGATAAAGGTGCGCATGTTTCCCATGTGAGGCTCGCTATAAAGCGTAGGTCCACACACATACATACCAATTTTTCCGGGTTGTAACGGAACAAAGGATTCCTTTTCACCTTTGAGACTATTGTAAATGACGAGTTGATCTTGTAGAGCTTTCATACACCTGAGCTAGAACACAAATTTAGAGAAATTTGCGGCATCATTTTTGTTAAGTTTGCGGCATGAATCTTTTCTATGGTTTCTTGGCCGGAATTTGCCTTTGTTTGAGCAGTCAGACCGAACTTCCTTACGCCACCATTCAGCGTGGCATGGAAAGCAACGATGCCCATAGCATTGTGGCACTCAGTCGCGACAAATTGGTCTTGAATATCAGTGGTTCGGAAGCCGTCTATGCCGTCTCTCAGGCAGAAATGATTTTACAGTCTTTCTTTCAAAAACATCCGAAAGGCGTTTTTGTGTTTCGTTATAAAGCCAAAAGCACCGACCCTAATGGCGCTGCAATCGGCTCATATGTCACAAAAGGAGAAAGCTTCCGCTGTAGCTTTCAATTTAGAAGTGGAAAAACAGACACCCGGCTCGAAAGCCTTAGCATCCTCAAAGAAAATTAAGCCTGTTGCGTACGGTTTTCTTTCAGCGTATTAAAGAAAATAATACCATAACCAATCGCAAGCATCAAGTGGAATGGAACCATTCCTAAATCGCCATAAAGTGCACGGTTAATGGCTGTAAAGCCAAATACCACCATAAATGTACCTTCCAAAATATTAATGATTGAAAGGCTCTTTTTATCGTATTTATTGCCTTTAAACTCATCTTTCTTTGCCACATTAAATTTAGGCGTGCGCACAAACGAACTTTTAATCCCTAAATAACCTTCAATTACCGCCACCGCATTGCTGAGACCAAGAGCCATTGAAACGGTCAAGAACTGTACAAAACGGCCTAAAAAGCGGAAAAGATCTGTAAAGAAATGACCCGTTTTGTCGCGGTACGAATTCCAGTAATAAAAGCCCAAGAATAAAGTACTTGAGAAGAAATACATCCCGTATTTAATATACACATTGAGGTCTGAGAACGAGTCTTTGATGTGCAAGACGGCCAAACTCAGTAACGACAAAATCAGAATGAAAAAGAAGACCGATGAATTGAACAAATGCGCCAAGCCATGCACACGATCCATGAGTTTGAGCCCACGTGTAAATGCCAAGCGTTTCCACATTTTGATGAACACTTCTGCACCACCTTTCATCCAACGGTGCTGTTGGCTTTTTAGGGCCGACATCGTGATTGGCAACTCAGCTGGTGATTCGACCTCTTCGAGGTAAACAAAACGCCAACCTTTCATCTGCGCTCGGTAACTCAGGTCGAGGTCTTCGGTAATGGTATCGTGTTCCCAACCGCCTGCATCATCGATGGTTTGGCGACGCCATACACCAGCCGTTCCGTTAAAGTTTATGTAATGCCCACTGACGTTGCGTCCGCCTTGCTCAATTGCAAAATGCCCGTTAAGACCAAAAGCTTGAAGCTCGGTAAGCAACGAATAGTTTTTATTGAGGTGCCCCCAACGGGTCTGAACCACTCCAATATTGTCGGCATTAAAATACGGAATGGTACGCAACAAGAAATCTTGAGCCGGCACAAAGTCTGCATCAAAAATGGCAATAAACTCACCTTCAACTTTATCCATGGCTGCGTCGAGCGCCCCTGCTTTATAGCCCGTGCGATCGACACGGTGCACGTGCTGAATGTTAATGCCGCGTGCTGCGACTTCGGCGCATTTTTTTGCAATGATGTCTTTGGTTTCGTCGGTGGAGTCATCAAGCACCTGAATCTGAAATTTGTCGCGCGGGTAGTCCATGGCGGCCGTTGTTTCGATGATGCGCTCGGCAACATACATTTCGTTGAACATTGGCAACTGAACAGTTACTTTTGGCGCATTGGCCAAATTAAAAGCTGGAGTTTTGCGCGCTTGTTGTTTTTTGCGGTTGCGCACATAAGCAATCGCTAAATTCAACTGAATGACACTATAGAAGAAAATCAAGACCAAGCAGGCTCCGTAAATAATCAAAATAACACGGGCCAACATGTGCGACCAAAAATGCTCTTCAATAATTACTTTTCCGTGCTTCTTGATTTTGCGATCGCCCCAATTGAACATCCATGAAACTTTCAATTGCGCCTCGAAAGGTTGCGTTTGGCTAAACGTATAATGCACTAAATGCTCTTTAGCATTGGTTTGAAATACCTTTAACGTATCAGAACGGTAATCTTTGTCGGTCAGCATCAAAACGGATTCACCAATTGGCACGTGACGAAAGGTGAACTTTCCGTCAGCATCGGTCTCGGTCGTATAAACCTTTCCGGTAACCTTTGACTTTAAACGCACTTCGACTTCGTCGACAGATCGCTTGGTTTTAAAATCGACAAGAAAACCTTCAATGCGTTTAGAATAAACAATTGGTGATTTTGTGGCATTGCCAGCAAAGGCAATCAGGAAGCTAAAAAGCAAAAATAATACGGTGTTCTTCATTCGAGGAAGCGCAAAATAATTGAAAATAAAAAGCAAATATAGACTATTCTTTGATTAGAGTCATCTCATCGACCAAGTGTTTGGCTCCAGAATAGATATCCATGACCCACAACACGTAGCGAATATCGACAACAATGTTGCGGCAACGGTTCGGATCAAACAGGTAATCACTCATGGTACTTTCCCAGCTGCGGTCAAAATTAAGCCCCATTAAATAGCCATTTTCGTCCAAAACTGGCGAGCCTGAATTACCGCCTGTTGTGTGATTAGAACCCGTAAAACAGACCCATAATTCGTTTCCTTGTGCATAAGGCCCATAATTTTTAGCCGCATGTAACTCGAGCATGCGTGGCAATAATTCGAAATCCGGATTTCCGGTATTGTATTTGGCTACAATACCGTCTAACGTCGTATGCTCGGTATAACGCATGCCGTCGGTAGGAGCCGAGCCTTCAAGTTGCCCATAGGTAATGCGCAAGGTAGAATTTGCATCTGGCCAATGCTTGTCGTTCGGAAACATCGTGTATTTTCCTTCAACATAGACTTGCATCCATTTATTGACATCGATCTGAAAGGTCTTGTAAGCAGGAACGACTTCATTTCGGAACGGGATAAAAAACTGATTAAAATGCATAAAACCCGGGTCTTTTTCGAGTTTTTTGAGTGATTTTGACGAAAAACCCGCTAAAAATGCGTTAAATCGGGATGCGTCGGTAAAGACCGATTTTGAATAAATCAGGTTTGTCAATTCCTCAATCGTTTTGCCTTCCAATTGTTGACCACTATAATTTAAATACAAGGTCGTCAGGTCTAAAAAGATGCGACGATCCACTTCGGCATTGTAATTTTTAAAAAAGCCATCGGCACTCGTTTGAATTTTTGCGAGTACACTACTTAGTTCATTGTTCGCCGCGTATTTGGTATAATTGGCTTGCAAGTCTTCTAGACTTCGGACCAATTTAAAATACTCAGGGCCTACTGAAAAATACTCGACCCCCAACGCATACTTGTATTCGGCTTTTGTGCCTTCGGCCATCATGGCATTGAGTTTCTGGAGCGCTTCGGCATATTTACTCCATTCAGGCTTACTGGCGGCTGTTGCCAAATAACGTGCTTCTTCGTCTTTCTTGAGCTCAACAGCGTCTAGATTTTTGAGCCCTTCAATTTGGCCAATCCATTTTTTCCAGGCATTGGCAATACTGGCCTGCTTGGCCGAGTACTGAATGCGTGTTAAGTCAGAAGCTTTCATGCCGGCATCGATTGCCGCTAATGAATGGTTGCGCATCTCGATGCGTGCCGGACGCTCTTGCTCAATAATAAACTTGAGGTATTCAGAAACCACGTGTTGCTCAGTAAGGCCCGGAAAACCATACACCATTGTAAAATCGCCTTCTTTGCGGTCCTGAAACGAAATGGGCAAATAATGCAGCGGCTTGTATGGCTGGTTGTCTTTCGAAAAAGTGGCTGGTTTGTTGTCTTTGCCCGCATAAATCCGAAACACCGAAAAATCGCCAGTATGGCGTGGCCAAACCCAATTGTCAGTATCGCCACCAAACTTCCCAATCGAATTGGGCGGCGTTCCGACAAATCGAATATCTGTAAAAGTTTCTTTGACCATCAAATAATAATCATTGCCATAATTAAACGGCTTGATTTCGGCTTCGTAATGCGTGCCTGCGATGGCTGCAGCAACTAATTTTTTAATGTTTGCGGCAATGGCTGCTTGATCGGCTTTCGAGCTGGCACCTGCCAACACAGCTGCTGTAACATCTTCGATGCGCACAATTCGCATTGCGGTGAGGCCCGGATTGGGCAATTCATCGGCCATGGTTTTGGCCCAAAATCCATTTTTAAGGTAATCGTGTTCGAGCGAACTATGTGCCTGTATTTGGCTGTAACCACAGTGGTGATTAGTCAGTAACAAGCCTTTGTCCGAAACCAACTCGGCCGTACAGCCACCACCAAACTGAAAAATCGCATCTTTAATACTTGTCGAATTGACACTGTAAATATCGGCCGCACTGAGTTTCATGCCTTTGGCTTTCATGTCATTTTCAAACGCCGCAATCAAGGACGGAATCAGCATGCCTTCTTCTGCCAACAAAGGCTTCACACTCAAGACACTGATGCAGATCAATACGAGTAATCGCAATTTCATAACTTCAAAAATTAGGCTACGAAGGTAGGGAAATATTTGCCAGATTTTAGTGATTGATCCGCACTTTCAAAATCCTAACAAAAATCATGTTTTTTAGGTTCTACTTGCCTTAGATTTAACACAACTTTAAATCTGTAAATCATGGGATTCTTGAACAAAAAAATGACCTGGACAAACACCGAGTTTATCCCCTTCAAAGTGTGCATTGCAGCAATTTACCTCTATTTAGGGGCAAGCTACCCTGCCTTTTTTACCCCATACAAAACGGTCTTGCTTGGCCTTTTTGGTCTTTGCTTACTCATCGTCATGCGCCTCTGGATCAAGAAGATGAAGGCGTAGAGGGGTTATTTGCCGATACATGAATTGATAACAAAAGATAAAACCTGTATCCCTTTACCAGAGCGGTTTTTCGAAATTTTCGCGAGCAACAAATGAGCAACTACTCATCAGATTTCGACATTGTTGAGCTACATATGAGCAACAAAAAAGAACGATAAAACGAAGATAAACTAATATTCGAATAGTTGTATTTTGTTATCGTTTTTATTGTTTTTTACTCCTATTTTTCTCTTCAAAAAAGCAACCCGGTGAACATTGAAGAAATGAATAAATGAACATGTCATTTTGTACAATTTGAACTCCATTTTCATTCTCCTTCCGTACTAATATGTCCAGAAATGTCCTAATTTTCGTGACAAACTACGCCATTAAGTGACAAGCCTTTTTC